>JAAZUU010000182.1 GCA_018624035.1 Rhodobiaceae bacterium | reverse complement strand
GTGTGGGATGACCTGAAACCGTCGGACATCATGACCCGCGCCGCCTTCGAGAACGCCATCGTGCTGAATTCGGCGATTGGCGGGTCGACCAACGCGCCGATCCATCTGAATGCGGTGGCGCGGCATCTCGGGATCGAGCTGACGAATGATGACTGGCAGGCGCATGGCCACGAGATACCGTTGCTTGTCAACCTGCAACCGGCCGGCGAATATCTTGGTGAGGATTATCACCGCGCAGGCGGCGTGCCGGCAGTCATCGGCGAGCTGATGCGTCATGATCTGTTGCCACATCCGCAAGCCGTCACCGCGAACGGACAGGCCATCGGCGAGAATTGCCGCGATACGGCCATCGCCAATCCGGACGTCATCTGGCCGGTCGAGACACCGATGAAGCCACAGGCCGGATTCATCAATCTTCACGGCAATCTGTTCGACAGCGCGATCATGAAGACAAGTGTCATCAGCTCGTCATTCGCCGAGAGATTCCTGTCCAACCCGGACGACCCGAACGCCTTCGAGGGCACCGCCTATGTCTTTGACGGTCCCGTCGATTTCCATCAGCGGATCGATGATGAGTCGCTTGCCATGGACGGCACCGCAATCCTGGTGATGCGCGGTGCCGGCCCCATCGGTTACCCAGGCGGCGCCGAGGTCGTCAATATGCGCCCGCCCGCCTACCTGATCAAACAGGGCATCGACGAGCTGCCCTGCATTGGCGACGGGCGGCAGTCAGGCACCTCCGGCTCGCCCTCGATCCTGAACGCCTCGCCGGAGGCGGCGGATGGCGGCGGGTTGGCGCTGATCAGGACCGGTGACCGGGTGCGTGTCGATCTGAACAACTGCACCGTCAACATGCTGGTGCCGGAGGAGGAACTGGCCAGCCGCGCCGCCATGCTTGCCGATGGTGGTGGTTTCCCGAGCCCGGAAAGCCAGTCGCCCTGGCAGCAGATCTTTCGCGAAAAGGTACGTCCTTTCGCCGAGGGGATGGTGCTGGACGGTGCAACCGACTACAAATCCATTGTTCGCACCCGCGGCCTGCCGCGTGACAACCACTGACAATTCCCGCACACGTATGTGCGGATGAACGCAACCGGAGATCTCTGATGAAACTGATACGTTATGGTGACGCTGGCCGGGAAAGAGCCGGCCTTGTTGATACGGACGGTACGATCCGTGACCTGTCCGCCCATATTGGCGACATCACCGGCGCCACCCTCGACAACACCACGCTGGACCGTCTGCGCGGTCTCGACCCGGCATCGCTTCCGGCGGTTGATGATGGCGTCAGGATCGGTCCTTGTGTTGGCGGGATCGGCAAATTCCTGTGCATCGGATTGAACTATTCCGACCATGCCGCCGAAACCGGCGCCGCCATCCCCGAACATCCAATCCTGTTCATGAAGGCCACGTCAGCTGTTGTCGGGCCGAATGACCGGGTGATGATGCCGCGGCACTCACAGCACAGCGACTGGGAGATCGAGCTTGGCGTCGTCATCGGCACCGCCTGCAAATATGTTTCGGTCGAGAATGCGCTGGACCATGTGGCAGGCTATTTCATCTCGAATGATGTGTCGGAGCGGCATTTCCAGAGCAAGCTCACCGGCCAGTGGACCAAGGGCAAGTCCTGCGACACCTTCGGGCCGATCGGCCCCTGGCTTGTCACCACCGACGAGGTGCCGAACCCGCAGAATCTGGATATGGCGCTCGACGTCAACGGGGTTCGTCGCCAGACCGGCAACACCTCGACGATGATCTTCACCGTCGCCGAATGCATCTCACACCTGTCGGAACTGATGACGCTTCATCCCGGCGATGTCATTTCCACCGGCACACCTCCCGGTGTTGGCCTCGGCATCAAGCCCGAGCCTGTCTTCCTTCAGGAAGGTGACGTGATGGAGTTGACCATCGAAGGACTTGGCCAGCAGCGCCAGGAGGTCGGGCGGGACCCCGCCTGACATCGCTGATGACCAAAACCGGTGCCACTACCGATATCGTGCTTGCCGACTGGGGCACCAGTTCGTTGCGCCTGTGGGCTCTTGACCGGCAGGGACACCTTCTGGAAGAAAGGCGGTCGGACAGTGGCATGGGCACCCTGTCACGCGACGGCTACGCGCCCGAGCTGCAGGGCCATCTGGCGGCAATGAGTGTGCCAGATGAGACACCGGTGCTGATCTGCGGTATGGCCGGGGCGGCGCAGGGCTGGCAGGAAGCCCCCTATCTTGAGGCCCCGACCGGCTTCGCGGCGCTGGCGGATGGCGCAATCACAATCACCGGGCAGGCGCGGGATATCCGCATCCTTCCCGGGATCGCGCAGCGCGACAGCGCCAATCCGGACGTGATGCGGGGCGAGGAAACCATCCTTCACGGGCTGGTCTGCAACGGGGTGCTGGATGGCACCGTCTGCCTTCCGGGAACACATTCGAAATGGGCCGAGATCGAGGGAGGCAGGCTGGTTGGCTTCCGTACCATGATGACAGGCGAGATGTTTGCGCTGCTTGGCAAGCGGTCCATCCTGCGCCACACGGTGATGTCAGACAGGTGGTCGGATGATGATTTCATCGCCGCTGTCGGCGAGGCACATGCGGACCCGTCACGGGCGCTTGCCAGCCTGTTCGGGCTTCGCGCCGGCCCGCTGCTGTTTGGAGATGCGGTGCCACACGGAGCCTCTCGGCTGTCAGGACTGATGATCGGGGCCGAGATTGCCAGCTGCCTTCAGGACGATGGCAGGCCGCTTCATCTGGCGGCCACCGGCGAGGTGGCGGCGCATTATGCAAGGGCGCTGACCGGCCTTGGGATCGGCTTCGACATGGTGGACGCCGAACTGGCGGTGCGGACCGGGCTGTTCGACATCGCATCAATTCTCTGGCCCGACATCATCCCCGAACGGATGCAAGGAGGTACCACCGCATGAGTGAACGTGACAGCAACAGACGCCTTGTCGCCATTCTGCGCGGAATCACGCCGGCGGAAACCGAGGCGGTTGTCGAAGGATTGATCGAGGCCGGATTCGATGCCATCGAGATTCCCCTCAATTCGCCGACACCCTTTGAGTCGATCAGGCTTGCCGCCGCGGTTGCCGCCCGCCAAGGCGGCCCGGCGCGGCTGATCGGGGCAGGCACCGTCCTCAGCCCCGATGATGTCGACCGGGTGCGCGACAATGGCGGCAATCTGATTGTCGCCCCGAACGTGGACCGGGCGGTGATTAGCCGCGCGCTGGATCTGGGGTTGACGATGATGCCGGGGGTGATGACACCGACCGAGGCGCTTGCCGCCATTGATGCCGGCGCGCGGGATCTGAAGATATTTCCGGCAAGCCTTCTCGGCCCGGCCGGGATCGCGGCCATGCTGGCGGTGCTGCCCGACGGCATCAGGCTCTACGCCGTCGGCGGCGTCGGCGCTGATGATTTTGCCGCCTATGCCGACGCCGGCGTCCATGGGTTCAGCCTGGGATCCAGCCTGTTCAAACCCGGCCACGAGCCAGCCGATGTCGCCGCCAACGCCGTCATCTGCATGAAGGCGATGCGACGCATCCATGGCGGTGGGTAGCCGCAGCCCGAAGCCTGCGCCAAAAATTCCCTAGGCGTAGATGGCCTTGAACCGGTCGATATTGATCCGGAATCCGGCCTCGAAATCACCATCGCCCCGGTGATAGACCGATTCAAAGCTGATCACGCCGTCATAGCCGTCATCGCGCATCGCCGCGGCCATCGGCGCGAACTGGTCGGCAAGCTGGCC
>JAAZUU010000023.1 GCA_018624035.1 Rhodobiaceae bacterium | reverse complement strand
GCGCCCGTGCGGCGCGTCATGGTCAATCTGTGGCCCGACCGGCACGATCCCGGTCGGATTGATTGTCGCGTGGCTGCCATAATAATGCTGCTTGATATGCCGCATCTCCACGGTGCCGGCGATTCCGGGAATCTGATAGAGATCGCGAAGATAGGCTGACAGCGCCGGATAATCGGCGATCCGCCTGATATTGCATTTGAAATGACCGACATAGACAGGGTCGAACCGGATCAGTGTGGTGAAGAGGCGCCAATCGGCCTCGGTCAGCCGGGGCCCCATCAGATATCGCTGGTTCGCAAGGCGTGTCTCCATCCGGTCGAGCGCGTCGAACAGGCGTGTGACCGCCTCTTCATAAGCATCCGGGGTCGTCGCGAAACCGGCACGATAGACGCCGTTATTGATATTTGTGTAGATGTCGCTGTTCACCGCCTCGATGTCGTCGCGCAGTGCCGCCGGCCAGTAGTCGTCATGGTTGCCGGTAATGGCATTGAACGCGCCATTGAACATCCGGATGATCTCGGAGGATTCATTGGAGACGATGCAATCCTTCTTGCGGTCCCACAGGACCGGGACGGTGACACGCCCCGAGGCGTGCGGCTGGCAGCGGGTATAGACCTGGTGCAGAAAGTCATAGCCGAAGAGGTCATCGCCTTCGCTCCCGCCCTCGTCATGCGCAAAGCTCCAGCCATTCTCCAGCATCAGGGGATGTACGACCGACACCGAAATATGCGCCGTCAGATCTTTCAGAAGCCGAAAGATTATTGTCCGATGCGCCCACGGGCAGGCATGCGAGACATACAGATGGTAGCGTCCGCTTTCGGCCCCGAAACCTCCCTCGCCGGACGGGCCGGAACTGCCATCAGCGGTGATCCAGTTGCGGTGGCGCGCATCCTCACGGACGAACTGACCGCCAGTCTTGCTCGTATCATGCCAGGCTATCGACCATTGGCCGTCGATCAGAAGTCCCATCCCGTTCGTCCGGTCAATCCCGCGCGGCGGCGCGGATGGCGTCGATATTCGCCCGGTAACCGGCCTCGCCTTCACCCCCGAAGATCGCCGAGCCGGCGACAAGCGCCCGTGCGCCGGCGGCGGTGACAAGCGATGTTGTCTCCGGGGTGATCCCGCCATCGACCTCGATCACGATGTCACGGCCGGACGTCATCTCGCGCAGCGTGGCGATCTTGTCGAGCATACCATTGATGAAGGACTGCCCGCCAAAGCCCGGATTGACCGTCATCACGAGGATCAGGTCGAGCCGGTCGAGGACATGGCGCAGCGATTCGGCCGGCGTATGCGGGTTCAGCGACACACCGGCCCGGCAGCCAAGATCGCGGACCCGCGCCAGGGTCCGGTCGAGATGCTGGCACGCCTCGACATGAACGGTGATGATCTCGGCCCCGGCATCGGCATAGGCGTCGAGAAGCGCGTCCGGATTCGCCACCATCAGATGCGCGTCGAAAACCTTGTCGGTGACACCGCGAAGCGCCTTGATGACAGGCGGGCCAAAAGTCAGGTTCGGCACGAAGTGACCGTCCATGACGTCAAGATGGATCCAGTCGGCGCCTGCCCGGTCGACAGCCGCGACCTCGTCGGCGAGCCGGCTGAAATCCGACGCCAGAATGGAGGGTGCGATGATGATGCCACTGCCCAAGGAAATCTCCCGACGATGATCCTTTTCACATTGTGTGCTGTCATAGCCGCGTGGTGGCGAAAACTCAACTGAAAGGGCGCGCCGGGCCTTTCAGCGCGTCGTCAGCCTGCCGGTTCGCCGGCATTGAAGAACAGCTTTACTGTAAAGTGTCGCAGGGACTACCGCAGCAGGTGCTTTTTCGGCTATTGTCTGACGGCAATTCAATCAGCCACCAGAGGATCATGAATTATGGAAGGCGTTGTGTCCGCGGCCAAGCCCGTTTTCTCCTGGGAGGATCCGTTCTATCTCGACCGGCAGCTCGATGATGAGGAGCGCATGGTCCGTGACACCGCGCGCCAGTTCGCGCGCGATGTTCTGCTGCCACGCGTGATCAGCGATTTCCGCGATGAAAGCTTTGATCCCGATGTCATGCGGCAGATGGGCGAACTCGGCCTTCTCGGCCCGACCATTCCGCATGAATATGGCGGTGCCGGCGTCAACCATGTGTCCTATGGTCTGGCGGCGCATGAGATCGAGGCCATCGATTCCGGCTATCGGTCCGCGATGTCGGTCCAGTCCTCGCTGGTGATGCACCCGATCCACCAGTTCGGCACCGAGGACCAGAAACAGCGCTTCCTTCCCGGTCTGGCGACAGCCGGGCTGATTGGCTGTTTCGGCCTGACCGAGCCCGATTACGGGTCCGATCCCGGCGGTATGGTGACGAAGGCGGTGAAGGTCGATGGCGGCTATCATCTGAGCGGCGCCAAGATGTGGATCTCCAACGCGCCGATTGCCGATATCGCCATTGTCTGGGCAAAGCTTGACGGCGTCATCCGCGGCTTCATTGTCGAGCGCGAGACAGCCGGCACCGGCTTCAGCACGCCGAAGATCGAAGGCAAGCTGTCGCTGCGGGCGTCAATCACCGGATCGTTGCAGATGGACAACGCCTTTGTCCCCGATGCCAACATCTTTCCAGAGATGACCGGCCTGAAAGGCCCGTTTTCCTGCCTCAACAAGGCGCGCTATGGCATCGCCTGGGGCACCCTCGGCGCGGCGCAGTTCTGTTATGATGCGGCGCGAACCTACACGCTGGAGCGCAAGCAGTTCGGACGCCCGCTGGCGGCCAACCAGCTTGTGCAGCTGAAGCTTGCCGACATGCATACCGAAATCAGCATCGGGCTGCAGGCCTGCCTTCGTGTCGGCCGTCTGCTGGATGAGGGCAATTGTCCACCGGAGAACATCTCGACGATCAAGCGCAACAGCTGCGGCAAGGCACTGGCAATGGCCCGCACCGCGCGCGACATGCATGGCGGCAATGGCATCGCCGAGGAATATCACGTGATGCGCCATCTGATGAATCTGGAAACCGTGAACACCTATGAGGGCACACATGATGTCCATGCGCTGATTCTCGGCCGTGCCATCACCGGCATCCAGTCTTTCACCGGCTGACCCGGGAATCACCGGCATGACACAGGGAACCGGGGCGCTGTCGCACCTTCGGGTGCTTGATTTGTCGCGCATCCTCGCCGGCCCCTGGGCAACGCAGATGCTTGGCGATCTCGGGGCCGACATCATCAAGGTCGAACGCCCTGCCAGCGGTGATGACACGCGCGGCTGGGGTCCGCCCTTTGCCGATGCCATGACCGGTGACGCCGCCACCGACGCCGCCGCCAGATCGGCCTATTTCTGTTCGGTCAACCGCAACAAGCGCTCGCTCGCCATCGATATCACGGCACCGGAAGGTGCGGCGATCCTTCGTGACCTGATCCCGCAATGCGACGTTCTTGTCGAGAATTTCAAGGTTGGCGGCCTGGCGAAATACGGTCTTGATTATGACTCGCTGAAGGCCATCAACCCGCGGCTTGTCTATTGTTCGATCACCGGTTTCGGACAGGACGGGCCGGATTCCGGGCGTGCCGGCTATGATTTCATGATCCAGGGGATGGGCGGGTTGATGAGCGTCACAGGCGAGCCCGACGGCATGCCGATGAAGGTCGGCGTGGCGCTGGTCGATGTGCTGACCGGCACCAACGCCGCCGCCGCCATCCTCGCCGCGGTGATGCATGCCGGGCGCACCGGCGCCGGCCAGCATATCGATATGAGCCTGTTTGATGTCAGCGTCGCCAGCCTTGCCAACCAGGCGCTGAACTATCTTGTCGCCGACCGTGTTCCGGGTCGGCTTGGCAATGCGCATCCGAACATCGTTCCCTATCAGGCCTTCGCCACCGCCGACGGGCATGTCATCCTTGCGGTCGGCAATGATTCGCAATTCCGCAAATTCTGCGATGTCGCCGGCCTGGACGGTCTGGCCGACCATACCGACTATGCCACCAACAAGGCGCGGGTGATAAACCGCGCCGCGTTGCTGCCGCAGATCGAGGCCGCCTTGTGCCAGCAGACCACCGGCTGGTGGCTTGACAGGCTTGCCGCCGTCGGCGTGCCGGCCGGTCCGATCAACCCCCTCGACAAGGTGTTCGCCGAACCGCAGGCCCGGCATCGGGGGTTGGCGATACAGGTCGAGGATGATCTCAATGGCAGCATCCCGGGTGTGGCAAGCCCGCTCCGCCTTGGCGCCACACCGCCGGTTGCATCCGCGCCGCCGCCCCGCCTCGGGGCGCATAGCCGCGACGTGCTGCGCGACCTTCTGTTGATGGACGAGACACGGATCGACGGGCTGGTCGGCAGCGGCGTGATCGCCGAGCCGTCCTGACAGATGTCCTAACCGGACCGCTGTGGCAGCAGCCGGCGAAGCTGGCCGGGTTCGACGATGACCGCCGCGACACCGCCAATGACGATCATGCCGCCAAGCATCACATGCAGACCCGGGCGCTCACCAAGAAAGCTGACGGCGCCAAGGATTGTCGATACCGGCAGCAGCAGCAGCACCGGCATCGCCATCGGCACCGGATAACGCGCCAGGATGAAATACCAGGCCGAATAGCCGACCGCCGTCATGACCACGCCAAGATAGGCGACCGCCATCCAGTCGGACGCCGACGCGCTGGCCAGAACGGGCAGCGGGTTCCCCTCGATGAAGACCGAGGCAAGAAGCATCTGCGGGGCGGCGATCATGCCGATCCAGGCGGTCAGCTGAAAGCCGCTGAGCGCATCGCCGAGCCGGCGCACAAGCACCTGTCCGAACGCCCAGAACAGGCAGCCCGACAGAACAAACAGAACGCCAACCATCTGGCCCTGCAGCGACGGGGCCCCGACAATGGTGGCGATCCCGCCAATCGACACCGCCATGCCGAATATCTGGCGGCGCGTTGGCCATTCACGAAGCATCAGCGCGGCGATCACGGTGCCGAACACCACCTCCGACTGGATCAGCAGGATGGCCGGTGTCGCGTCCATTCTGGCTAGGCCGGAGAATGTCAGACCATATTGCAGGGTGGCCGAGGTCAGCGCGATGATCGTCAGCTCGCGCCAGTGGCCGCGCGGCAGTTTCACGAACCAGACAAGGATCAGCGCCGCGATCAGGAAGCGCATTCCCATCAGCAGCAGTGGCGGGAAATGGTCAAGTCCGGCCTTGGCCAGCACAAAGCCGAACCCCCAGGTCAGCGGCACGACAAGCGCGATCAGAAGATGCAGCGGGGTCATCCGCACACCTCTTGCGCCGGCTCGCCGGTCATCTCGGCAAGCAGCCTGTCGAGGAAGGTCAGCCCTTCGTCAATCGCCGCCTCGGCGATGAATTCATCAGGCTGATGCATCTGCGCCATGCCGCCGGGGCCGATCACGATCACGTCCATGCCGGCCTGCTGGAAATAAGGACCATCAGTGCCGAAGGAGACAACCCACGGCGCGTCGTTTGTCCACAACCTGCCGACCAACTGCGCCGCCGCCGAGGGTGTTTGCGCCAGCAATGGCGGCACATCCGACAGCATCTGCGTGACAATCTCGCAGGCCGGATCAGCCGCCTTCATGACCGGCAACAATTCGTTTTCGATGAACGCCGTGACCCGGCCCAGAAGACGGTGCGGGTCCTGCCCCGGAAGCGCCCTGATTTCCCAGTCGATGCGGCATTCACCGGCAATGATGTTGCGCGCCTCACCACCGGTAACAGTCCCCACCGACAGGGTCGAGAAAGGCGGGTCAAAGGGGGAGCCGGCCTCCGGACTGGCGGCACATTCGGCGGCCAGATCCTCGATAAAGGCGATCAGCCGCGCCGCCGCATGGATGGCGTTGACGCCGCCGGCCGGGCGCGAGGCATGGCCGGCAACCCCGTGAATGGTCGTGACAAGCTCGATCATTCCCTTATGGCCGTTGAAGGGCTTCATGCCGGTGGGCTCGCCGATAATCGCCAGGCGCGGTGTCACCCCTCTGGCGGCGAGGAAGGCCGGCATACGCTGTGCACCGAAACTGCCAATCTCCTCATCGAAGGTGAAGGCAAGATAGAGCGGCTCGGCAAGCCCTGCGGCCTGTTCCTGAAATGCCGGTGCCATGGCCAGCATCATGGCAAGGAACCCTTTCATATCGACAGCGCCGCGGCCGATCAGCCGTCCGGCCTCACGCCGCAGGGTGAAGGGGTCGCCGCCCCACCCCTCGGCGGCGGCCGGCACGACATCGAGATGACCTGACAACAACACGCCGCCGGGCGCTGCCGGCCCAATTCGTGCGAGCAGGTTGAAGCGGGCCCCGTCTTGATGCGCGTCGCGCCAGGTTTCCACACCAAGCGCGGCAAGGCAGGATTCGATATAGCCCACGATGTCATCATTCGGCTGCAGGCTGATGCTGCGAAAGCTGACAAGATCGGCCAGCAGCGCGATCGTCGCCTCACGGCGCGGGTGACCACCGGCCGTCATGTCGGAACGACATGGACATGCTGCGGAAAATCGCACAGCCGCGCGCAGTCGCCGGCACGCACATGCAGGGTTTCGCTGAGTTCCATACCCCAGTCATCCATCCACATGCCGAGGATCACATGGACCACCGCATCCTCGGGAACGAATGTCGTCTCACCGGGGCGGAAGGACAGGGTGCGCTCGCCCCAGTCGGGGGCATAGCCGGTGCCGATTGAATAGCCGATCCGGCTTGGTTTCTCGAGACCATAACGGTCAAGAACGCGCTGCCAGGCAGCGTGAACATCACCGGCGATGGCACCGGCCTTCAGATTGTCCATCACCGCTACCATGCCCTCTTCGACAGCCGCCGCGGTGCGCTGCAGTTTGTCGGAAGCTGCGCCAAGATGCACCGTGCGCGCCAGCCCGACATTGTAGCGGCGCACGCAGGCGCCAAGCTCGAAAGCGATCGTCTGGCCGGGCTGAAGCGGTGCGTCGGTCCATAGAGGATGCGCCGTTGTCGCCGCCTCGCCGGCCAGGATCAGCGGGTGAATGGCCGGCATGTCGCCACCCTGATCAGGCGTGCCGCGAATCTGCGTTGCCACAACATCGGCCATCAGATCGCATTGCCGCACGCCGGGCCGGGCCCCGTCCCATGCCGTCTGCATCGCCGCCTCGGCAATGCGCGCGGCGCGGCGCATCACCTGCAACTCGGCCGGGCTTTTGACCAGCCGCTGCCAGTTCACCAGCAGGTCGGCATCGATAAAATCGGCATCGGGAAGACCGGCCCGTAATGTCGTCAGGGCGCGCGGTGACAGGAAGTGACTGTCGCTTTCATAGCCTATCCGTGCCGCCCCAAATCCCCGCCCGGCCATCCAGTCGGCGACATGTGCCATAGGGTGCGTATCGGCACGCTGCACCAATGTTTCGGGATAGGGAACAACCTGTTCCTCTAACAGATAGGTGGTGAATCGCGCTGCGCCGGCATCCATCAGCCTGCCACACCAGAACGGCCCGTCATGCAGATCGACCAGCATGATCTGCGGGGTATAGAAGGACCAGGCATCATAGCCGGTCAGCCAGTTGATATTCGCCGGATCACCAACGACCAGCGCCGTCAGGTCGCGCCTCTCCATCTCCGCCCGCACCCGTGCAAGGCGCGACGCATACTCATCCTTGCTGAAGGCAGGTGCCATGGCTCAGTCCCCGTCTCGATAGGCGACGCCGGGAAGCACGCACAGCATCTCATAGAGAAGATTGGCCGCCAGTAGCGCCGTGTTGCCCTGCGGGTCATAGGGCGGCGAGACCTCGACAAGATCAGCCCCGACAAGCGACAGGCCGCGACACCCGCGGATGATCTCGAGCGCCTGGATCGGCGTCAGCCCGCCGATTTCCGGTGTGCCGGTTCCCGGCGCGAACCCGGGGTCGAGGGAATCGATATCGAAGGTAAGATAGACCGGCCCGTCGCCAAGCGCCTCGCTGGCGCGCGCGATCAGCGGCGCCGCCGACCGGTGCCATAATTCCTCGGCCTGGACGACCGTGAACCCGCGGTCACGCGCCCAGTCGAAATCGCCTGCCGTGTAGCCGGTACCACGAAGGCCGATCTGCCAGGTGCGGTGCGGGTCGATCAGCCCTTCTTCAACGGCGCGCCGGAACGGCGTGCCATGCGCGATGGCCTCGCCGAACATGTGGTCATTGATATCGGCATGCGCATCGACATGGATCAGCCCGACCGGCCCGTGACGGCGCGCGATGGACCGCAGCACCGGCAGCGTCAGCGTATGATCGCCGCCAAGCGTCAGCGGGATGACGTCATGCGCCAGCACGCTGTCATAGAAGTCGGTGATTCGTGCCACCGAATCCTTGAGATCGAAGGTATTGATCGGCACGTCGCCAAGATCGCCGACACGAAGCGAATCAAACGGCGCGGCGCGGGTCCACATATTATAGGGACGCAGCATCACCGACTCGGCGCGGATCTGCTTTGGCCCGAACCGCGTTCCCGGCCGGTTCGAGGTGCCGACATCCAGCGGGATGCCGATGAAGACGGCATCCATGCCAGCGGCACTGTCGATGGCGGGAAGGCGCATCATTGTTCCCGGGCCGGCAAAGCGTGGCATGTCGTTGCCACCAAGCGGTTGCGGGAAATCCGGCGCATCGTCATTCATCTCGCCATGCTCCGCTGTTGATCATGGACACCGGATCACAACCGCGCCGCATGCCAGCGGATGTGATCCTCCATGAAGGTGGAAATGAAATAATAGGAATGGCCATATCCAGGCTGCATCCGCAGGGTCAACTCGGTCAGACCGCCCCTGCAGACATCCTCCAGAAGCCATGGCCGCAGGCCGGTTTCAAGGAAACTGTCGGCATCGCCCTGATCAATCAGGATCTCGGGGAAGGCGTGACCATCCTCGACAAGCGCCACCGCATCCCAGGCCCGCCAGTCACCATGGTCGGGGCCGAGATAGCGGGTGAAGGCATTCGCCGCCCACTCTGCCGTCGACGGGCTGACAATTGGCGCAAAGGCCGAGCAGCTGCGGTAACGCTGGCTGTTGCGAAGCGCCATCACCAGAGCGCCATGACCGCCCATCGAATGGCCGAAAATTCCCTGACGTGACATGTCGACCGGGAAATTCGCCGCGATCACCGCCGGCAGATCTTCCAATACATAGCTGTACATCCGGTAGTTCGCATCATAGGGCGCCACCGTCGCATCGACATAGAACCCGGCACCGGAACCGAACTGCCAGTCATCCTCATCCGGCACATCTTCGCCACGCGGGCTGGTGTCGGGACAGATGATAGCGATCCCGAGTTCCGCCGCGGCGCGCCGGTATTCGCCCTTTTCCATGACATTGGCATGCGTGCAGGTCAGCCCCGACAGGTACCACAGCACCGGCACCGGCCCGTGTTCGGCCTGTGGCGGCAGAAAGACGGCAAAGGTCATGTCGCATGCGGTCACCCGCGAGGCGTGGCGATAGACACCCTGGACACCGCCAAAGGATGTTTCGGTCGACAATGTTTCCATGTCGTCGCCCTAGAACACCACGACGGAGCGGATCGATTCACCCTCATGCATCAGATCGAAACCCTTGTTGATATCCTCGAGGGCCAGCGTGTGGGTGATCATCGGGTCGATCTCGATCTTGCCCTGCATGTACCAGTCGACAATCTTCGGCACATCGGTGCGTCCACGCGCCCCGCCAAACGCGGTGCCACGCCAGCTGCGGCCGGTGACAAGCTGGAACGGACGGGTCGAGATCTCCTGGCCGGCACCGGCAACGCCGATGATGATCGACTCGCCCCATCCCTTGTGCGCGCATTCCAGCGCCTGGCGCATCACGGTGGTGTTGCCGATACATTCGAAAGAGTAGTCGGCACCGCCGCCGGTCAGCTCGACAAGATGGCCGACAAGATCGTCGCCATGCTCGGCCGGGTTGACGAAATGCGTCATGCCGAACCGCTCGCCCCATTCCTTCTTGTCGTCATTGAGGTCGACGCCGACAATCATGTTGGCACCGATCATGCGAAGGCCCTGGATGACGTTCAGCCCGATGCCGCCAAGCCCGAAGACAACGGCGTTGCATCCCGGCTCGGCCTTGGCGGTGTTCATCACCGCGCCGATGCCGGTGGTGACGCCGCAGCCGATATAGCAGATCTTGTCGAACGGCGCGTCCCTGTTGACCTTCGCCAGCGAGATTTCAGGCAGCACGGTGAAATTCGAGAAGGTCGAGGTGCCCATATAATGAAGGACCGGCTCGCCCTTGATCGAAAACCGGCTGGTGCCGTCGGGCATCACGCCCTGCCCCTGGGTGGTGCGGATCGCCTGACACAGATTGGTCTTCGGATGAAGGCAATATTCGCATTCCCGGCATTCCGGCGTGTAGAGCGGAATGACATGATCGCCGGGGACGACACTGGTCACGCCCGGGCCGACCTCGCGCACGATGCCGGCACCTTCATGACCGAGGATCGCCGGGAACATGCCCTCGGGATCTTCGCCCGACAGGGTAAAGGCATCGGTGTGACAGATGCCGGTGGCCATGATCTCGACAAGCACCTCGCCAGCGCGCGGACCATCCAGATCGACTTCCATGATTTCAAGTGGCTTGCCGGCAGCCACCGCGACAGCGGCACGGGTTTTCATTCTGCAGTCCTCCCTTGGGCGCGGCCGCATCTGCCAGGTTGCTGGCGGCGGCCTGTCATTGCTTTACGGTCACGATGGCATGCCGGTCAGACCGGCACAAGAATGTTTCTGCGCGGTGGTGGCAGGGCGGGCTAGCGCTGCGCCGATTCCCAGCCCGGATGAAAGAACGGGGTCTCGTTGGCGCGGGCCAGCGGCGCCCGGCCCAGAATGTGATCCGCCGCCTTCTCGCCGGTCATGATCGATGGCGCGTTCAGGTTGCCATTGGTGATCCGCGGAAAAATCGAGGAATCGGCGACCCGCAACGCGTCGACCCCGATCACCCGGCATTGCGGATCGACGACGCTGGCCGGGTCGTCGGGTGCGCCCATGCGCAGCGTACCGCAAGGGTGATAGGCGCTCTCGGCATGGTCACGGATGAACCCGTCAATGGCGTCATCCGAGGTGGCATCCTCGCCGGGCTGGATTTCAGCGCCGCGATAGGGGTCCATCGGTGCCTGCCGGATAATCTCGCGGGACAGTCTGATGCAGCGCCGGAATTCCACCCAGTCATCGGGATGGCTCATATAGTTGAAACGGATCTCAGGCGCGGATGCGGGTTCGGCGTCGCGAATCCGGACATGGCCGCGTGATTTCGAGCGCATTGGCCCGACATGAAGCTGGAACCCATGCCCCTCGGCAGGTGCCCTGCCATCATAGCTGATCGCCACCGGCAGAAAATGATACTGGATATCGGGATAGGCGATTCCGGCGGCAGACCGGATGAAGCCAAGCGTCTCGAACTGGTTGGAGGCACCAAGCCCGCATTTGAAAAACAGCCATTCGGCACCGATCCGGGCCTTCGCCAGAAGACCGAGATGGCGGTAGAGGGTGATCGGCTGCAGGCAGGCAATCTGGAAATAGACCTCGAGATGGTCCTGCAGATTGGCACCGACACCGGACCGTTCCACCTGCAATGCGACGCCGGCTTCCTGTAGCACGGGGCCGGGCCCGATCCCCGAACGTTGCAATATCTGCGGAGAATTGATGGCGCCCGCCGCCAGCACGATTTCGGCATTGGCCCGCACCTCGTGCCTGGCCCCGCCACGAATATAGCTGACACCCACCGCGCGCGTCCCGTCAAACAGGATCCTGTCGACAAGCGCCCGCGTCACAAGCCGTACATTGCCACGCGCCACCGCCGGTTTGAGATAGGCGTTCGCCGCCGACCATCGCCGCCCCTTCCACACCGTCATGTCGGCCGGCCCGAAGCCTTCCTGCCGGTGACCGTTATAATCAGGCGTCGCCGCGTAACCGGCCGACTCGGCCGCCGCCACGAAAGCGTCATGGAGCGGATTGTCGCGTGGCCCGCGGGTGACATGAAGCGGTCCGTCCGTGCCGCGCCAGGGCGCCTCGCCGCCATGCGAGGTCTCCATGCGCCGAAAATAGGGCAGGACATCGGCATAGCCCCAGCCGGTGGCGCCAGATTCCTCCCAATGCGTGTAGTCACCGGCATGGCCGCGAACATAAATCATGCCGTTGATCGAGGACGACCCGCCGATCACCTTGCCGCGCGGGCAGACAAGCTGCCGCCCGCCAAGCGCCGCTTCCGGCTGTGCCAGATAGCCCCAGTCATAGCGCGGCATGTTCATCGGATAGGACAGCGCGGCCGGCATCTGGATCAGCGGACCGGCATCGCTGCCACCAAATTCGAGAACCAGAACGCGCCGCCTGCCATCCTCGCCAAGCCGGTAGGCAAGCGCGCTTCCCGCCGAACCCGAACCGATGATGATGTAATCGTAGCTGTCACTCATCGCGCCACTATCAAGAGCCGCCCGCGCCGCGTCAAGCGGACCGGCGCCAGCCAGATCGTCGGATGGTGATTTTTAGCCAATGACTTTTTAGCCGGTGATTTCTTACCGGTGATTTTTTACCGGTGATTTTTCGCCGGGGCCGGGTCATAGTCGGTGCATGTCCATGTTGATATCCGATATCGCCGCCGGTCTTGCCGCCGGCACCCTCGCCGCCCGCGACCATGTCGAGTCCTGTCTTGCCGCGATTGACAGCGAGGATGGCGCGCGGGCCTTCATTACCGTCAATGATGCCGCCGCCCGTGCCGAGGCCGACCGCATTGACGCGTTGCGCGCGGCAGGTGCCACGCTGCCGCCCTTTGCCGGCATCACACTGTCGGTGAAGGATTTGTTCGACATCACCGGCGAGGTGACCCGCGCCGGGTCGAGAGTGCTGGATGACGCCGCGCCGGCAGGCCGAGATGCCACCGTGGTGGCACGGCTCCGCGCCGCCGGCTTCATCATCATCGGGCGCACGAATATGACCGAATTCGCCTATTCCGGGCTGGGGATGAACCCGCATTACGGCGATCCCCGCAGCCCCTATGGCCGCGATGACGGCGATGGGCGTATTGCCGGCGGGTCATCCTCGGGAAGCGCCGTATCGATCGCCGACGGCATGGCGGCGGCGACCATCGGCACCGATACCGGCGGGTCGACCCGCGCGCCGGCGGCGCTGTGCGGCATTGTCGGCATGAAGCCGACGGCACGCCGGATGCCGTCCGCCGGCGTCTATCCGCTGTCCACCTCGTTCGATGCCACCGGCCCGATGGCAACAAGCGCCGAATGCTGCGCCATTCTGGATGATCTTATGACCGGCGGTGAAGGCCGCATCGAGGCTGCCTTCCCGCTCGCCGGATTGCGCCTTGCCCTGCCGCGCGGCTATCTGTTCGACGAACTCGACCCGCAGGTGGCCACCGCCTTTGACGCCGCCATAGACCGGCTGTCCGCCGCCGGCGCGCGAATCACCGATATCAGCCTCGATATTCTTGAGGAGTTGCGCCCGGCGAACCGTCCGAAGAGCATCGTTTCGGCCGAGGCGCATGAAATGCATCGCGCGATGATGGCCAGCCGCCGCGACGGGTACGACCCCTATGTCGCGGCACGACTTTCCGCCGGCGGTGACATTTCGGCCGCCGATTTCATCGCCATGAAGCGCGAGCGCGCGCAGACCTGCGCCGCCGTGCAGGCCGTCACCCGCCCATACGACGCGCTGCTGCTGCCGACATCACCGGCGATCCCGATACCGATTGACGGGCTGCGGGGAATTGAAACGCTGATGAAGGCCAGCGCGCGGGTGCTGCGCAACACAGCGCTGTCGAACTATCTCGACCGGCCGACAATCTCGTTGCCATGTCATGCGCCGGGCGCGCCGCCTGTCGGGCTGTCGGTGATGGGATCACGCGGCCATGACCGGCGGTTGCTGGCCATCGCCGCCGGCATCGAGGATGTGGTGAAGGGCCGGGCATAAGGCCCTCGGACAGCGCCGGACGTGACGGGCCGGACGTGACGGGCCGGACGTGACGGGCCGGACTATTCGGACATGCCTATTCGGCCGGCATCATGCCGCGCTGCCGTCGGACCGCACCGATCAGGCGGCGGACCAGCGACGGGCGGGTGGGCCGCGCGTCGCGCGCGAATCTGCCCCCGATCACCAGCATTGCCGGAGTCGCCACCAGCGTCAGGATCGTCGCAAAGGTCAGGCCACCGGCGATGGTGCTGGACAGCTGCGTCCACCATTGCGATGACGGCGCGCCGACAAAGATCTCGCGATCCAGGATCTTGATTGTCAGCTGGAACACCATCGGCAGCAGGCCGAGAATTGTCGTTACCGCGGTCAGCACGACCGGCCGGAAACGCACCAGACCGGCGCGGAAGGCGGCGTCACGGGCGCGATAGCCGCGTTTCCGGTATTCATTGAAGGTGTCGATCAGAACGATGTTGTTGTTGACGACGATGCCGGCGAGCGCGATCACGCCAAGCCCGCACATCACGATGCCGAAGGGCTGGTTCGTCGCCCACAGCCCCAGCACGACGCCGCCGGTCGACAGCAGAATTGCCGACATGGTGACAAAAGCCTGCCAGCCGGAGCCGAACTGCACCATCAGAACGATCACCATCAGCACAAGCGACAGGCTGAATGCCTGTTGAAGGAAGGTCTGTGTCTCGGCGATATCCTCGTCCTCGCCACCGAACTTCACCCGCACATCCTGTGCCAGCGGCGTCTCGACAAGCGCGGATTTCAGCTTCTCGATCCGCTCCGCCGCAAGCACACCCTCGCCGATATCCGAGTTGATATACATGTAGCGTGTGCCGTCCTTACGCTCGATATCGCCACCCTTTGGCCGCGGCTGCAGCTTGGCGAACACCGAAATCGGAATGTAGGCGCCGTCGGACGCCGGCACCCGCAATTCGCGAAGCCGGTCGATATTGCGCTGGTCGCCCATGAAACGCATCACCACATCCAGCTCGTCATCGGCATCGTCGGGGCGGAAATCGGAAATCCGCACGCCACGGGTCAGCATCTTGATCATCGTGCCAAGCGCCGAGATTGACACGCCATGCCGGCTTGCCGCCTCACGGTCGGTCACCAGCGTCCATTCAAGGCCGGGCAATGGCCGGTTGTCGGCGATGTCGACAAAGCCGCCAAGCGACATCATACGCGCGACCATATCGTCGGTCGCGGCGGCAATCTCGTCGAGATCATCCCCCATGATCTCGATGCGGATCGGCAACGCCCCGCCGGGGCCTTCCTGCTGTTTGGTGATGCTGAAATCGGCACCGGCGAGGCTGGCGACGAGATCGCGCATCCGGTCGATCAGACTCGCCGCCTTGTCGCGTTCATTCCAGTCGGCAAAGACGGTGCGGATGGTGCCAACCGAATCACGTGGCGTCTGGTTGCCACCGCCGCCGGGGCGGAAGGAGCGCGCATAGAAATCCTGCACGCCGTCGACCGGAAGGATCGATGTCTCGGCACTGTTGACCAGCGCGTCACGTTCCTTGGCCGACAGATCACCGCGCGCCAGCACCTGCACCTGCGCCTGATCAGGCTCAATATCGGGGAAGAAGGACACGCCAAGCCCGGCTTTGCCATAGCCGACAAAACTGGCGATGATGATGCCGAGGACCGCGCCCATGGTCAGGACCGGGAACCGGATGGCGCGTTTCAGGAGCCAGCGATAGCTTCGCGGTGCGGTCGCCGAGATTGCGCCGCTTGGCACCGATTTCTTGCCAATCATGCCGCCAAGCACCGGAATGAAGATCAGCGCCATGAACAGCGAGGCCGTCAGCACACAGATCACCGTGATCGGCAGATATTTCATGAACTGGCCGACAATGCCGGGCCAGACCAGCAGCGGCATGAAGACCATCAGCGTGGTGATGGTCGATGAGATGATCGGCCAGGCCATGCGCTGCGCGCCGCGCCGGTAGGCCTCGCGCCGGGTCGCCCCCATGGCGATCTGCCGGTCGGCATATTCGGTCGTCACGATGACCCCGTCGACCAGCATGCCGGCCACGAGAATGAGCGAGAACAGGACGATGATGTTCATCGTCACGCCCATCATGTTGAGAATGCTGATGCCGACGAAGAACGACCCCGGAATGGCCAGCCCCACAAGCGTCGCGTTGCGGATCCCCAGAACCGCAAGCACCACCACCATGACGATGATCACCGCGGCGGCGACATTGTTGCCAAGATCGCTCAGCAGGTTGCGGACATCCTTGGAATCGTCGAACAGATAGCTGACCTTGACGCCCTCGCCGATCTTCGGCGCTTCGGCATCGATCACGGCGCGCGCGGATTCGACGACATTGATGATGTTGGACCCGACCCGCTTGCGAACATCCAGCACCACGGCCGGCTCGCCATTCACCCGTGACCAGCCCTCGGCCTGGCGAAAAGCCCGCCGCACCACCGCGATATCACCAAAGGTGATGGTCGCATCGTCACGCGCCTGGACCGGCATGTTGACCAGATCGTCTATGGTCTCGATCACGCCCGGCACCTTGACCAGCAGACGCCCGCCGCCATCATCGATGGCACCGGCGGTGACAAGCTGGTTGTTGCCGCTGACAAGTCTGATGACCGCCGCCGGGTCGAGCCCGTAGGCCTCGATCGCCGCGGCATCGAGAAGAATTTCCAGCACCTCCTCGCGGTCGCCGCCGATTTCCACCTCAAGGACGCCCTCCAGCGCTTCGAGACGGTCCTTGATGTCGCGCGCCGCGAGAACCATCTCGCGTTCCGACACCGGCCCGTAGAGCGCCGCCGTCAGGATCGGGAACAGCGACAGGCTGACCTCGATCACCTTCGGCTCGTCCGCCTCGGCAGGCAGGTCGGGCTTGGCATCGTCAACCGCCTGCCGCACATCGGCAAGCGCCAGATCGATATCCTCGCCGGCATTGAATTCCAGGGTGACAGCACCATAGCCCTCGGAGGCCACCGATGACATCGCATCAAGCCCCTCGACCGTGCGAAGATGCTTCTCCAGCGGCTTGACAAGCAGCCGTTCCGAATCCTCCGGCGAGATTCCGTCATAACCGACCGACACATAGGCCACCGGAATGTCGATATCGGGCTTCGCTTCCTTGGGGATATCGATATAGGATTTCACGCCAAAGGCGCAGAGCAGGATCAGCCCGAGGACAACCGCCACGGTACGCGAGAAGGCCGCGCTGATCACCGCATTCATGAGGCCGATTCCATATCAAGCCGAACCGTGTCACCAGCCTCGACAAAAGCCTGACCAAAGGTCAGCAGCGTGTCGCCATCGGCAAGGCCGGACACGAACACCTGCTCGACCCCCGAGCGCACGAGATCAACCGTGACGACGCGGACAATGCCGTCCTCGCTGATCTTCGCCGTCAGCGAGCCGTCACCGGCAACCGACAGATGCGCCGGTGACATACCGAAGGCCGGCTGGAAGCCGACATCGATCGTCGCCTCGACACTCATCCCGGCGCGAAGCGTGCGGTCCGCATTCGGCACCGTCACCTCGACATCGAAAGTGCGTGTTGTCGAGCTGGTGATCGAGGCAATCCGCGAGACGGTTCCCTTACGTTTGCTGGCACCGGCAACATCGACACTGACCGGGTCACCGACAGATATCTGCGCGATGTCGGTCTGCGGCACACCGACAATGATCTTCAATTCGTCCATATTGAGAATTGTCGCCACCGGCGTGCCGGCACCAACCTGTTCCCCGACATCGACCGAAACCGTCTCGAGCCAGCCGCTGGTCGGTGCCGTGATGGTCGATTTCTTCAGCTGGTCGCGAAGCACCGCAAGGTTGGATTTCGCCGTCGCGAGGCGGGCCTGCCCCTGCGAGATTTCGACGTCAGAGCGGTGATTCTTCGCCAGATCAATCCGCGCCAGCGCCATCCGCGCATTCTCGTAATCGGCCTTCAGTTGCGCCTGTTCGACCGGCGCGCTGAAATTCTGCGAGGCAAGCTTCTGCGAGATTTCCAGGCGCTGTCTTGCCACTTCAAGCGTGGCCTCGGCAGCGGCGCGCTCTTCTTCATAGGTGCCACGCGCCTGATCGACGGCGGTGTCATAGGCTGTCTTGGCGGCAACAATCTCGGCCTTCGCCGCCTCGATGCGCACCGGCAGGGTTGTCGTGTTCAGCGCCACCAGCACATCACCGCCGGTCACAGCGCTTCCTTCGGTCACCGGCACCTTGCGGGCGGTCCCGGCCATTTCCGCCGACACCGTCACAATCGCCTTTGGCCGGGTCACGCCGCTGGCACGAACCGACCGGCGCACGGCACTGTTCGTGACCGTGACCGCTGAAATCCGGGGGTTATTGTCCGCCGGCGATGCAGCGGTCTTCCCGGCACCGTCCTGCACAGCCGCCACCGGCGTGTCAGACAGCCCCTGTTCGGACACGCCATCCGCCATCGGATTGTTGAACTTGCCGGACGCCATCCAACCGATGACGCCAAACGCCACCAGCGCTGCCCAGATATAAGAAGCTCTAAATTTCATGAATCCATCGCCGGAAAATCCGTCTTGGAAATCCGCGCGGTCCGCGCGGATCCTGCCTGCGCGTTATATAGTCGCAGAAAGACTTTCTTACAAGGCGGGACAGCAGTGCGGGACAGCAGCCGGTCGGCAGGACTTTCACGCTATTGCGCGTCCTCGAGAATCATCTCGGCGGCACGGTCGGCAAGCATCATGGTCGGGGCGTTGGTGTTTGCCGAGGTGATGTTCGGAAAGGCCGCCGCGTCACACACGCGAAGCCCTTCGATCCCGTGAACGCGCAGCCTTGCATCAACCACCGCAGTGGCCACATCCGGGCCCATCCGGCAGGTGCCACACAGATGGAAGACCGTGCCGCCGCGATCCTTGAAATCGGCAAGAACCTCGTCGTCATTCATCCTGTCCAGCGGTGTCAGCGGATCATCGGCAAGCAGCGATTTCAGGCTTGGTGTCTTTTGCAGACGTTCAATCACACGCGCCATGGCGACAGCATCACGCCGGTCATCCTCATGGCTCAGGTAATTGGCGCGGATTGCCAGGGCGTCGCCGGCATGCTGGCTGCGGATCGTGACAGATCCCCTGCTTTTCGGCCGGCAGCTGTTGAAACCGATGATGAAGCCGGAAAATCCGTCGGGACGCATCAGTTTGCGGCGGCCCTTGTGAAAGCTCTGATAGCTCAGGGGATTCAGATAGAGTTGCATGTCAGGACGGGCAAGCGACCCGCTGCTTTTGACAAGCCCCCCAAACTGGTTGACGCTGAGCGCCAGCGGGCCGCGGCGGCGAAACAGATAATCAAGCCCGCACATCACCCGGCCATGCCAGCTGCCAAACACATCATTCAGAGTTTTCCTGTTCGCCTTGAAAATATAGTTGATGCCGAAATGATCCTGCAGATGACGGCCAACCTGCGGCTGGTCGAGAACAACATCAATGCCAAGATCACGAAGATGCGCTGCATCGCCGACACCACTGACCTGGAGCAGTTGCGGCGAGCCGATCGCCCCGGCGGCAAGCAGGATTTCCCGCCCCGCGCGAACGGTGTGGCTGGCACCATGGTGGCGATAGGTGACGCTGACCGCCCGCCGTCCCTGAAAGCCGATCCGATCGACATTCGCGCCGGTGACGACCGTCAGGTTCGGGCGGCGCATCGCCGGCCACAGAAAGGCGACGGCGCTCGAACAGCGCATGCCATTGCGAGTCGTCGTCAGATAGGGGCCGACACCGCCCCCCTCGCGCCTTGCAACCATATCGGCGGGAAGCTGGCCCTCGGCACAGATATCGATGAAATCACCGCACAGATCGTGAAAATCAGCGCTTTCATCGGTCACCGACATATGAGGGGAGTCAGCTGAATCGGGATGCGGTGATTCCAGCCTGTCAAAAACCGGTGCCACCCGGTCATAGCCCCAACCTTCATTGCCGGCCGCCACCCAGTCGTCATAATCGCCTGCCTGGCCGCGGTGATAGACAAGGGCGTTGATCGAGCTCGACCCGCCAAGAAGCCTGCCCCGTGGCTGATAGACCTCGCGGCCATCCAGATACGGCTCCGGCTCGGTACTGTACATCCAGTTCACCGCCCGCTGGTGGAACAGGATGCCGTAGCCGATCGGCACCCGCACCCACAGCCGCCGGTCGGACGGGCCAGCCTCCAGAAGCAGCACCGAATGACGGCCGCTCGCGGTCAGCCTTTCGGCAAGAACACAGCCGGCCGATCCACCACCGACAATGACATAGTCAAATTCACGCACCCGGGTCACTCCACATCAATGCGCCATTCTTCGACAGCGGAGCCGATCAGGGATGTTCCCTAATCGCCCCTTACCGCCGCAAGCGCGGCGTCAAGTTCGTCGATCAGCATCTCGACCGGCTCGATCCCGACCGACAGGCGGAACATGCCCTCGCCAATGCCAAGCGCGGCGCGCTCGTCCACGCCGAGCCCGCGATGCGAGGATGAGGCCGGATGTGACAATGTGCTGCCGATATCGCCAAGCGTCGGCGCGAACGGAATGCCGGCGGCGGCACCGATGAAAGCGTTGACCGCCGCGCGCCCTCCCTCGATCTCAAAAGTGACCATATTGCCATGGCGCGCGCCAAACAATGCCCGTGCCCGCGCATGATCGGGGTGGTCGGCGCGCCCCGGATAGAGCACCCGGCGAACCCCCGCACCGCCAGCGCATTTCCCGGCAAGATGATCGGCGATGGCGGCGGCGCTGCCTTCGGCGGCGGCAAAACGCAGATCAAAACTGTGCAGTCCGCGATCCGCAAGCCAGCAGTCGAACGGACTTGGCGTCAACCCCCAGGTGACCGCGGCGTCACGCATCGCCTGCCGATGATCCGCGTCGCGCGCCGTCACATGTCCAAGCGTCACATCCGAATGACCGGCCAGAAATTTGGTGATTGAATTGATCACGATATCCGCGCCATGTTCAAGGGGACGGAACATGGCCGGAGTTGTAAAGGTGTTGTCCACCGCCAGCAGGACCTTCGCGCCGGCGGCCAGTTCGGCAATGGCGGTCATGTCAGCCACCCGCAGGGTCGGGTTCGACACCGCCTCGACAAGGATGAGACGTGTGTTCGGGCGCAGCGCCGCCGCCATCGCCGCAGCATCGCCGGCGTCGGCAAAGCTTGTCTCGATGCCAAGGCGCGGCAGGTCCTGCGTCAGCATCCGAAGCGAGCGTCCGTAAAGCTGGTCACCGGCAAGAACATGGTCGCCACGCGACAGCAGCCCCAGAAACATCGCCGAGATCGCCGCCATGCCGGACCCGGTGATGAGGCCGCCCTCGCCGCCTTCAAGCCAGTCGATCTTCTCAGCCAGCATGTCGGCGTTGGGATGACCCTCACGGGCATAGGTATATCCCGCCATCCTGCCCTCATATTGCGCATCCAGCGCGTCCGCCGATGATGACGCATAGACAACCGAAGGCTGCAGGGGCGGCACCACCGGCCGGCTTGCCGAGTCCGGCATGATACCGCCGCGCACAAGTGTCCGGCGGCCAGTTGTCTGATCCTTGTTGTGTGTCATCTTACCTCTCCCTTGCCGGTTGCGGGCCAACACCTGTCACCATTGCACATGCAGGCTCAGCGGCCCGCGAAACGCCCAGCCGCCAAAGGCGACCTGATGCGCCGGATCGAGCCGCAGCGCCGGCAGGCTGTCAAAAATCATCGGCAGCGCGACATGCGCCACCAATGCGCGCGACGCAAAGGCCCCGGCACAGAAATGCGGACCGGCACCGAAGGCGATATGTTTCTTCATGTCGCGGCTGATATCAAACCTGTCCGGCGCCTCGAAATGCAGCGGGTCGCGATTCGCCGCGCCAAACATGAAAAAGGCACGGCCACCCGCCTCGATATCAACGTCGGCGATGCGGACCGGTCTGGCGATGCGGCGCGGCGACATGCCGATCGGTGCCATCCAGCGGACATATTCATCGAAGGCGCGGTCCCAGGGCAGGCTGCCCGCGAGAAGCCGCGCCAGCTGCGCCGGATGTGTCAGCAGCGCCCATATGGCACCGGCAATGGCATCCCGGGGCTCATTCTGGCCGCCGCTGATGACAAGCTTCACATTCGCCCTGATTTCATCCTCCGGCGCGCCGGCACGTTGCAGGACAGCGATGACCGATACGCCTTGAGGCGAGTCTGGATCGGGCGCCCGGCGCGCGAATCCGGCCAACGTCTCGTCGATTGCCGCATCCAGGGTCGCGACAGCCTCGCGGCAGCGTGCCTCGATCACCCGGTCACCGGCATAGTTCGCGATGCCATCGATCATCGCCTGAGAATGCGCATCCATCTCCTGCGCCGAGATATTGGCAAGGCCGGTGATCAGCCGCAACGCCTCTCCGGACAGCCGCATCGCATAGTCACGGCACAGCTCGCCACCGCCACGCGGTGCCAGATCGCGAAGGATGACCGCCGCCGCGTCGCGAAAGGCGGCCTGCCAGTGGCGCGAGACCGTTCGTGGTGAAACCGCGGGCTGCATGCGGCGGCGCTGGCGCTGATGTTCATCGCCATCACGGCGCATCATGTTCCGGCCCATCAGCCGCGTCATCAACCCGCTGGGCTGTTCCGAACTGAATATATCGATCCGCTTCTCCCAATGATCGATATCGTCGCGGCGCGTCAGGACAATGCCATCAAGTTGCGGGACAAAGGCCACCGGCGCGTTCTCCCGCATCCGAGCCAGCGTCGGATAGGGGTCGTGCCAGAAGGCCTCCATGTCGATGTCAAAGCGCGGGGCAGCTGTCATAGTCTGGATCCTGTCGCCAACGGCACAGGCTGTAAAGTGGCGCGTGCGCGCGCCCTTGCCTTCACCCTTGCGGTGCCGGACGGGCCGCCGGCCCCCCTGTCAGCATCCGCCCGACAGCCAGACCGGTCAGCATCATAAGAACGAACAGCGCAAGCTCGCCGGGCGCCATCAGGATGGAGGCGATGGCCGGCCCGGGACAGAGGCCGGCAAGGCCCCATCCAACGCCGAACAGAGCCGCACCAAAAAGGAGTCGGCTGTCGATATCGGTGCGTGTCGGAAGGGAAAACCCATCAGCAAAGACCGGTGCCGCGCGCCCGGTCACAATGCGGTGACCGATGAAATTGGCGATGACGCCACCACCCATCACAAACGCAAGAGACGGGTCCCAGACCCCGAAGAGATCGAGGAACCCGGCCACCTTCGCCGGGTTAATCATGCCGGACAGTGCCAGACCGGCACCGAACAGGGTGCCGATCAGAATCAGTGATACCGCACCTGCCACGATCAGCCTCCCGGAACCATATGCCTGACGATATAGACGGTGATGACAGCCGTGGCCATGAACATGCCGACCGCCACCGCCGAACGGACGGACAGCCGCGCCAGACCACAAATGCCATGACCTGAAGTGCAGCCGGCCCCGATCGCCGTGCCGAGCCCGACAAGGAACCCGGCAATCGGCAGGGTGAGGCCGGACGCCACCGGGGCACGGTCCACCGGAGCCCCGGTCAGCGCCATGAGCGCGAACGGGCCGGCAAGGACGCCGATGACAAACAGCAGCCGCCATGCGATGTCCGATTTTCCAGCAGGGAGCATGAGCCCGCCAAGAATGCCGCTCACGCCCATCACCCGACCATGTGTCAGCATCAAAAGCAGCGCCGCGACGCCAATCATCGCGCCCCCGGCAAGCGAGGCCAGCGGTGTGAAACCGTCAAAATCGATTGCCATTATCGTCCTCCCCCGGATCAGCGCCTGTCAGGCACCGCCATGCGCCTTTGACCAGCCGCGCGGGTCATGCAGAAACGCCTCGACCTGTGACAGGGTTGCCTCGTCGAAGCTCCCGGCCTCGCGACTTGCCGCCAGAACATCCCACCAGGTCGACAGATAATGCAGCTGGATTCCCTCGGCGGCCAGCTTTTCCGGCGTATCCTTGAAGATGTCATAATAGAAGATCACAAAGGTGTGGCCGACCTCGGCACCGGCCTCGCGGATGGCGTCGACAAAGCTGAGCTTGCTGCCGCCATCGGTGGTCAGATCCTCGACAAGCAGAACGCGCTGACCATCCCTGATATCGCCCTCGATCCGGGCGTCGCGGCCAAAACCCTTCGGCTTCTTGCGGACATAATGCATCGGCAGCGCGGTGCGCTCGGCAAGCCAGGCGGCGAAGGGGATGCCGGCAGTCTCGCCGCCGGCGACGGCATCAAGGCTTTCATAGCCGATATCATTCATGATCACGGTGCGGCCGTAATCCATCATCTGCGCGCGCATCCGCGGAAAGGCGATGATCTTGCGACAGTCGATATAGACCGGGCTCTTCATGCCGGATGTGAGGGTGAACGGATCATCGGCGCGGAACAGCACCGCCCTGATCTCGAGAAGCATCCGCGCCACCGAACGGGCGATGGCGGGTTTGTCATATGTGTGGTGAATATCCTGGGTCACGTCGCGCCTCCATCTGCGGCCGGATACTAGAGAATGGCCACTGGCTTGTCATCCGCAACGTCACCCGCTCGGGCGCTCTGTCAGTCGGTCCCGGCGAACATCCAGCCAAGGATCACCGGCGCGATGCAGGCCGCCGCCATCTGGGCCAGGATGAACCCCGGCGCATGCGCCGGCATGATCCCGGAAAAGCTGTCGGTGAAGGACCGCGCGATGGTGACCGCCGGATTGGCGAAACTTGTCGAGGCGGTAAACCAGTAGGCCGCCGTGATATAAAGACCGACAAGCATCGGGACCGATTCCGGCCGCCAGCGCAAACCACCAAAGATCACCGTCAGCAGCCCCAGCGTGGCGACAAATTCAGACAGCCACTGCGCCCCGCCGGTGCGCGCGTTCTGCGACAGCTGCAGGATCGGCATCTCGAACATCAGATGCGCCAGCATCGCCCCGCACAGACCGCCGGCAATCTGCATGAGGATGAACAGCAGCGCCCGCGGGGCCGCGACCTGACGCCGGATGGCGAAGGCGACTGTCACCGCCGGGTTGAAATGCGCGCCGGAAACCGGTCCGAATATGGTGATCAGCACATACAGGATGGCGCCGGTCGGGATGGTGTTGCCAAGAAGCGCCACCGCCACATTGCCGCCGGCAAGCCGTTCGGCCATGATACCCGATCCGATGACCGTGGCCAGCAGCGTCATCGTGCCGATGCCCTCGGCAACAAGCTGACGGGATGTCGAAACTGCGTTCACGGCAAATCTCCTATGCGGCGGATTGCCGGCATCAATTGCGCGACAGGGGCGTCGCCAAGTGCCAGCAGCGCATCGATACGGGCCTTCATCTGGTCAAAGGTTATCGCAAAGCCGGCAAGAATATCAGCCTCGCTGCCGGTGATCGTGGCCGGGTCCTCCACCCCCCAATGCGCGGTATGAGGATGGCCCGGCCAGACCGGGCAGACCTCGCCGGCGGCGTTGGCACAGACAGTGATGATCAGATCCATCCGCCGCGCCCCGGCACCGGCGAATTCATTCCAGCTCTTGGAACGCGCAAAACCATGCTCGAGGCCGCGCGCCCGCAGCGTCGCCAGCGCCGCCGGGTTTGGCCCACCGGCAGGCTGTGATCCGGCGGAAAAGGCATCATAGCGACCCGCCCCGTGATGGCGAAGGATGGCCTCGGCCAGAATCGAGCGCGCCGAGTTGCCGGTGCACAGAAAAAGAACATTGCGGGGGCTTGTCATCGGCACGACCTGTCAACATGTGTCAGATACACCTGATACGACGTGATTATGACAAAACGGTTACAGAAACGCGATCTGCCAAGCAAAGTCTGCGCCAGTTGCGGAAGGCCCTTTACCTGGCGCAAGAAATGGGAACGCGACTGGGAACATGTCCGGTATTGCTCGAAACGCTGCGCCGGCCAGCGGGGTCGCACCTCATGAGTCACCGGTTTCGGAGACCGCCTGTTCGACACCGGCCTGTTCGATGATTTCGGCAACAAGCCCGTTCTGAAGCTGCTCGCCAACACCGATATCCTCGATATAGATGCCGAAATCGTCACTGCCGAACCGGTCGGCCGGCACCCAGGCGAACACACAATCATGACCAGGCGGGCATTCCGCGGCGGCCGCGTCCTGAAGCGCCTCGGCACTGTCGAAGTTCCGGGTCACCGCCACCGCCACCATGAATTTGCGGCCCTTTACTCCGGCCACCTCCATCTCGACTTCCATGGTGATGACATTGTCATGGCTTCCGGTGGCCCTGATATAGCCGGCAAGGCTGCCCACATAATCGGACATGATCGCCGCAAGCGGCACAAAATGCGCGGCTTCGGGGGTGTCTGGCGGTGTCATGGGGCTCTCCGGCAAGCTTACAGCATGGCCGGCATCCTGCCATGTCCGGTGCCGGTAATCCAGTTCCCTGAATGGCGTGTGGTGGGATAAGCTGTCAGTGCAGGTCGCCCGGGATGCGAAGGGCGTAGCCGCTGCCGCGCACGGAATGGATCAGGTTTGCCGCCCTTGTGACATTACCCATCGGGCTGTTGAGTGCCTTGCGGAGCCGCGAGATATGGACGTCGACCGTGCGTTCCTCGACAAAAACGCCATGCCCCCAGACAAGATCGAGAAGCTGCGCCCGGCTGAACACCCGCCCGGGACGTTCCATCAGGATGGCCAGCAGCCGGCTTTCCTTCGGGCCAAGCGATACCGTATGGCCGGCCCGGCTGATCTCCATCGTCGACTGGTTGAAGCGCAGATCGTGGAATTCGAGAATGCCGTCGGCAAGCGCCGGATGGGCGCGCCGCAGCAGCGCGCGCACGCGGCTGATCATCTCACGTGGCGAGAATGGCTTGGAGATGTAGTCATCAGCGCCAATATCCAGGCCGAGCGTGCGGTCGCCCTCCTCGCCGCGCGCGCTGAGGATGATGATGGGAAGGTGTTTTGTCTCGCTCCGGGCGCGCAGCGTGCGGCAGACATCGATCCCGGACATCTGCGGCATCATCCAGTCGATGATGGCCAGATCGGGCCGGTGTTCCTCAATCATCTCGATCGCCTGCCGACCATCCTCGGCGCGAAGAACCTCATAATCGGCCTGAACCAGATTATAGGTCAGAAGTTCAAGCTGGTTGGGCTCGTCATCGGCAACGAGAATACGGATGGCCATCTAGATCCTTCCCTTTCCCCAAGCAAGGCTGGTCCATTTCTGCCACAGCTTTGTTGCATTTTTGTGACCCGTCATGGCTGCGCCATGATCGGCAGACTCACGACGAACCGCGTCAGCCCGTCCTCGGTGCTGCTGACCTCCATCGCGCCGCGATGCCGGTTGACGATATGTTTGACGATGGCCAGGCCAAGCCCGGTTCCGCCAATCTTGCGCGAGCGCGCCTTGTCCACACGGTAGAACCGCTCGGTCAGGCGGCTGATATGTTTTTCGGCAATTGTCTCGCCTCGGTTTGTCACCGAAATCCTGACCCGCTCGTGGCTCTCCAGTTCCAGATCGACCTCGATCTCGGTGTTGTCGAAACCGTATTTGATGGCGTTTTCGATCAGGTTGTGAAAGACCTCGTTGATCTCGTCGGCGAAACCGAACATCACAAGGCCCCCCGATGATTGCGACCGCCTGTCGGAGAGGCTGATCCGCATGCCGCGCTGGCCGGCTCGTGTCTCGAGGCTGGCAATCACCGATTTCACCACCTCGAGAAGCGGCACCGTCTCGTCGGGAATGATATGCTCATCCACCTCCACCCGCGACAGCGACAGCAGATCGTCGATCAGGCGCGACATGCGCCCCGCCTCTTCCTCCATGATGCGCAGGAAGCGCTGCTGCGTTGGCCAGTCGCGAACCTCGTTGATCAGGATCGTCTCGATGAATCCGGCAAGGCTTGTCAGGGGTGAGCGAAGCTCGTGACTGACATTGGCGACGAAATCCCGGCGCACCTTCTCAAGATTGCGCTGCAGCGTCATGTCGAGAAGCAGGACGATGATCCAGCCATCATCCATTTGCCGGATGCGGACGTTGAATTCCATCGCCACACTGGTCTGGGCGGCAAAGGAAAAGGTTCGCTCGCGCTCACGCCCGGCGACCACATCGCTCGTATCCTTTGTGGGAATGAGATCCACCAGATCACGGCCGACAAGCCCCTCGCCAAGGAAACGAACCGCCGCGTTGTTGGCCGACATCACGGTTCCGGCATCGTCGACAACAAGCAAGCCGTCATCCAGCATGCTGCCGATCTCGGCGAGGGCGCCCGGCTCGATGATGGAACCCGGCTCGGTGACGGGAAAATGGTCTTTCGGGGCGGTCATGTCATGCTCGTCGCGATCAGGATGGCTGTCAGCGTTTGTCACTCCGCAGACATGAACGCTAGCATCATGATGGCCATCTGACCATACAGCATGCGGTCAGTCATAACTTATCTCGGCCTCTAGGTTGGCGCTCTGCGCGAGCTGCTGAAACCGGCGCATCGCGTGGTTGTCGACAAGCGCAGCGCACCCGGCACCGACATGGAGCGTCAGTATGTTGCCATCACTGGCAAGCCGGATCTGATCCAGGTTTTGCGCTGCCCCGCCGGAGAAGGTGAGGGCAAAGCGCAGCCCGAGACCGATCACCGTTGCCTCGGCACGGCGCCGGCGACTCAGCAGCACCGACAGTTCGGGCGGCCGCGACTTGTTGGTCTTTCGCCCGACATAGCGATGATAGATGGTGGTGGCCAGCCATACACGTTCCTTGTGTGTCACGCAGTTCACCGGCAGGCCGAGAACGCGCCGCGCACCAAGATCACCCCGCACATCCTCATGCTCGTTCCAGCACATATCCGAAAGGAAGCATGCCGCCTCGAGAAGCCGGTCAAATCGCTTCCTGTCCCGCGCCACATCTTCGTCAGACTGTCCCTCACGGGGTCTGAAAAGTGGCCGCAGGAGCGACACAAGCGCCCCGGGAACACCCGGGAAGCGGTGCGATGCCCTGGAGATTTCCTGACAGACAACAAGCAGGAAATCGGCCCGATCAACATCACCAAGCTCGAGATCGGCAATCAAACCGTCACGAATACTTGTCCCGCTGACGACAATTCTTTCGGCGCCGCTGTAACGAAACAGCGCCCGCATGATCAGCGCCGCGGTCGGCATCGTCTTCTGGCGGCCAAGCGGCACGCCGGACAGATCGGGGTCCCTGCGGCAGAAGGCGGCCAGCAAATTGCCGGCCTCCTCACCCGGAATGCGCAGCCCGTGAAGCACCGGCAGCGGATAGCCTGACTGTTCGATATAGGCGAGGCCAAGCGCGCGGAACGATCCACCGACACCATAGAGGCGCGTCCCCGGCCGTGCCGCCAGCCAGGGTTCCGCAGCGAGGGCCGCCTCGACCTCATCGGCCTCGACAGTTGACAGGTGGCCAAAATTGAAACTTGTCGACTGCCGCGCCTGCCCACCCTCAAGCGCCACGACCTCAAGGCTGCCGCCACCAAGATCGGCGACAAGACCGGTCGCCTCGGGAAT
>JAAZUU010000181.1 GCA_018624035.1 Rhodobiaceae bacterium | reverse complement strand
TCCTCCGGCGACATCATCGTCACCGTCGAGGAAAGCCAGGGATCCGTGCAGAACGTCATGGAGGTTATCGGCCGCACGAACAATTATGTCTTCACCACCCCGCCGGTGCTGATCAAGCTGGCACGGGGCGGCAAGGCCATGTTCAAGGACAAGGGCAACCCGCGGTTTGACGAAATCCGGGCACTGTTCCCGATCCCGTCGCTGACGATGCATTTTGTCATGTCACAAAGCTCCGGCGTCACCGATTTCGCCGGCATGGAAGGCAAGACGATTCTTCTTGGCAAGGGGTCCTTCGGCGCCAGGGAAGGCGCGAAATATCTCAAGCTGTTCGGCCTTGAGGGCAAGGTCACACTTGCCGAGGTGGAACTCTCCAACGCGGTGCCGGCGCTGAAGAACGGACAGATCGACGGGTTCGTGACCGCCGGGTCCTATCCGGCACCGAACGTGATCGAGGCCGCCGCCTCGGCCGGCGCCACCGTGATCTCGCTGAATGATGATCAGGTCACGGCATCGAAGCGCACGCGCCTTGTCATCCCCGCCGGCACCTATGCCGGCCAGACCAGTGATATTGTGACAACCTCGCTGCCGGTTGTGGCCTTCACCACCACCGACATGGATGACGCGACCGCCTACCAGCTGACGAAGACCTACTGGGAAAACAAGGGCGCGCTCGGTGCCGCGGCGAAATGGTGGGATGGCGTGTCGCTCGACATGCTGGGCAATATCCTCACCGACATCCATCCCGGGGCAAAGCGCTACTATACAGAAGCGGGGGCCACCCTCGCCGCGCATCACTAAGGCAGACGGGGCGGCCCCGTGCCGCCCCCTCTTTCATTCCGTTTCATGCCAGCTTCATGACAGACATCAAAAACCGCCCGATCTGGGTCGGTCTCGGCATTGCCTCGATCGGCTTTCATATCTGGCTGATCTTCTCGGGACTTGTGCCGAGCCTGGTGTCGCGCCCGCTGCATATGGCGTTGGCGCTCCCCTGGGTGTTCATCTTCACTGCCTCCGACGCCTGGCAGCGCCGGATCGGCTTGCTGCTGACCGCGGCTGGCGCCCTGTTCTGCGGCTATATCGCGGTGAATGAATCATCACTGTCCGACCAGTACGGCTTCATCACCGGCGGCTGGCAGATCGCCGTCGGGATCGGGCTGATCCTGCTGACGCTTGAAATGGCGCGGCGTGCTGTCAGCTGGCCATTGCCGCTGATCACCCTGCTGTTTCTGTTCTACGGCCTGTTCGGCAGTCACATTCCCGGTGAATTCGGACATCCCGGCCTGCCTTTCAACAGTTTCCTCGGCACGCTGATCATCACCGAGGGCGGTTTGTGGGGCAAGCTGACAGGCGTGTCGGTCTCGGTCGTTGCCGTCTTCGTGATTTTCGGTGCGGTGCTGAACGCCGGCGAGGCCGGTCAGGGATTCATGAACATCGCCATCGCCGCGGCCGGCCGGCTGAAAGGCGGGGCCGCCAAGGTGTCGGTTCTGTCATCAGCCCTGTTCGGCTCGATCTCCGGCTCGGCGTCGGCGAATGTCGCCTCCACCGGCATGGTCACGCTGCCATCGATGCGGCGTCTTGGCTATCCGAAACGGATCGCCGCCGCTGTTGAGGCGGTGGCCTCCACCGGCGGGCAGATCATGCCGCCGCTGATGGGGGCCGGCGCGTTCGTCATGGTCGAACTGACCGGCATTCCCTACACACAGATCATCCTTGCCGCGGCGTTGCCGGCCATCCTGTATTTCGCGACGGTCTGGATCGGGGTGAACGGCTATGCCGACCGGCATGGTCTGAAACCCTATCGTGAGGACATGCGGCCGGCATTGCGGACTGTCATTGTCACCTCGCTGTTCTTCACCGTACCGTTCGCCGCGCTGCTGATCGTGATGTTCAGCGGCTACACACCGCAATTCGCGGCCGCCTGCGCGATCATTCTTGCCGTGCTGCTGTTGCTGACAGGTGCGGATCTGAAATTCAATGCGGCCCGGACGCGGGATCGGCTGGTGATGGCGGCGATCACCGCCGGCCGGCAGATTGCGATGATTGCCTCGATCATCCTGTGCGCCTCGATCATTGTCGGCATTCTGGGCATGACCGGGCTTGGTGTGAAGATCACCTCCGGCATCCTTGCCTTTTCCGGCGACAATCTGTGGCTGGCGCTGGCGTTGACGGCGCTTGCCTGCATCATCCTAGGCATGGAGGTGCCGACAACGGCGGCCTATGTGATCTGCGTGTCGGTCGCCGGACCGGCGCTGATCGATATGGGGGTGGCGCCGCTTCTGGTGCATCTGTTCATCTTCTGGTACGCGCTGCTGTCAACAATCACCCCGCCGGTCTGCGGCGGTGTCTTCATCGCCGCCAGCATGGTCGAGGAGAACTGGCTTCGCGTTGCCGGCAGCGCGATGTCGCTTGGCCTCGGCCTGTATGTGATCCCGCTTGCCATCATCCGGCACCCCGAACTGACCGACCTTGCCGCCACGCCGATGACGGCGATCCTGACGGCGCTGCAGATCGGTATCGGGCTGGCGCTTCTGGGTCGCGGGCTGATCGCGCCGCATGGTCCGGTGCTCCGTGTCGGGTTCGGGGCGGCAGGTCTGGCGGTGATCTTCCTGCGGTTTACGGGGTGAGGTGTATCGATGCTCATTGAGGTGATGGACCTGACACTTCTTGTCGGCATCATGCTGGCGCTGGGGGCTGCCGTCATGACCGCCTATGCGGGCTTTGGCGGGGCACTTGTCATGGTTCCGCTATTCACCTTTCTTGTTGGCCCGGTGCAGGCGGTGGCGATCATGACCATCTGCAGTGTCGTCGCCCTTCTCCACGTGCTGCCAAGTCTGGTCAGAACCGTGCGATGGTCCGAGGTTGTGCCGCTGTTCTTCGGAATTCTGCTGGCCGCCTCGGTCGGATCGCAGTTTCTTGTCGCGGCGGATCCGGCAAGCATCCGCCTTGGCATGGGCATTTTCATTCTGGTATCCGCCACGGTCCTGATGCTGGATTTCAAATATTCCGGGCCACGCGGCACCCTGCCAAGCCTGGGTGTCGGCGCCCTGACAGGCGGCATCATGGGCGGGTTCGGTGTGCCGGCGGGTCCGGTGATGGTCGTCTATTATCTTGCCGCGAACGAATCTGCCGCAGTCCAGCGCGCCAACATCATGTTGAGTGTCTGGCTGCTGCTGTCGGTCATGCTGATCAATCTGCTGGCGCGAGACGCCATCGAGACCGTTACATTCCTGCGCGCCATCTTCATCGCCCCGGCGTCGGTCCTTGGCGTCCTGCTCGGCCAGTATCTGTTCAGACGCGCGCCGGTCAGCTGGTTCAAGAGGTGCGCGCATTGGCTGCTCATCGGCATCGGCGCGTCATTGCTGGTGACGACGGTCACCTGACATCATCCCGCCAATCGACATACAGGTCGCCATACAGGTCGCCATACCGGTCATCGAAAGGGCACCGGCCCGGCTGACTACCAGACAGAGGAAGACTTCCGGGCAAAGAAAATGCCCTGCGGTCGCAATAACCGCAGGGCATCTTTTCATCTTTATATTCCGCTCTGGTCAGGTGGCAGGGGCGATAGGACTCGAACCTACAACCCCCGGTTTTGGAGACCGGTGCTCTACCAATTGAGCTACACCCCTATACCTGACGCCGCCTGCCGAAACCGGCGGCGGAATTCATTGTCGTGACAGTCCTATTTCACGATCGAGGCGACGACGCCTGCGCCGACGGTACGTCCGCCCTCGCGGATGGCGAAGCGAAGGCCCTCATCCATCGCGATCGGCGCGATCAGCGTCACGGTC
>JAAZUU010000180.1 GCA_018624035.1 Rhodobiaceae bacterium | reverse complement strand
GATACGGCGTTCGTTGAAGCCGGTAATATCGACGCGATACAGCGCTGTCTTGCCACCGCTTCCATCGGCCTTGAACCGTTCCTGCTTGTAATACATGAGAACCCGGCCGTTTGGTGCCCAGGTCGGCCCCTCGACGAGAAAGCCCTCGGCAAGCAGCCGCTCGCCTGTGCCGTCAACATTCATGATGCCGATATAGAAGGTGCCCCGATGCATCTTCGTGAAGGCGATGATGTCGCCGCGCGGCGACCAGACCGGAGTCGCATAGCGGCCATCGCCGAAACTGATCCGCTGGGTGGCGGTGCCGTCACTGTTCATAACATAGATCTGCTGCCGTCCGGCGCGGTCGGATTCAAACACCACGCGCCGCCCGTCAGGGGAATAGGACGGCGCCGTGTCGATGGAACTTGTCTTTGTGAGCTGCCGGATATCCTGGGTTCGCAAATCCATTTCGTAAATGTCGGTCAGCCCATCCTGTGCCCAGCTCATGATCAGCTTGTCACCCTGCGGCCCGAAGCGTGGCGCGAATGTCATTCCCGGGAACGAACCGAGCCTTTCGCTGCGACCGGTACGGATATCCTGGATATAGACGTTCGGCTCTTCGTTGAAATAGTTCAGATAGGCTATTTCCTGGGTCGTCGGCGAGAAACGTGGCGTGAGCACGAGGTCGAGGCCGCTTGTCAGGTATTTGTGGTTGTGCCCGTCCTGATCCATGATCGCCAGCCGCTTGATACGGCTTGCCTGCGGTCCTGCTTCCGCGACATAGACGATCTGCGTGTCGAAATAGCCCGAGTCTCCGGTGAACTCCTCATAGACAAGGTCGGCAATCTTGTGTGACAGCTGCCGCAGGGCGTTCGGATCGGCACTGCCTGTTCCGGAACTGAGATCACGCCCGGTAATGACGTCCCAGAGGACGAATTCGACCTGCAGCTTGCCCGTCTCGTCAAGGATGGCCGACCCGACAAGAAGTCCTTTCGCGCCAAGTGGTGCCCAGTTGGCGAAATTCGGCTTCATAGCCGGCGAGCCGGGCGGGGCGATGAAGGCGGCGCTGTCGATCGGCTCGAACAGGCCGGAGCTCAGCAAATCATTCGAGATGATGGTGGCAATCTCGCGCCCCTCATCCGTGACCCGCCCGTCGGCACCGGTGAAATCGGCGATCGCGATAGGTGTCGGTGCGACCATGCCCTCGGTGATTTCGATGCGAAGCTGTGCCACCGCGTTCTGGGCGACTATCATGACGGCAATGAAAACTGCCAGCAAACGGGCAGCAGCCTGAAAATGAACGGGGATGGAAGAAAAGACCGGCATCATCTGAATTGACCCTATCGTGAGATGAATTTCGGGTTGAACTCGAAGGTGAATTCCTTGAGCTGATCATATTTCTGCGGCGGAATGGGAAGCGGCGAACAATCGACGATCGCCCGCTGCGCGGCAATGGCCGACGCCTTGAAATAGGAATCGAGATTAAAGCGCAACTTGTTCTCGATATCCGCCTTCAGAACCTCACCATCCCTATTCACCGACACAAATATGTCAACAATAAGAGTATCGTTACCGGCCGCGCCAAGGGGCGGCTGCCAGCATTTGGAAACATGTTGCTGAATGCGCGCGACATCATCGATTCCCACCGGGGCGATGCTCTTCTTCGGCGGCGCCTTCACCGCGTTGCCGGCAACGGCGGACAGCGTCTTTGTCATTGTTTCGGCAGCGACTTTCCGCTGCTGTGTCTTGCGCGCCTGCTCGGCATCCTTTGCCGCCACCTTCGCCTCTGCCAGATTCTGCAGCACACCGGTCGCGGCATCAGCGCGTTTCCTTGTATCCTTCACCATCTTGTTCAACTGGCTGGCCAGCGCGTCATTCGCCTTTGTTTTCTGGGGCGGTGTCGGCTTGGCCGTATCGGCGGGTTTCGGCACCGGTTTCGGCGCCGGCGGCGCCGGCCGGCTCGGCAATTTCGGCTTCGAGACAGGCTTCATCACCGGCTTCGGTTTCGCTTTTGGTGCCACCCTGGCGGCCGGCTTGGGTTTCGGCTTCGGGATGTCGAGTTTGGCAAGTTTCGGCTTCGGCACCGGCTTGTCAGGCAGGATCTCGGCGGCCGGGTCCTCGGCCGGGGCTTCCGGCTCGGCTGTCGGCTCGGGTGGCGGCGCGGGCGGCGCGGCGGCGGCAGGTTTCGGCGGTGGCGGTGGCGGTGGCGGTGGTGGCGGCTTTCTGGCCACAGTCGCCTGCTGCTCTTCCTTTGCCGTGCTCGGCTTGTCCCCCTCGATCAGGTTGGTCTCGGGCACGGTGCGCACAACCTCGAGGCGTAAAAGCGGCATTTCCTCCGGCAGATCGCGACCAAGCATCGGCATGCCGAACACCACCAGCAGGGTGAACGCCACATGAACGCCAACGGAGATGATGAAGGGACGCGACATCATGGTCGGTGCGCAGCTCCGGTCATTGCGGCTCGGGCAGCCTTGCGACAAGCGCGACGCGTTCGAAACCGGCGGCCTGAATGCGCCCCATCACGCCAAGCACCTCGCCATAGGCTACCGCCTCATCCCCGCGAACGAAGATCCTGACCTGCGGATTGGCTTCGGAAATGGCGCGAAGGCGCGGCACCAGCTTGTCGCTCTCCACCTCGGTTTCCTGAAGATAAAGCGCGCCATCGGCTTTGATCGAAACGACCAGCGGCGCGGCATCGGCGTTGATCTGGCCGGCCTTTGTCTTCGGCAGATCGACCTCGACCCCGACAGTCAGCAAGGGTGCCGTGACCATGAAAACGATCAGCAGGACAAGCATCACGTCGACAAAAGGGGTGACGTTGATCTCGCCCATCGGGCGATGACGACGGCCGGCGCGCGGCCTGTTGACCGACATCCCCATCAGCGGCCACCCTCGTCAAGCTGTCGCGCCAACAGGGTGGAAAACTCCTGGGCGAAAGTCTCGAGCCGTCCGCCGACGCGATCCAGATCACCGGCAAACTTGTTGTAGGCGACAACCGCCGGGATCGCCGCCGCGAGGCCCAGCGCCGTGGCGAACAGCGCCTCGGCAATGCCGGGGGCGACAACGGCAAGGCTGGTATTCTTTGACTCGGCGATCGACTGGAAGGAATTCATGATCCCCCAGACGGTGCCGAACAGCCCGACAAAGGGCGAGACGGAGCCGATCGAGGCCAGGAAGTTCATGCCCTTCTCCAGCCGTTCCATCTCACGCGTGATGGTGAAGGTCATCGACCGTTCGACGCGGCCAAGAAGCGAGGCCCGCAGATCGGAGCGTGCCGCCGTGGCAAGGCCGCTTGCCTTGGCGCGGCGCCATTCACGCATGCCGGCAACAAAGACCCGGGTCATCGCGTCGCGCGGATCGCCGCCGATCTCGTCATAAAGCGCGTCAGCCGAGCCACCGGACCAGAAGGCATCCTCGAACTGGTCGGAATGTCGCCGCTCATTGCGCACCGACGTGACCTTCTCGAAGATGATCGCCCAGCACCAGATCGACGCCAGAACAAGGAGAAGCATCACCGCCTTGACCAACGGATCGGCGGCCAGGAACAGCCCCCAGATTGTGAGATCGGAACTCGAATGCGCTACAAACCTGTCAACAGATTCCATCTGTGAACCTCATGCCACCCAGCACCCGTTTGGCCGGTACACCCCGCCAGACCCGCGCCGCGCCGGCGTTACGGTCCGGAAACGGGGTCGGGTGGCGTGGCGGCCCGCAGCCTGTCAACCACGGCGCTGGGAATCCGCCGGGGCCGTTTCCCGCCATCCTTGCTGGCGGCAACGCACACTATGTCGACGAGAAGTCGGGCAAGAATGTGGCCATCGT
>JAAZUU010000179.1 GCA_018624035.1 Rhodobiaceae bacterium | reverse complement strand
GTTGGCGGTCACGCTGGCACCGCCGCCGTCACAGGACGTGGCAGCCGCGGCAATGGCCTGCGTCGCCGGGCAGTCGTTCGCAAGAATTTTCGCCGAACCCGACCCAATGCCACATCCGGCATAGGCGCTCGACGCACTGGCAAGCAGGAAGGCCGCGGAAACGGCAAATCTGGATACCTTGTTCATCATGTTCCTCCTAAGAACTCAATGGTGTGACTTTCAGATGGCCACATATGCAGGCTTTGCGCCGGCGACCACCGCTATAACCCTCTGGTAGCCCGGACAGAGCGGATTGGCCAGAGGTGGGATACCTTCCGTCAGATTTTGAATACGTATGCAAATTTGTAAAGCCCTTTCACGACGGTGCGACATTTGATGGCCTGACGTCATCAAGGCTTTTCATTGACAGGGCGCACGGCAACGCATTTCATCCTGCGGAAGCAGGGCGCGCCGGAGATCACATCATGCCAGTTGAAATGACCGATTCAGACATCATCGCCTTTAAGTTACAGGCTTCCGAGGCCCTGCACGGCCTTGCAAGGGGTCATCTGTCGGTGGCCGACATCTATCACCCCGATGCCCAATATTGGAGCAGTCATCCGATCAACGAAATTTCCGGCATCGAGGCCATCACCGATGTCTGGAGGAAACTCCGCGCGGCGATACCGGACCTCGAACGTCGTGACAGCATCTTTACCGGCGGCATCGGCAAGGCCGATTCGCGCATGCCGGCGGATCTCGCCGGCCGTCAGCTTGTCGCCAGCATGGGTGTGATCCAGGGCACCATGACAGGCGATCTGTTCGACATTCCGGCAACAAACGGCCTGATCCATCTTCGGGTCTGCGAAGTTCATCATCTTCGTGACGGCCGGATCGCGCACAGCTATGTGCTGTTTGATTTTCTCGATCTGATGCGCCAGGCCGGTGTCTGGCCCGTTGCGCCCTCACTCGGCGCCGAAGGCATGTGGCCCGCTCCGACAACCTCCGGCGTCAGGATCGACGAAAGTGACGCGGCGGCCGGCCAGAAGGCGATGGATATCGTCCTTGCCATGCATGAGGCACTTGGCAGTTTCGATGGAAAATCGGTGCATTCGATGAAACATGGCGATGCCTGGACCGAGAATTTCCTGTGGTATGGCCCGGCCGGCATCGGCAGCACCCGCGGCATGGCCGGCTTCCAGCAACATCACCAGATCCCGTTTCTGATCGGCTGGCCGGACCGGCAGGGTGCCGGTCACTATGTGCGGATCGCCGATGGCAATTTCGTCGTCACCGGCGGATGGCCATCGGTTCGCGGAACGCATCTTGGCGAATGGCTCGGTCTGCCGCCGACCGGGCGCAGGATCGACATGCGGGTCATGGATTTCTATCATCTGGTGGATGGCCGCATCCACGAGAACTGGGTGCCAATGGACATCATCCATATCATGCTGCAGATGGGGGTCGACGTGTTTGCCAGGCTTCGTCATCTGCGCGGCGCGCCAATGACCGACCTTCCCCGTCGCTAGTCAGACTGGCCAGGTGATCAGGCAGTCAGACTGATTGGCTCGCCATCGGCAAACCCGGCATCGGCCGGATCGTGACTGACAAGCAACGCCGGGATATGCCGGTCGCGGATCCGGTCCCGAACAAACATGCCAAAACCCTGCCGCAATGTCGGGTCAAGTGCCGAAAACGCCTCATCCATCAGCAGAACTTCCGGTTCGGCAAGCAATGTGCGCATCAGCGCCACCCGCGCCGCCTGCCCGCCGGAGAGCGACGCCGGGTCGCGCTCGGCAAACCCCGGCAGACCGGCAGCCACAAGCGCCGCCTGAACCCGCGCCGCCCGGTCACGTCGATGCCGCGCGGCAAGCCCGAAGGCAAGATTGTCGCCAACCGACATATGCGGAAACAGAAGCGCATCCTGGAACATCAGCCCGACACCGCGCTGTTCGGCGGGAAGATGCGAGATGTCCACCCCGTTGAGGCTGATGGTGCCTGACCAGCGGACGGCATCATCCGCAGTCCCGCCAATCACCGCGAGAAGCGTTGACTTGCCACATCCGCTCGGCCCCTGAAGCAGACGCAATTCGCCGGCCGGCACTGTCACCTCAAGCCCCTCGATCAGCGGCGGATGCCCGTCAATGGCAATGGTCAGGGCATGAACTCGCAGCATCTTGGCATCCTTGTTCACAGTTTGCGAAACTATAGCCCGCGCCGGTCAAGCTATGCTAGGTCGATGCACAGGAAAGCCGTTCGGAACCTGAGCCGATGAGACAGACAATGCCTGCAATGACCCCGGTCCAAATGCTCCGCCTCGTGATCCTGCCAGTGATGTGCGCCTTCATGATGGTTGTCATGATGCTGCCGACAGCGACGCTGACCGGCCCGGCGCTTGCCGGTGACCGCGATTTTGCCACGATCCGCGATGCGGCGCGTGGCCAGACCGTCTATTTCAACGCCTGGGGCGGCGATGACAAGATCAATGACTATATCGCCTGGGCCGGCAATGAACTGGCACGGCGCCATGACATCACATTGAAGCATGTCAAGCTGAGCGACACCGCGGCCGCCGTATCACGCATTCTGTCCGAACAGGCGGCAGGAAGAAGCACCGGCGGGTCGATTGATCTGCTATGGGTCAATGGCGAGAATTTCGCCGCCATGAAGCGGAACGGGTTGCTGCAGGGCGCCCCCTGGGCGGAATCTCTGCCATCCTGGCGCTATACCGATGCCGGGGCGCTGCCCGCGATCAGACTTGATTTCGCGGTGCCGACCGACGGGCTGGAATCTCCCTGGGGACGAGCGCAGCTGGTCTTCGCGCATGACAGCGCCCGCCTGCCAGCCCCGCCGCGAAGCGCCGCCGACCTTGCCGCCCATATCATCGAGACACCCGGCCGCTTTACCTATCCGCAGCCTCCCGATTTTGTCGGCCTGTCCTTTCTCAAACAAATCCTGATCGAGACGGCGGCGGACACCGCGCCGCTCTACCGGCCGGTCGAAGAGGCACTGTTCGATGCGGTGACGGCCCCGTTATGGCAGTGGCTTGACAGCGTGACACCGCATCTGTGGCGCGGCGGGCGTGCCTATCCGGCGAATTATCCGATGCAGCGCCAGCTTCTGGCCGATGGTGAGGTCGACATCGCGATCGCCTTCAATCCGGCCGATGCCTCCTCGGCGATCGAGCGCGGCGAGTTGCCGACCAGCGTGCGCACCTATATCCATGATGGCGGTACAATTGCGAATGTGCATTTCCTCGCCATTCCCTTCAACGCGAACGCGCCTGAGGCGGCCCGGATCGTTGCCGATTTCCTGCTCTCGCCCGAAGCCCAGATTCGAAAAGCCGACCCGCGGGTCTGGGGCGACCCGACCGTGCTGGCCATGCACCGGCTGTCAGAGGATGACCGGGCCGGCTTTGCCGCCCTGCCCCGCGGTGTGGCCACATTGTCCGAGACCGATCTTGGCGCGACGCTGGCAGAACCGCACCCCTCATGGATGAAGGCCATCGAGACCGAATGGCGGCGGCGTTATGGCAGCGGTGGCTGACCGTCGATGACACGGTTCGGTTTGGCGCGGCATTACCGGATGAAGGCAGAATGATTGCTGGCCGCCATGTCTTGACCGGCATTCTGGCAATGACGACCGCGCTGCCGGTCATCGCCGGCATTGTCGGGGTCATGGGGCCGGCAATCGGCCTGTTCCCGCCGCTTGGCTTTGTCACACCATCACTTGACCCGGCGCGCGCATTTCTGGCGACGCCGGGTCTTGCACGCGCCGGCATGACATCGCTGGTCACCGGACTTGGCGCGACGGGACTTGCCCTTCT
>JAAZUU010000022.1 GCA_018624035.1 Rhodobiaceae bacterium | reverse complement strand
GGCGGCACGCCTGAAGGCACGAAACACATCGTCGAGCGGCTGGCCGGCACCGGCGATTTCCGGCACCGCGTCAAAGGCCGCCGAGCCGATGGCGCAGATATGACGAAGCTTGTCGATCTCGGCCTCGCTTTTCACCATGCGCAGCCCCTGGACAAGGCTCGTCGCATCGGCGATCCGGAGCCCCGGCAGCATCGCCATCAACCGCTCCCAGTCGCCAAGCGGCATGCGAAGATGCGTTTCATGACCCTTCATGACGCCAAGCACCGCACCGCCCTGCGCCAGCGGCGTCAACAGATCGGCCAGCAGCCCGATACCGTCATCGGCGGGGGCCGGCGCGCTCCAGGTCCGGATGTCATCAAGCCAGGTCCGGCGCATCAGCGCGGCGCCGATCTCCGGAATCACCGCGACGGGTTTGCCGGTCGCCGGCACGAACAGGAACCAGGGGCGCGTCGGGCTCTGCCAGAACAGCGTCTGGAAACCGCTGAAATACCGCACCTCCGGCTCGCTCATCAGCAACAATCCGGCGATTCCCGCCAGCGCCATCCGCCGTTGCGCGCGCGCCGTGCGCGCCGCGAATTCGGCCTCGTCAAAGCCGCGTTCCGGGGCAGTCAGGGAAGGGACAGGCATCATGTCGTCAATTCCTCACCTTGGCCAGGCTGGCATCAATGCCGCGACAGCCGCTCTCTGATCCTGAGCCGAGTGACGCGTCAGATCAAGCCGGCTGACAGCAAGGGCATGTTTGGCACCGACCTATTCGGGGGCTTCGCGCCAGCCATAGTCGCCGGCAAGCGCCAGGCAGTCGGACCAGCCTGCCATGGCATCGGTCGTGCCGATATGCCCCATCGAGGCAGCGGCGGCGGCGTGGGCAAGCTCGACAATCCGGTCCAGCGCCCACCCCTGATGAAGCCCGTACAGGGCGCCGGCGGCAAAGGCGTCCCCGGCACCGTTGGAGCCGGCGATCCTGTCAGGCGGAACATTCACCGACGGGCTGACAAGCCGATCCCCCCGGTGCGTCACCGCAACCGCGCCCATTGGAAAATGCACGATAACGAGCTCCATCGCGCCGTCATCAAGAACCAGCTGAGCATTGACAATACAGGACCCGATATCGGTATCCTGGCCATGCGACACCGGCCGGCCGGCAATGGCAGCGATCTCGAATTCGTTGACGATCAGATAGTCAAGATGCGCCAGGCAAGGTGACATGATGCGCGCAAGCCGCTCGGCGGGAAGTGAGCACAGCTCGAAATTCGTTCTCAGACCGGCCGCCTGCGCCGCTTTCAGCACGGTGACCCAGCCATTCGCATCCCCCATCCATTGCGCATCCATCTGCTCATGAAGGCCGGGCAGCCCAAGATGAAGAATGCGGGCATCGCTGGCTGACAGATCGAAATGATCCGGCGTCAGCGCGCCGCTGGTTCCGGGGTGGTAGAGATGCGTCCGGCGACCGGTATCGCGGGCGGTGAAGGCATCGGTGAAGGTCGTCCGCTGTCCCGCCAGCATGGCAAGCCCGGCACAGTCCAGCCCTTCGGCCTCGGCCTGCCGGACAAGTATCCGGCCATCCGCATCATCGCCAATAAGACCGATGGTGGCCACCGGCATGGCGGGGTCGAGCCGCCTGATATCAATGGCAAGATTGCAGGCCGAACCGCCACCCCTGATCTCTTCCTCATGAATGATGACAAGGTCTTCCTCGGCCGGCCATCTCTCGACGAGCTTGTTGTGGTCGGCGCACCAGGTCCCGCCAGTGACAAATCCGTGCCTGTCCTCTGGCGCGATCATTCCGCCTCCGGCGCGAGGACCGGATCGCTCACCAGGAGGTCCTCCGCAAGCGGCCTTGCCGGTCGGATGTTCCCGGCGGCAAGCGCGCCATGATAGGATTTGACCGCCTCCACCGTGCCGATATCGCGTTCGACGACCGCCCGCATCAGCCGGACGACTTCGAGCGAATCCTCGGCTTCATAGATCTTCCGGCCGAACAGCGCGACACGACCACCGAAACGTTCGGTCTGGGCCACAAGCTCAAATGTGTCACGGGTCGTGCCGGCGGCCCCGCCAAGCACCCCGACAATGAGATTGGCCGGGTCAAAGGATGCCAGCTCGGCCATGGCGCGCGCGCCGTTATACTGCATCTTCAGGAACAGCGGACGCTCATCTCCACCGACACCGGCAAGACAGCGCACGATGGCGTCATTGATGAAGGCGCCAAGATCGGCATCACCGGCGTCCATGGCAAAGGCCGGGTTGAACACTTCGAGGAAATGCGCCATTCCGGCCTGCCCGGCGCGCTGGCGAAATTCGCGATAGGCATTGAGGGTCGCCACATCAAGATCACGGTCATTGTAGAACGTCACCGCATACAACCCGAGCGCGGCACACCGCCGGGCCCGGTCGAGCCGCGCGGTGCGGAACGGTATCGCCGCGCCGGCGCGATAGCCGGCGCCGCGAAATCCCCAGATGTCAGTCGCGTCATTCAGCCTGACGGCCGGCGTCACATCGCTGTCCTCGAATGCCCCGTCGGCGTGCAGCGCCTCGGCCGAGGACAGCGATGTCAGCATGATGTCGACCAGCCCGGAATCCATCATCCGGACCATCGCCGCCCGGTAATCGACGGCCGTCGCCGACCGCATCGCACCGTCGCCGGCCGCAACCATGCCGAGGGCACCGATGCCGCCGCCCATGTCGGCATCCTTGGCATCGGCGATGATGAAATCGGCCGGTGTGTCGTCGCCGGCGCGGATGCGTGACAGCTTGTCGTTCAACCGGTCATGGATATCAACCGTCATTGGCATGTCTTCCTTTCAAACCGGCCTCGCCGCAGGATATCGAACCACAGGCGGCCAATATCAGCCCAACCGGACGCGTTCGATCCGCCGTATGATGTCGTCGGTTTCGGGCCCGGTCAGCAATCCCATGCGGATGTCTATGTTCCAGATGTCGCCACCGCCAAGTTCCACCACCTGCCCCTTCGCCTTCTCGGCGGTATAGCCCTCCACCTCCGAGGTCGAGGGAAAGGCGATGCCAAGCCCGTCCTGGTCGGGCGTCCGGCAGATCCATCGGGTGCTGAGCGGGGCCTGTTGCGGGTAGAAGCCGATATAGTCGCCGGTGCCGTCGGGGCGTTTCTGCATGGCGTGCGCCATCCCGTCATCATCAGCCATCATGTCGATGGTAAAGACCACCTCCGGATCGAATGCCAGATCCGGCGACAGATGGTGATGCCGGGCCGGATCCTCAGCCAGACTGGCCAGAAATTCCGGATAACCCGGCTTTGGCGAGATATGTGACGGAATCGACCGCCTCACCCGCACCGTTTCGGCATCGTAGCGCGCGGTATAATGCAACTCGCCATGATCGGCGGGCCGGAAATTGGCATGCGCCAGATACATCAGATCCATCGGCGTCTTTTTCAGATTTTCCACCGACAAAGACACATCGAGAAGCGCCGACCCGGCCGTCAGTCTGATGCTGGCCGTTGCCAGATAATTGGTGCTGAAGGCGACGGTATGGCGGTAGGTGCCGCCAATCGTCACGCATTGCCGTTGCTGGTCAAGCTCGATCCAGGCTGTCTGGAACGGCGCGTTGGGAAGCTCACCATGAAGCGGATGGCTGTCCTGCGGCCCCGGCGCACCAAGCCCGGTGAGCCCGCAATGGATGAGAAAGGCGCCATAGGTCTCGAGATAGACCATCGTGTCGACAGGTTCCTCAAACATCGATTTCATCGTCAAGTCACGACCGTCGAAAGCGGCGCGCCATATCTGCTGCCCCTTGAAGGGCAGCACGATGATCTCGCCGCGGGCGTTCTTCACACGCAGCGCCTCGACCCCCGAAGCGTATCTGAATGTGGAAATCCGGAACTCGCCCATTTCGCATAACGGACGTTCCCGATCATCGAAGCCGGAGCGGTAAAGGTCAATCCGGGCTGACATATCTGTCTCCAGCGGTATTAGCGGATCCGCTCGCCATTCGTCTCGTCGAATATATAGAGATTCTCCGGCGGCAGGATCACGCCGACCTCGTCACCCTGCTTGCCGTCGAAATCCTTATGCGCCTTGACGACGATCTGGTCCGATCCCCAGTTCACCGTGACAAGTGTGTGGTCCCCGATCAGCTCGGTGGTATAGATCTGCCCTTTCAGCGTCCCCTTGGACGGCGCGCTGACGCTGCAATCCTCCGGCCTGACGCCGGCAACGGCCTTTGCGATTTGTCCCTTGACCCCGGTCTTCACCTTCACGCCGTTGGTGAGGAATCTGTCGCCCTCAAGACTGCCATGGATGACATTCATCGCCGGCGAGCCGATAAACTGCGCGACGAACAGATTCGCCGGGTTGTTATAGATCTCGGACGGCGACGCCAGCTGCTGCAAGACGCCCTTCTCAAGAACCGCCACCCGGTGCGCCAGCGTCATCGCCTCGATCTGGTCATGCGTGACATAGATCGTGGTGATGCCGAGCGTGCCCTGCATGTGTTTGAGTTCGGCCCGCATATGGCCACGAAGCTTGGCATCGAGGTTCGACAGCGGCTCATCCATCAGAAAGACCGATGGCCGGCGGATGATTGCCCGCGCCAGCGCCACGCGCTGGCGCTGGCCACCAGACAGTTCGCGTGGATAGCGCTCCAGAAGCGTTTCCAGTTGCACCTGCCGTGCCGCGTCGAGAATGGCGGCATCCATATCTACCTTGTTCAGTCTCTTCACCTTCAGCGGAAAGCCGATATTCTCCGCAACGGTCTTGTGCGGATACAGCGCGTAGGACTGGAACACCATCGAGATATCACGGTATTTCGGAAGCACCTCGGTGACATCGCGCTCACCAATATGGACGCGGCCGGCTGACGGTGTTTCCAGACCCGACAGGATCCGGAGCGCCGTTGTCTTGCCCGACCCTGACGCCCCCAGCAGGACAAGAAATTCGCCGGGCTCAACCTCGAGGTTGAACTCTTCCAGCACCTTCACGCTGCCGAAGCTTTTCTGCACCGCGTCAAATTTGACCGAGGCCTTTGCACCTCCACCCGTCATGCCCTACCCCTTCACGGCGCCAAGAAGGACGCCCTTTGAAATAAACCGCGTCAACAGAACCGACATGATGATGACCGGAATGATCATCACCACGGTGACGGCGCACATCTCCCACCAGAGAACGCCCTTCTCGCCGGTATTCTTCGCCGCGACCATGATCGGCATGGTCTGGACCTTGACCGTCGACAGAAAGACGGCGAACAGATATTCGTTCCAGTTGAGGACAAGGATCAACAATGTCGTGGCGGCAAGGCCGGGCCGTGTCAGCGGCATCACGATTTCCCAGAAAATACCAAATCTCGTCGCGCCATCAAGCTGTGCCGACTCCTCAAGCTCGATTGGCAGGTTGGCGAAGAAATCATGCATCAGCCAGACCACGATCGGCAGATTGGCCACCGCATAGAGCAGGATCAGGGCCAGATGCGTATCCAGCAGACGGACCGCCTGGAACATCACATAGAGGGGAATCACCACCACGATGGGTGGCAGGATCCGCTGCGATATCATCCAGAACAGAATGTCACCATTGCGAAGTGACATCTTGAAGTAACGACCAATCGACCGCGCCAGAAAGAAAAACAGCGCCAGCGCCACCGCCGAGGACATCCACCAGGGCACGCCGGCATAGGTGGTCACCACAATGACCGCGATGATCAGCAGAACGAAGATCATGATATTGCCGAATTTCGGCCGGTACTGTATCCGCGCCAGCGCGTAGGCCGCCATCGACCCGACAATCACGCAGAAGATCGTCGAAGTGATGCTGATAACGACCGAATTGGTGAAGGCAAGGTAGATCTTGCAGATCTGCGGCTCCATTGGCTGCAGCGAGACAAAGGACGACAACAGGAAGACGGCGCTGTTATGCGCCAGAAGATAGAGTTGGCGCGCGATGGCGGCCATGTCGCAGTAGGGATCGGAGGTGAAGTTCTCCCGCCAGGCATCCAGCGTCGGCTGAAAATCCACAAACGGTATGTAATTGGGACCCTGGTTGACCGCCGCAGCGTCCTTGAAGGACGTGATGATCACCCAGTAGATCGGGAACAGCACAAAGAGTGACCAGATGGCCAGGAAGGAATAGACAAACACCTTTGCCGCCGGCGCCATCTTGCCGATGGCCGGCGGTTCGAACAGACGCTCGAACAGGTTGCGGTCCTGCAGATTGAACTTGTAGCCGGTGCTGCTCATGCGCGCGTCTTCCGTATCTGTCCAAGAACCACGTAATTGAAGAAGGACGCGCAGACGACAACGGTCAGGATCAGCAGCAGATAGGCGATGGCCGCAGATGACCCCATATCGTTGGCGCGCCAGACATAAACCGAATGGAGCGTCATCGACTCGGTCGCGGACCCGGGCCCACCGCCAGTCATGATGTTGGGAAGATCCATGATCTTGAAGGCTTCGATGGCGCGAATCAGAAGCACTGTCACCGCCACCGGAACGACCTGTGGCCAGGTCACCTCACGGAAAATGTGAAAGCTGGAGGCACCGTCGACCTGCGCCGCCTCGACATGGTCGCGCGGCACATTCTCCAGCGCCGCCAGCATGCAGATGAAGATGAAGGGAATCCATTGCCAGGAATCGCAGATCATCATCACGAACCGCGCCGACCAGGGGCTGGCCGACCACACCCAGTCCTGCAGGCCCAGAAAGCCGAGAATGGGTTCAAACGGCCCTTTGGTAATGTCGGCGATCATCCGCATCGCAAAGCCGACTCCAAGCGGCGTCACCATCAGCGGAATGAAGAACAGCACCCGGAAGAAATTCCTGCCCCTGATCGGCTGCGAGCAGAGAAAGGCAAGGCCGGTGCCGATCATGAACTGCACGCCGCAGCCGACAAGAACATAGAAAAGCGTCGTGTAGAGTGTGCCGATGGCATTGCCCGACAGCAGCGAGGCGCACAGGATCCAGGCGAGAAAAATCGCCATGGCGGCAGAGATTGTCCGGCCAAGCATCCTGACCCAGGTGGCCCGTTTCCATGACTTGTAAAGCCACCACAGAACCGCCGCGGTGATGACGACAAACACGATCATCCCGAAGATGCTGAAAGGTTCCGTCCGGCCGAGGAAGTGAACTTCGCTGCTGCCAAAGAACTGCTTTTCAAAATTGCGCAGCCCGACATAGCGGAACTTCAGCCCGTCGCCGGTGAACCTGACCCGGCTGAGAGCGAACACCATCGAATAGATGGTTGGGAAAATGGCAAAAATCAGAATAAGGGTCACCGCCGGAGCGATGAAGAAGGTCCCCGCATGGCGGTCGACCCATTCACGCCAGCGGTCACCCGCTGAGGCGCCAGCCGGGGTGAACCCCGGCTGGACGTTGTTTATGGTTTCAGACATCGGGCGCCGGATCAGCTGCCGAGCGCGAGTGCCTGCGCCGCGATCTGCTCGTCGCGACCGAAGTCTTCGGTGACCTCTTCCCAGCCCTCCTCAATATTCTCGAGGGCTTCATCCACAGTGATCTCACCGGCCAGATAACGGGCCAGCTCGGTGTCGAGAACAACAGCCGTATATTTGTTGGCACCCGGGATCTTCATGTCGGATGCCATGTTGAGGCTGTTCAGCGCGCCGTTGATGGCGCCGATATAGTTCTCGGCAAGTTCCTGCGGCATGCCGGCCTTGACGAACAGGTCAGGGCTGGACAGCTGCGAGAGGCGATACGGGTTGTAGCCCGTCGCACCGATGGTGACGTCAACACTCGATTGTGCGGACTGGTTCATATAGGACAGGAAGGCATAGGCGGCGTCCTTGGTCTTCTGGTCAGCACCCTTGTTGACCGCACCGGCCCAGCCACCAAAGGCAGCGAATGGCGCGTAATTGATGCCGTCGATCGAATGCGGCGCGTTCGCCTTGGTCACCGCAACAAGCTTTCCGGAGTCACGATCCAGAACTTCACGCGAACCGAGACCCGATATCGCATAGAGCTTGCCCTTGATGGCTGTCGCGTCATCGTCAAGCTGCAGCGGTCCCGGATCGCCCCACTCGACCAGCAGGCCGCAACGGCCGGCCTTGAACAGCGCACGGGTGTCGCCGATGTCAAGGTTCAGCTCCTCGGGCGGACCGTATTTGCCGGTTTCCTTGTAGAGTTCAAACGCCTTCTTCCAGCCGGCGTTGTTCACGATCGGCTCCATGGTGGCGTTGTTGAAATGGAACCCCTGGCCAGTGCCCTGTGTCTGAACGATCGGGGCAGCGAAGGTCTGGATCGCGAAGTAGGACTGCGCGTTACGCTTCTTAAAGATGCAGGAGCCGAAATCGCCGTCGCCGTCGCCATTCATGTCCTTGCCATGAATCTTCGACGCCACATCGAGATAGTCTTCCCAGGTCTTCGGCGGCTGCAGACCACCGGCATCAAGGACATCCTTGCGGTAATAGACCATCTGGAAGTCGCCATCGACCATCAGCAACTTGGTCTTGCCACCGACTTTTTGCCCGAACTCACGGAAATAGGGCGCGACATCATCGAGGTCGATCTTGTCGTCCTTTGCGATATAGGGGTCCAGATCCTCGAGCAGACCGGCGGCGTCAAGCTCGACGCCCCATCCGGCGGCGAACACACCGACATCGATGGAATTGGTTCCGGTCGACCAGTCACTCTGGATCTTTGGAAAAATCTCGGCATATGGCACTTCAGTGACAACGATCTTCGCGCCCGTTGCTTCCTGGAATTCAACACCACGCTCGACAAGGCGGCCGGCGATGACATAGCCGGGACGGGTCAGGATGTTGACGGTGACACCGTCAAATTCACCCGCCGTCGCGACAGGCGCCGCACCGACCAGGGCCATTGCACCGGCGGTCAGGCCCAACAAACTCTTACGAATTCGCATGTTTATTTCCTCCCTTGGATGATGAGACGTTTTTTCGTGACACCTCGTTATCGGGTGCATTTGTGTCTCATTGATCGACAAAGCGTAATTCAAAAAACGGATCATGACCATACTGACAATTGGCGAAATTTTGCGATTGCCGAGCGCGCCAACAGGCTTTTGGCGCCGGGGATGTGACTCCGAAAGGCCTATGCGAAAGCTTGATTGTCATCATGGAAGGGACTAGTTCTCGACACATCGGGGCATCGGGAGTGTCCGCCACGACAGGGGTATGCTCAGCGTGAATTCGAGGCTGGAAAAGCAACTTAAGATTGGTGTTCTTGGCTGTGGCGCGATTGCCCAGGCCGGCCATTTCGAGAGTGTGACAAAGGCGCGGAACACAACCCTTCACGCCATCTGCGACGTCGCCGAGGATTTGTTGCAGCGCTTTTCGGTGACCTATGGCGCGGCAAAAATCTACACTCAGTATGAGCGCATGCTTGCCGATCCCGACATCGACGCGGTGATCATCGCCACCGCTGATGCCTTTCATGTGCCGGCGGCGACAGCCGCGCTGGCGGCAGGCAAGCATGTGCTGTGCGAAAAGCCTCTTGGCATCGCCCTGGAGGAGGTTGAGGCGCTGCGCACCGCCGTCGCGGACTCGGGGTGCAAACTTCAGGTTGGTCATATGAAACGGTTCGACCCCGGAATCGAAAGTGCCAGGAGCTTCATTGACGATGAAATGGGGCAGATGCGTGCCTTCAAGGGATGGTACTGCGATTCAACACACCGTTACCCGATGACCGACGCGGTCCAGCCGCTGATCATCAGAAGCGCCTTCTCGCGCAAGCCGGACCGCGACCCGAAAGCCGACCTTCAGCAATATTTCATGCTGGCTCATGGATGCCATCTCGTCGATACGGCCAGATATCTGTGCGGCGATATTGTCGAGCTTCAGGCCCGCCATCTGCAGCGCTTCGGCGCCCATAGCTGGTTCGTTGATGTCGGCTTTGCCAATGGCGCGCTTGGTCATCTGGACCTGACGGTCGCCGTGCGCATGGACTGGCATGAAGGCTTCCAGCTCTATGGCGAGCATGGAAGCGTCGTGGCGAAAACCTTCAACCCCTGGCTGTTCCGGTCAAGCGAGGTCGATATCTTCCGCGAATCCACCGGCGGCACATCGCGGGTGCTGGGCGCAGACGCGCATGTCTTCAGACGGCAGCTTGAGGGTTTCGCCGATGCCATTCTGCATGACACGCCGGTTGCCGGGGCGGATGTGGAGGATGGCGTGGCCTCGGTCAGAGCCATGCTTGCCATCGCCGAATCGGCACGAACCGGGCGACCGGTGAAGCTTTCCGATGTGGCGGGCGCCATCTGATGGGGGCCAGATGATGAAGGTCGGCATCTTTGCCAAGACGTTTCCCGGTGATGCGCCGGCGGGCGTGCTTGCCGCCTGCCACGCCGCCGGCTTTGCCTCGGTGCAATACAATATGGCCTGTTCCGGCCTTGGGTCGCTACCAGAGGTGATTTCCGAAGATTCTGCAAGGCAGGTTGCCGATGCGGCCGCGCGGACCGGCATCCAGCTGGCGGCCATCTCGGCGACCTACAACATGACCGACCCCGACGCGCGCCGGCGCCGGTCAGGTCGGCACGCCTTTGCGGCGATCGCCGGGCGCGCGGCTGAAATGGGCACGACGATGCTGAGCGTATGTTCAGGCAGTATGGATCCACATGACAAATGGCGGCATCATCCGGCTAATGACGAACCGCAAAGCTGGGCCGAGATGTGCCGCGAATTCGAGAACATCTGCGACATCGCCGAGCGGCATGACATCTTCATCGGGGTCGAGCCGGAAGTTGCCAACATCGTCAGCTCGGCCGCGAAAGCCGCGCAATTGCTGGCCGAATTTCCGGGCAGCCGGCTTCGGATCATCCTCGACCCGGCCAACATTCTGGAAGATGTGCCGCCGGATCAGCACCGCCGGACGGTTGACGCGGCACTGGATCTGCTTGGCCCGGCAATCGCGCTTGCCCACGCCAAGGACAGGCATGGTGACGGATCCGTGGCCCCGGCGGGTACCGGCATTATCGACTGGTCGCACTTCCTGTGTGGACTGTCTGGCATCGGTTTTGACGGGCCGCTGATCGCGCATGGCATGACGGCCGGCGAGGCACCGGCCGTGGCGGCTTTCCTGACAGACCGGATCGCGAGGCTGTAATCAATGCGGCGCGGCACTTTCACCATCGGGAATTTGCAGCTGTCGACGGCAAGCACCGGCACCGGCCGGACTTGTTTGTTTCTGCACGGTCTGTGCGGAGAGGCGGGCCAGCCTGCCGAGGTGTTCCCGCATGATTGCGGATGGCAGTGCGTGACGCTGGAATGCCGTGGCCACGGACAGTCCGACTGCGGCGATATCACCAACCTGTCCATCCGGCGATTTGCCGATGATGTCGCCGCCTTCACCGCCAGTCTGGACGGCCCGCCTCCCGTGATTGGTGGCATTTCGATGGGCGCCGCCATCGCGCTCCGTCTTGCCGTGACAAGCCCCAACAGCTTTTGCGGTCTGGTCCTGGCGCGGCCAGCCTGGGTTGATCAACCGGCTCCCGAGACGCTGGCACCGCATCGGCAGATTGCCGCCTGTCTTGCCGAACACGCGCCGGTCGAGGCACTGCGACGCTTCCGGGATTCGGCATCCGCGAAAGCTGTCGCTACGGAATCGCCGGACAATCTGGCGTCGCTTCTGGGTTTCTTCACCAGGCAGCCGATTGACCAGACACGCGCGCTCCTCGCCACCATCGGCAATGATGGTCCCGGCGTGCGCCGGCAGGATATCGCCGCGCTGGCCATGCCGGCATTGATCATAGGAACGGATCGTGATGCGGTTCACCCGCTGGCCATGGCGCATGAACTTGCCACGCTGATCCCGACGTCGCAGTTTGTCCAGATCACCTCGAAATCCGAAAATAAGGACTCATATGTGGTGGAATTTCGACAGGCCTTGCGCCGCTTTCTGAAGGAGATCTGATCATGCCGGACGTCACGCGCGGCCCTGACACCCTGCCTGCCGACCGCCTCCTTGCGGAATTTTCGCTCTGGTCGGCCGATCTGGTGCGGATCGCCGATGATGTGGCGCGGGTCGACAGCTTTGTCGATATCTATCATGCCGATGTCGCCGACGGGCATTTCTCGCCGGCGCTGCTGTTGTTTCCCGACCTGATCGCACAAATCCGGCCTCTCACCGCGAAACCGATCCATGTTCATCTGATGGTGGCGGATGGCGGGTTGATCGACCAGATCGACCAGTTTGCCGAAGCCGGCGCCGACATCATCTCGATCCATGTGGAGAACCGGAATGTCGAGGCCGGACTGGCCGCCATCACCGCATACGGGCTGGCCGCCGGTGTCGTGCTGCAGCTTCACACGCCGGTGGCATCGGTAATGCCGTATCTTGACGAGCTGACGATGCTGACCTTGCTGGGAACGAAAATGGGGATCAAGGGTGTTGGCCTCGATCCCGAAGCCGAGGCCCGCATGAAGGCGGCGCGCGCGATGATTGATGGCAGACCCGCAGCCAATGCCGGAAGCAACCGCCGGATCCTGCTCGCCGCCGATGGTGGCATCAGAGAACACACGGTCCCCGGGCTGCGGCGATCAGGCGCCGACACCATCGTCATGGGATCACTGGCTTTCGGTGCCGATGATCTGGGGCACCGGATTGCCTGGGTCCACGGGCTGGCCGGGCCGTGATGACATGAATGCCGGCACAGCCATCGCGATCGACCTTGGCGGCACGCAGCTTCGCGTGGCCCTTGTCGAGGGCAATCGCATTCTGGATCGTGCCGCAACTGCCACCGAGCCCACCACCGGACCGGAGGCCCTGTTCGACCGGATCGACCGGATGATCGACCGGCTTTGCGGCGGCCGGGCCCTGTCGGAATTCGCCGGAGTCGGTATGTGCTGCGCCGGGCCGATCAACACCGACACGGCCACCGCAACCCAAATCCCGACGCTTCCCGGGCTGGATGATGTTCGGCTTGGCGCGGAATTGTCACGGCGCACCGACCTGCCCGTGCGCATTGAGAATGACGGCATCGCCGCGGCGCTTGGCGAATGGCGCCACGGTGCCGGCCGTGGCGCTCGCAACATGCTCTATCTGACCGTCAGCACCGGCATTGGCGGTGGTGCCGTCATCGATGGCAGGCTGCTTCGTGGTCACCGGGGGATCGCCGGACATATCGGCCATATGAAGATGACGCCGGACGGACCGGTATGCAGCTGCGGCGCGACCGGATGTTTCGAGGCGCTGGCGGCGGGATCGGCGCTGACTCAACGCGCCATGGCAGCGCTGCAGACGGCTGACTCGCCTTATCTCGCCGGTGCCGCGCATGACGGTGTTGTTGATGCCAGGGATGTGTTCAGCGGTGCCCGCGCCGGAGATGCGCATTGCTGTCATCTTGTCGCCGAAGAGGCGATGTATCTTGGCCAGGGCATTACCTCGGCCATTCACATGTTCAGCCCGGAACGGGTTGTTCTTGGTGGCGGCGTGGCCAACGGGTTCGACCTTCTGGAGGAGGGAATCCATGCCGTCATCCGGCGCGACGCTCTTGTCCCGTTCCGCACGGTTCCCGTCGTCATGGCAGCGCTTGGCGATGATTCCGGACTGATGGGCGCCGCCTCGCTGATTCTGGACCCGCAGGACATGTGACACGCTGCCGGATTTGTAATCTGCCCTGTGGCGTGTATCCTGAATCCTGTTGACTGGTAGCGGACAGGATGATCTCGGGCCGGACGGGGGATCCGGCACATTTTGTGACGGGGGTACGGGATGGAAGAGTCAGAATTCGGTCGCGAGGATTCGCGCGGACATTGGGCACCGGACAGACGCATCAGCTACGGACCGGCATTCGTCTGGCCACCGCAGCCGAAGGCGTTGCTGAAATGGTTCTTCGGCTTTCCCGGCTATCTGCTGCCCTGGAACATCCCCTATGCGTTGCTGGCCGTCGGCATCTGGCTCTATCTGACGCCACCGCTGGAGCATTTCCAGACATTGTCACTGTCATGGGTCGGAGTGATCCTTCTTCGCAATTTCGTTCTGGCGGTGATCGTCTATGGCGCCTGGCATCTGTGGCTCTATATCTGGCGCAGGCAGGGCACGAGTTTCAAATACAACCGCAAATGGCCAAGCGAGCGGTCCGAGCGCTTCACCTTCAACAACCAGACCTATGACAACATGTTCTGGACGCTGGCCAGCGGCGTGCCAATCTGGACAGCCTATGAGGTACTGATGCTGTGGGCCTATGCCAATGGCCATGCACCCATAATCAATCCGGCGGAGAATCCGATCGCCTTCATCGCGCTGTTCTTCCTCGTGCCGTTTGTCCATGAGGTCGGTTTCTATTTCGCCCATCGGTCCCTGCACTGGCCGCCCCTGTACCGGATCGCGCATCAACTTCATCACCGGAATGTGAATCCCGGGCCGTGGTCCGGGCTGTCGATGCACCCGATCGAGCATGTGATCTACTTCTCCTCGATCCTGATCTTCTTCATCGTCCCGTCGCATCCGATCCACATGATCAATCTGGCTTCACGGCTTGGCGTCGCCCCGGCGCAGGGCCATACCGGTTTCGACCGGCTGGTGGTCGGCGAGGAAACCGTGATGGACACCTCCTATTACGCACATTACCTTCACCATCGCCATTACGAGGTGAATTACGCCGACGGCATGGTGCCGCTGGACAAATGGTTCGGCTCGTTTCATGACGGCTCGCCGGAAGCCGATGAGGCGATGCGGGCGCGCCGCAAACGCCGCGGCGTCTAGACCGATATCGAGAACCAGCAGAAAGGCACGGGCACCGGTTCGCCCGGCGAAAGGATTGCAAGGATGGAAAGACGCCGGGTTGGACAGACCGATTTGATGATCGACATCCTTGGACTTGGCGGCGCGCCGCTTGGTGGCAATTTCGTCGATCTGGGCTATGGCCAGGCTGCCGAGTTGATCCGGGCCGCCAAGGATGCCGGGATCGGATTTTTCGACACCGCTCCCTGGTACGGGTTCGGCCGTTCGGAGCGGGTGATGGGCGATCTGCTGCGACACACGGATTACGTCCTTTCGGACAAGGTAGGGCGGCTGCTGCGGCCCGGGCCGGTCGCCGACCCGTCCGAATTCGGCATGGTCGACCCGCTGCCATTCCATGTGGTCTATGATTACGGCTATGACGCCATCATGCGCGCCTTCGAGGACAGCCTGCAGCGGCTCGGTCTCGACCGGATCGACATATTGCTGGCGCATGACATCGGCTCCTTCACCCATGGCGATGAGAATATCCGCCATTTCAGGGATCTGACCGAAGGCGGGTACCGGGCGATGGACGAGCTGCGCCGCGCCGGTCATGTCAAGGCGATCGGCCTTGGCGTGAATGAGAACGAGGTCTGCATGGACGCGCTTGGGATCGGTGACTGGGATGTGTTCCTGTTGGCCGGGCGCTACACGCTTCTTGAACAGACACCGATGCAGGAGTTGTTCCCGGCCTGCCGCGCGGCCGGTACCACGATTATCTGCGGCGGCCCGTTCAATTCCGGTGTTCTGGTCGGGCGCGAGATGTGGAACTATGCAGCCGCCCCGGCCGCCATCGTCGACCGGGTCAAGGCGCTTGGCGCGGTGGCTGATGAATTCGCGGTGCCACTGCCAGCCGCCGCGCTGCAATTTCCACTGGCCAATGACATCATCACCTCGGTGATTCCCGGACCGCGCGACGCCGGCGAATTGCGGCAGATTCTCGACTGGTTCGACATGCCGGTCCCCGATGAATTCTGGGCGGCGCTGAAATCGCGCGATCTGCTGGCGGCCGACACTCCGGTGCCGGCTGGCGCCTAAGGGCCGCCGGCAACCTTTTCCTGTAGGCCGCGCAGTTCGGCGATCACCGCCGGCACAGCCTCGATATGTGGCAGGTGGCCAGTATTCTCGATCAGACGCAGCCCCTGAAGTGACCGGTCGGGCGGCGGGGCGATTTCATCAGAGTGCCCCCACAGCACCGCGCAGGGCATGGCCGGCGGATAGGGCGGCGGCGATGCCGATGACAGCGCCCCGGCAATCTGCCGCAGCGCCTGACGCCGGCCATTGGCGCGCAGCGTGTCGACAAAGGCATCGGCCATGCGCCTTGTCATCAACGTCTTGCGATTGACCAGCCGCCGCATGACCGCCAGCGCCGTCTCGCCATCCTGCAGTTCCGGCAGCATGTTGATGAAATCACCGTCCGGCCGGCCGGCAAGCCCCGCCGGGGCCAGGAGCAGCATTCCGGCAATATCAATCACCGCGCTGGCGGCAAGATGCAGCGCCAGTGTCCCGCCAAGCGAATGGCCAATGATGATCGGACGCGTCAGCGCACCGGTGATTTCGGCCTCGATCGCGGCGGCAAGTGTCTGCGGCGCGCCGTCGCCGGCCTCATTGCCGGCGCTGCCATGACCGGCATATTCCACCGCCCAGACGGTGCCGGTGTCGAACATCTGCGGGGCCACGGCAAGCCACGACATCCGGTCGGCACCGAACCCGTGAATCAACAGGATGTCCGGCCCCTCGCCACCAAGTCGGTGCAGGACGACATCGGTCATTCAATCACGCCAAGAACCGCGCCAACCTCGGTCAATTCGCCTTCGCCAATGCGGATTTCGGCAAGCTTGCCATCGCATGGCGCCTCGATTTCGAGTGCCGCCTTGGTTGTCGAGATCACCACCACGACCTCGCCGGCCGCCACGTCATCTCCGGCGCTGGCAACCCATTCGGTGACCTCCGCCTCGGTAACCTCATTGCCAAGCTGCGGTACCAGAATTTCCGTTGCCATCCTTCTCCGTCCTCTTTGTCATATGGTCATTTATCACTCAGGAAATCGTGCCCGTTCAAATACCACGCTTTGCCATGCCGGCGATATCCCAGTCACGAAGGCCGCGCCGGTTGACCCTTTTCTCGGCAAAGAAACTGCCAAATACGGCGTCGCAGATATCGTGTGGCTGCGGCGCATAGGTGTCCTCCATATCCGCCCCCGGGGCGATCCAGTTCGGCGCCCCGAGAACGATCGGGGCCGCCTTCAGGTCGCCAAAGGCAAGGCGGGTCACATTGGCGGCGATCGTGTTGGCGAAACTGCTGCGCTCGACAGCTTCCGAGACAATCATCAGCCTGCCTGTTCGCGCCACCGAGGCAAGGACCGTGTCATAATCGAACGGGACCAGCGTGCGGGCATCGATGATGTCAGCCTCGATGCCATGCGCCGACAATTCACCGGCGGCATCAAGAGCCGGATAGAGTGACGGGCCGATGGTCAATATTGTCACGTCATCACCGGCGCGGCGCGGCGCGGCCTCGCCGAAGGGAATGCGGAAATAATCGGGGGGCACCCCGTCCGCCTCGAAAATCTCCACCCGGTCATACAGTCGCTGGCTCTCGAAGACCATTGTCGGGTCGTTGCCGGACAGCGCCGTCGCCATCAACCCCTTGGCATCATTTGGCGTCGCCGGATAGACAACCCGAAGTCCCGGCACATGCGTCACCAGCGAGGTCCAGTCCTGGGAATGCTGGGCACCATATTTCGAGCCCACAGAGGCGCGAAGCACCACCGGAAGGCGCAGTTCACCGGCCGACATGGCCTGCCATTTGGCAAGCTGGTTGAAAATCTCGTCACCGGCCCGGCCGATGAAGTCGGCATACATCAGCTCGATAAGTGCCCGCCCGCCGGCAAGCGCATAGCCAACCGCCGTCGAGACGATGGCCGCCTCGGAAATCGGTGCGTTGAACAGCCGGTGATAGGGAATGATATCGGCAAAGCCGCGATGCACGCCAAAGGCGCCGCCCCAGTCACGGCATTCCTCGCCATAGGCGATCAGGCTCTGATCATGAACAAGATGATGAAGGATGGCCTCGGACAGAGCATCGCGAAGCGTGATCGCGCGCATTGGCGAGAGCGTGCTGCCATCCTCATCAACGCCGAACCGTGCCTTTCGGGCGATCGATTTCATGGCCCCGATATCGGCCGGATCGGCAAGAAGGTCATCGGCCCTGTCGCCGGTCCCGATCTCCTCGCCATTGAAGGTCATCTCGCCGATGATTGTCGGATTGGCGGCGATGTCGACCGCCGGCGCGTTCTGTCTGTCGACCACGGCCCGTGTCACCGCCTCGATCTGGCTCTGCACCGCAGCCACCATGTCATCGGCCGCTGTTTCGCCGATGATGCCAGCCTCGACAAGCCGGTGACGATAGCGCGCGATCGGGTCATGCGCTTGCCAGGCCTTCATTTCATCGCGTGACCGATAGGCGTTGGTGTCGGTCGTCGAGTGGCCGGAATAGCGGTAGCATTCGATATCGAGAAGCGCCGGACCCTGTCCGCTTCGCAGAAGCTCGGCCTTGCGTGACACCGCATCGGCCACGGCAAGCGGGTTCGAGCCATCCACCGTTTCAGCGTGAAGCTGGGCCGGGCTGATCCCGGCGCCTATCCGTGACAGCCTGTCCCAGGACATCGTCTCGCCACGCGTCTGGCCACCCATGGCGTAGAAATTGTTGGTGAAGCAGAACAGCACCGGCGGATTCTGATTGAAGGGCGGCTGCCAGAGCTGGCGGAACTGACCCATGGCGGCAAAATTCATCGACTCCCAGATCAGGCCACAACCGGTGCTGCCGTCACCCAGATTGGCCACGCAGACCGCGCCGGATCCGGACAGATGCGCGCGCAGCGCGGCGCCCACCGCGATTCCGGACGACCCGCCGACAATGGCGTTGTTGGGATAGGCACCGAACGGCGTGAAGAAGGCATGCATCGAGCCACCCATGCCGCGGTTGAACCCGGCATCCCGCATGAAGATCTCGGCCAGAACGCCAGTCAGCAGAAACGCTTCTGCCACCGCCCCGCCAGCATCGCCGACATGCGTCGTCACAAGATCGAGAAGCTGCCCGTCGCCATGCACCTCCATGATCGATTGCAGGCTGTCCGGATCGATCGCCGCCGCCGCCGCCAGCCCCTTGGCGATGATCTCGCCATGACTGCGGTGCGAGCCGAAGATCTGATCCTGCGGGCCAAGTGCCATGGCGCTTCCCACGGCGGCGGCCTCCTGCCCGACAGACAGATGCGCCGGACCTTTGTAGACATAGTCGATCCCACGATAGGCACCGGTCGATTTGAAGGCATGAAGCATGCTCTCGAATTCGCGGATCACCAGCATATGGCGCAGCGCCTCACACAGCACCGCATCACCCCATCTGGCGCGCTCGGCCGCGATGTCACCTTCATAGGCATGTACCGGGATATCGGTGAAACGGACCATGTCGGTGCTGTAGGTCTGTTCCGGATTGATCTGGAGATTCTTTGGCATGTCGTTAACGTCTCGAAATCCGTTCAGGGTTAAACGCTTACCAGCTCTTCACGCCATGGCGGGTTGCAACCCGACCTGCCGCAATTGATGGCGGCGGCGGTGGCGGCGCGGTGGATGGCGGCGCGGAGTGTATCCTCGTCAATGGCGGCCAGCGCGGCGCGCGTGACAAGGCCGCTTTCCACCACCCAGGACAGGATGGTGGCCATAAAGGTGTCGCCTGCGCCAACCGTATCGACAAGATTTTCGACAGCCAGGGCATCGGCCCGTATCTCGATACCGCCAAGAAAGGCGCGCGAGCCCGCCGCGCCAAGCGTCAGGATGAACAGCACGGCATCGCAATCGGCGCGGCAGGTGGCAAGCGCCTCGTCAGCCGATCTGTCCGGATAGAGCCATTCCAGATCCTCGTTACTGAGTTTGAATATGTCGACATGGCGCATCATCCGCCTGATCCGCGCGGTATAGCCGTCACGGTCATTGATCAGGCCGGGCCGCACATTCGGGTCCATCGACGTCATCAGGCCGCGGTTCTGGCAGCCGGCGAGAAATGTCTCCCAGGTGTCCGCGTCATCGCCGTCGATCAGCCCGAGTGAACCGACATGGAACAGCGTGGTGGAAGCCGGCATGTCGCGCTCAAGACTGTCGATGCTGACCTGACGTTCGGCCGTGCCGTTGCGGTGAAAGGCATAGGACGGGATGCCGTCGGTGATCGACACAACAGCCAGCGATGTCGGGTTTGGCAGCCGCGGCGCGACAAGCTTCACATGGCTCTTCACAAGGTATTCGGCGAGAAGCTCGCCAAGCGCATCCTCGGAGACCGGTGTCAGATAGGCAACCTTGCGACCCTGCCGGCCAGCCGCCATGGCGACATTGAAGGGTGAGCCTCCCGGGTTGGCGACATATTGCGGCAGACCGTTCGCGGCGGCCTCGCCGGACACCAGATCGATGAGATTCTCACCACCTACGGAAATCATTCATATTACCCTTCTGGCATTTTCCGCCCCGGTGCTGCGGGACTTCGACAATCAGGCCTCATATCCCATCTGGGCCCGTCCGAGAGGTGATAGCATGTCGACGGTGAATCTGCCTTCGAAATCCACCTCGTAATTCTCGGCGGCGAAATCGGGGGAGCTCTCGCCAGCCTCGAAGGCACGCCTCTGCTCGACAAGAAACCGTTCATTCTTGGCACAGGCCGGCGCCGCACCGATATACATGACGTTGCTGTAGCCCGTTCCCGCGTGCCGGTCCTCGACACCATGGATCACATCGGGATGCCACCAGACCGTATCCCCGGGCTCGACCATCGGGATCGGCACATAGGCGCGCAGGATTTTCGCGTGCCAGGCCTCGCTGATGGTCAGCGCGCGGGACGGCGCGGCCCCACACAGTTCATCCTCCGGCACGTCATCCTGCAAGGCGCGCAAAATGACCCAGGCCATGGCGCTGGCGATCGGCACCAGATTCAGCGTGCCGTCACCGGGACCCTGGCGGCTGAGCGCCGTCCATCCCTGATAGGTGCGGAACATCGAACAGACCGCAGGTGACGGAATTTCTTTCGTGGTGGTTCGAAAGGCGGCATCGAACGGATCATAGTTCTCGACATTGCCGGACAGAAGGTGGCGATAGACACCCCGGAATCCCTCATCCAGCCACCGTTCAACCGAACCGCCATCGACATGCGGGCTGAGGCCGAGCGTATCGTCCCCCGGTTCGCGCTGGCGCAGCCGGTCGGCATAGAGGCATTCGCGATCGGGATCGAATTCGACACCGTTTTCGGACGAAAATACCCACAGGCGATTGAGCCATCGCCGCGCCGTGGCAAGTTCGTCCGAGGTGCGGGCCTCCATCTGCGGCTGCGACCAGTAGAGGCCGAAAATCTGTGGGCGCGACGAGGACAGGCTGGAGAAATACTGGTCCATTCCGGCGCGTGATTTCTGCTTTTCGAAATAGTCGTTCCGCGCCACATAACGCATCAGCGCGTCGTTCCATGACGTCACCCGTTCGCGGTCGAAGGTGTTGCGAAGGATCACGGCACCACGCTGCCTGATCAATCCGGTCATGGCGGGATCGACGGTTCCGGCGGCAATTTCGGCAAAGTCGCACACCGGTACCGGCGAGGTGCCGGCCTCCCGTTCCGCCTCGATCTGGCGGACCTGTGTCTCGATGATCGAATCGATCTTCGCAAAGGCTCCGGCAATATCGACGCCGGACCCTTTCAGATCGGCCTTTACCCTGCGAATGGAGTCACGAAATTCATCGGTCAGCGTGTCGGCCATTATTTCCTTCCCCGGCTTGTGATCCCTGCGATCCGCATCCTATGATGCAGTGGACCGGGGAGCGTCGGCAAGCATCTTGATGCGGAATGTCCGCCCGGCATGATTCCGGCCCGGCATGATTCCGGCCCGGCGTGATTTCGGCCCGGCGTGATTTCGGCCCGGCGTGATTTCGGCCCGGCGTGATTCCGGCCCGGCGTGATTTCGGCCCGGCGTGATTCCGGGGATCGGTTCCATCAGGGCCAGACGGGAGAGCCTGACATGTATATCGATGCGCATCACCATTTCTGGAATCCGGCGCGCGGCGATTATAGCTGGATGCCCGAGGACAATGCCACGCTCTGTCGTCATTATGGCCCAGCCGATCTGGCACCGCATCTCGAGGCGGCTGGCATTGAAGCCACGGTGCTGGTACAGGCCGCCGCCAGCATCAATGAAAGCGAATATCTGCTGGGGCTGGCGGACGCCACGCCGTATGTCGCCGGGGTGATCGGCTGGATAGATTTTGAGAACAAGGCGCATCTTGACCAGCTGGAAAGACTTGCCGGCCATCCCAAATTCAAGGGAGTCAGGCCGATGATTCAGGACATTCCGGATGATGACTGGATGCTGCGCGACGATGTACAATGGGGGTTCCGGGCGGTTGCCGATCTGGGCCTGCGTTTCGAGGCGCTCGGCTTTCCGCGCCATCTGGAAAATTTCCTCACCATCCTGACACGCTATCCCGAGATGAGGGTGGTCATCGACCATTGCATGAAGCCGCAGATCGCGGATCACACGGATGAGGCGTTCCGCTTCTGGGCCAACGGCATGACCAGGCTGGCCAATGAAACCTCGGCGTTCTGCAAGTATTCGGCGCTGATCACCGAGGCCGGGGCCGACTGGACCACCGCTGACCTGCGCCCCTATGTCGATCATGTCATCTCCGCCTTCGGCGCAGACCGGGTGATGTGGGGATCCGACTGGCCGGTCTGCAGACTGCGCGGTGAATATGGCGACTGGCACGCCGCCGCGCTTGATCTGACCGGTTCCATGAGCGAGGCCGAAACAGCGGCGATTTACGGGCGGACAGCCAACAGCTTCTACGATCTGGGCCTGTAACACGTCCCGGTCAGTCAGACATCCGCAAGCCGGATATCCTTATGCCCGGTATCTTATGCCCGGTATCAAACCGGCTCGGCATCCCACGGGGACTCGCGCAATCGAATTCGGGGGGCAAGCCCAGATCCGACACCGGTGATCCGTCCTGCTGCAGATTCTGACAAAATTTAACCAGTTGATTTTTTTCTTTATTTCCACATGCGACAAAATGCGTACCAATTTAGTCCTATTTTGATTGAAATTGATAACGAGTCGCAATATCAATCAAATATAAAGGCTGCACTCGGTGCTGGCCGACAACATCGCTTGAGGATTTTAAAAGATGAAAACAAGAACCTTGCTTCTCGGGTTTGGATTGTCAGTCGTCGCGGCCTCCGCGCATGCGGCTGACATCTATGGCCCGTTTCCTGTCACTCTGAAGGGCTATCAGGGGGAGAAGACCAACTCGGTTTCATATTCCGGCCAGGTGGCGCGGCAGCTTTTGCACAACAGTCTGAAGAAGGCTGTCAGTTCCGGCGCTTCGCTTGACGAGATGAACAGCTATTTCAACGGGTCCGACGGGACGTTGGTGCTGCTTGACCCTAAATCATCCGACAGTTTCAAGGTCGACGTCACCGATATCAACTCGGTTTCGAAGACCAACCTCTCCGGCAAGGCCTACAAGGGCATCATCTCCGGCTGGCCGGGGAACATGACAGGCAAGGAAGCCCTTGAATCAATGATCTCGATGGCGGCCGAAACAGGCGGCTATGATGCCAAGCACGGATATGACTACACGCAGCTAGTGTCGAAATTCACCATGGGCGGCGTCTTCTATCATCAGGCCTGTGACAACTATCTCGATGAGAAGATGAACGCCGACAACAAGCCGAATGACAAACCTTACAAGGATGGCGCCTATTATACCGGCAAGGAGCATAGCTGGGACGAGGCGTTCGGCTATTGGGGTGCTGCCGCGCATGGCGCGACGATGACGCCGAAGCAGAATTACGACATCGCCAAGAAAAAGAACATGCGGGACGCCGACGCCAATGGCGACGGCCTTGTGAATCTCAAATCAGAGATGAATTTTGCGCATGCCTATTATGCCTCGGGTTTCGACAAGGGTGGCAAGACTGATTACTACAACACCATCACCCGGGCCTTCATCGACGGTCGCCAGGTCATAACCGATGCGAATGGTGAAAAACTGACCGATGCGCAGCGTCGTGAGGTGAAACGCCACGCACGCACCGTGTGTTCAAACTGGGAGAAGGTCATCGCCGAGGCGGTCTTCAAATATGCCGGCTCCGTCTACAAGAACATCGAGGCCGTCAAGGCAACGATGGGAGGCAATATGTGGAAGGTCAGCGGCAGTTCCGCGGAATCCGAACATAAGGCTGCTGTGAAAAAATATGCCAAATACTGGGGTGAGCTGGCCGGCTTTTCCCTGTCGCTCCATACCGGTGGCGTCAATCTTGGCGAAATCGGCGTGAAGATGGACCGTCTTGTAGGCATGGGCCCGGTGATGCCGGACGGCACACAGGTGAATGGCATGTCGGACGGTGCCTATAGCGTTGCCACCGGCAAGTCCCTGGACAAATTTGCGGTCCACATGCTGAAGATTCAGAAATTGATGGCCGACGAATTCGACGTGGCCGCGATGAACAACGACCAGATTTCAGGCATCGCCAATCTGGCCGAGAAGCTGGGTTCCGGCACCAGCGCCGAAAACGACTGACGATGATGCGGCGGGTGGCACGGACGCCCGCCGCACCAATAATTTGATGGATGTACTGACAACAATCTGGGCGGACCTCGCCGGGCAGTTTCTCGATCCGAGGAAGCGGCTGTTCATTGGCTATCTTCTGGCAAGCCTGGTCATTGCCCTTGTCTGGATGTGCCTGCTGCAAAGGTACAGTCCCAGAGCGGCGCTCAGAACCTTCTTTGCAAGGGATATCTGGGCCAGCCGCTCCAGCCGGCAGGATGTGATCTGTTTCATCCTCAACCGCGTCCTGTTTCGCACGCTGGCACCGGTGCTGGTCACCCAGCTTGCCATCGCGACACTGATTTTCCATCTGCTGCACAAACAGGACATCCTGGCGCTTGGCGTCCTTGAGTCGGCAGGCTACTGGATCGCCGCGGGCACCTTCACGATCTTCTTCTTCCTTCTTGACGACTTTTCACGCTTTGCCCTGCATCTGGCGCTGCACCGGATTCCCTGGCTATGGGCGTTTCACAAGTTCCACCACAGCGCCGAGACGCTGACGCCTCTGACCGTCACCAGAACACATCCTGTCGAGGGGCTGCTCTTCACGATGCGCAGCAGCCTCGTTCAGGGGATATCCATCGCCCTGTTTGTCTTTCTGTTCGGAAACCAGGTGGATCTGCTGACCGTGTTCGGGGTCAACATCTTCCTGTTCGCCTTCAACGCGCTGGGATCAAACCTGCGTCATTCACATGTGGCGATCCGTTATCCGGCCTTCCTCGAGCGCGTACTGATGTCACCGGCGCAGCATCAACTCCATCATTCCGAGGCGACACGACATTATGACCGGAATTTCGGTGTTGCCCTGTCGGTATGGGACCGGCTTTTCGGATCATTCCATCACTCGGTTGCGGAATCGATGACATTCGGTATCGGTCATGAGACCGGCAGGTTCACCAGATCGGTATGGTCGATGTACTGGTCGCCCTTCAGGGATATCTGGTCACGGTGCCGGCGCCGGTTGCAGGGCGGGTCTGTATCCGGCGCGCGCCTGTTGTCATCGCGCCGTGACAGGGAGGCTTGATATGGGCGCTCACCAACGGACCAGAGGCTGGCAGTTCTCATTCAGTGAAGAGGCATTGCACCAGAGGATTCTGGACACCTATCGGCACGCCCGTCAGGTGCGGGGTCGGCGTGGCAGGCAGGCATTCCACGATGCCTGCGAAGTCTATGCCGCCTTTCGGCCCGGCGTTCCGAACCATCTTGTACCAAAGCGGGTTGCCGGGATACTGAACCCGGAGCTGAACCTGTGAGCCCCGGGCGCCGGAAACAGGACGTTCCGCCGCGCCGCATGGAGCAGCATGATGCCTGACCCCGATCAGCTGCCATCCTTCAATTTCGGCGCAGCGGTGATTCTTGCCGCCATCCTTACCACTTGTCTTGTCTCATGCCTGGATTTCATTCGCAAACTCCGGCAACGACGCCGTGACGGTTAGGGCGATGCTGTTCATCACGCACTTTGTGCTACCGTTCCTGACAGGATTTTTCAGCTTTTTCGCACTTGTCTATCTCGTGAGAACAGTGTTGTGGCTGGCACGTCGGCTTCGTCCCGGCAACGGACAGGCCGGGCAACGGGTGGCCACGGCAACAGGATTGATCCGGCAACAGGACTGATCCGGAACATCGACAGGCGACGATGGAAAGAACATCGCCGTCACATGCAAGTGAGATCCGGATTCATCAGGATACGTCGCCCACAAACATTTGACTGCCGACATCCAATTTGACATCGTCGACTGATGATCACCAATCAGGATTTCAACTGCTACTGGTGGCAGGAACGGCCACCATGTCCAGCACCACCAGCCACATGGCAACAGCATGCCGATATCGCCATCATCGGAGGCGGCTTCACCGGGCTGTCGGCAGGCCTGACGCTCGCCCGGGCAGGCAAAAACGTCGTCATTCTGGAAAAGGGCCTGATCGGCGAGGGCGCATCCACCCGCAATGGTGGTATCACCAGCGGCAATATCCGGCTTTCGACGCAGCAGCTCAGGAAACGTTTCGGTGCCGAGAGGGCGCAGCACTTCCTTGATGAGGCTGTCGCGGCGCGGGCTGATCTAGCCAGATTCGTCCACGACGAGAAGATTGATTGCGACTTTCAGTCGGTCGGCCGGGTTGTCGGCCTGACAGGCCAGTTTTCCGCCGACAGGATCAAGCGGGACAATGACGCCTTCCAGGCCCGGTACGGCATTGGTCCGGTCTTCATCGAAAAGCACGAGATGGCCGACTATACCGAATCATCGATCTATGAAGGCGGCGTTCTCAGGCCCGATATCGGCGGCATCCATCCGGCAAAGCTGATGCATGAAATGCTGCGCCTGGCGCTGGCGGCCGGGGTGAAGGTCTTTTCCCAGACGCCGGTCCGGCAAATAAAAAGGCAGCAATCCGATTTCGTCGTTCTGACAGATCGCGGCGAGATCGCAGCGCAACATGTCATCTCGGCAACCAATGCCTATACGGATCAGGCCCAGCCATGGCTGCGCCGCCGCCTCGTGCCGGTGATATCCGAGATGATCGCGACCGAGAAAATCGGCCGGAACCGCGTTCAGTCGCTGATGCCGAAACTGACAATGTTCGGTGAGTCAAAGCAGCTTGGCTATTATTACCGGCCCTCGCCTGACGGCGAGCGGATCCTGCTTGGCGGCCGCCGAGGGCACAAGGACACCGCACGCGCGAAACGCCAGCTTCATGACGCCCTGGCGACCATTTTCCCGGCGCTTGCCGACACCCGGATCGACGCTCACTGGCAGGGATTTGTCGCCTTCCCCTTTGACCAGTTGCCGAAACTTGTTGTCAGGGACGGGGTCATCTATCCGGCCGGATTCTGCGGGTCCGGAACCGTCTGGGCGCGCTGGCTTGGCCAGAAGGCGGCACTGATGATTCTTGGCAAGGAGAGCGACAGCGTGTTCAGCGATCTGCCGATGCACACACTTCCCTTCTATACCGGTGACCCGTGGTTCATGCCGCTGGCGATGACCTATTACCGGCTTCGTGACAGGCTTGCCGCCAGCACGAAATGAAACGGCTCAGGCGGCACTTTCGAACCGGCCGGGATCGAACGCCTCGAGCGGGATGCGTGGCTGCCGGCCCATGACAAGATCGGCCAGCGCCTCGCCGACCGCCGGGCCCAGTTGAAAACCATGCGCGGAAAAGCCGAATCCATGCACCAGTCCCGGCTGCCTGCCGCGGCCGATCACCGGCAGATTGTCAGGCATATAGCCTTCAATCCCCGACCAGCAGCGGATGATCTGCGTGGCGGCAATATCGGCAAACAGCGTTGTCGCGAGCCGCATCGATGCTGCCAGTTCGGGAATGGCAACCTCACCCCTGTTCTTGTCAAGATCCGCCCGCGCCCTGACCCCGCCGCCAATGACGAACTGCCCGGTATCAAGCTGTTTCAGCGACAATGTGTGCCCCAGCACGCCCATCACCGCCGGCAGGATCGGCGGCCGCCGGTCGGTCACCGCCAGCATCGGCGCGTGGGGTGACAACGGGAATGCCGGCTCGCCTGCCAGGCGGGCAAGCTCGGCGGCCCAGGCACCGGCACAATTCACGACCTGGTCACCCTCGAATGTCCCCTTTGATGTGTTCACCTGCCAGCCGTCGCGGTCCCGCCTCAGGCCCAGAACGCGGCACCCCTCGATCAGCGTGGCGCCGTGCCTGACAGCCGCTCTGGCAAAACCCTGGACGATTCGCCATGGCACGGCCCACCCGTCGCCCTCAACAAGAATGCCGCCACAGGTCCGGCCGGACAGATGCGGGAGCCTCGAGCGGATCTCGGACTCCTCCAGCCAGACCTCATGCCGGAAGCCGGCCCGCCGCAGTGATTCCACCCGCTCAAGGCCAAGTGCCTGCCCGTCCTCGTCAAGCGCGACCTTGACATAGAAGCACGGGTGAAAGGCATCGGCATGGTCGCCGATTTCCTCAGCGAGCGCGTTCCAGATATCCATAGCGGCAAGGCTGAGCGGAATTTCGCAAGGATCACGACCAAGGCGTCGTACACCACCGGCATTGACCCCGGACGCATGGCGGCCGATATGGTCCTTCTCGATCAGGGTCACCTTCTGCCCCCGCTTCGCCAGAAAACACGCGGTCGCGCAGCCCTGGATGCCACCACCGATGACGATGATCCGCTCCCTATGCGCCGGCATCGTCATTCGCCAGCGCCGCCAGCTCACCCACCGTCAGCGGCCGGATCGGCGGACGTATCCTCAGATGGCCGACCCGGTCCTCCGGCAGGCCACCATGATCATGGATCATCTTCTGGATGGTCAGCGCGCACATGCGGCCCTGGCACCGGCCCATGCCGGCCCGGCAATAGCCTTTCAGCTGATTCGGGCCGGATACGCCCAACGCGATGGCGGCGGCGACATCCGCCTTTGTCAGCGCTTCGCAGCGGCAGACAATCGCCTTGTCATCCTGCGGAACGCGCCATTCGTCAGGCGGTCTGAACAGGCTGTCGAGAAAGGGCCTGATCGCCGCCTGCCGCCATTTCAGGAACCGCCAGACAGGGGCCATGGGAAGGGCGCGCCCCCTTGCCCTGGCGATAATCCGCCGGGCGGCCAGCCTGCCGGATGAGACCGCCGCCGCCGCACCGGCGATGCCCATGCCGTCGCCGGCGACAAACAGACCGGCAACCGAACTCTCGCCAAACATGTCGGTCCTGGGATGCCAGCACAGCTGGCGCGGGCACCATCTGTGGGCAAGTTCGCTCGCCATGGTCAGGCTTGTATTGGGGACAACGCCCTGATGGATGAACAGATGCTCGGCCGGGATTGTCTGACGCTGCCCGCTGGCATCCGTGAAGGACAGGCCCGTCACCCGGTCCTCGCCATTGATTGCGACCGATGTGGCCTGCGCAAAATAATCCGTCTTCCGGCGGATCGCGGCGCGCCAGCGAAGCCCCTTCAGCAACAGCCCCGGTTGCAGCAACGCCGGCAGCGCCAGCCAATACTGCGCCAGCGTCATTCTGGCCGGGGCGGTATCGACCACCGCCCTGACGGCAAGGCCTGCCTGCAGATACTGCCAGATCGTCAGATAG
>JAAZUU010000178.1 GCA_018624035.1 Rhodobiaceae bacterium | reverse complement strand
GCGGCGGCGATTCTATGACCGGTCGAATGCGTTCGTGCCGGCGGATCATTTCGGCCCGGATAGCGGGCTTCGCGCGATCTATGAATATGCGCCGTTCCAGACCTTCATACGCGCCGCGCTTTGTGCCCATGATTTCCACCGTTACGCCGACCCGCTTGCCGATGTGATCATCAATATGGTCGAGGAAGGCGAGGGGTTCCCCTGGCATTTCGACACGAATAATTTCACCGTCACGCTGGCCATCCAGAATGGCGAGGCTGGCGGTGTGTTCGAATATGCCCCCGGCCTTCGAAATGCCGAGGATGAATGTTTCGACGCGGTGGCGGACGTGCTGGATGGCCGGTCGGAGCGGGTGAAGTCGCTGAAGCTCGTTCCGGGTGACCTGCAGATCTTCAAGGGCCGCTATTCATTTCATCGCGTCACACCGGTCACCGGAACGCGCCGGCGCTATGTCGGAATATTCTTCTTTGTCGAGACCGAAGGCATGGTTGGCAGTGTCGAACGCACCAGGCAACTCTATGGCCGGGTGTTGCCAATCCATCTGGAGCGTGCCGGCATGCGGGGCGACCGCATGCAAGACTGACATTCCGGAAACCACCCCATCTGCCGGGCGCCCCATCTGCCGGGATTTGAACCGGGATTTTGCACCCTTCATCTATATTTCGTTTCTTGCCACAGATAGCGGTTGCGCGTTACTCTTGCCACAACATCATGTGTCTTGTCCCCGGGCTGTTTCAACAGGCCAGGATCAAGGCCGCACCGCAAGGCAGGGACATCTTGTATCACGCTACATCGAATGCAATCGGATCGCTCAGACGCACTGCGCGGCGTCTGTTGCGACAGCCATTTCTGGTGCTGGGGGCATTTGTCGCCGTGGTCGCATCTCCCGCGCTGGCGAGTGATCAGCCATTTGACGCGTGGCTTGTCGAGCTTCGCGCCGAGGCGCGCGACCTTGGCATATCAGAGGCAACGCTTGATGCCGCCCTGTCCGGCATAGAGCCTCTGCCAAGGGTGATCGAACTTGATCGCAGCCAGCCGGAATTCACCCTTACCTTTGATGAGTATCTTGACAGGTTTGTTAGCGAGTGGCGGCGCAAGACAGCCGCCCGCATGCTGGTCGAACATGCCGATATTCTTGACAGGGTGGCCGCAAAATATGGCGTCCAGAAGCGTTACATCGTTACCTTCTGGGGGATGGAAACCAGCTTTGGCAAATATCTTGGCAGCTTCAACATTCCGCAGTCGCTTGCGACCTTGGCACATGACGGCCGACGCAGCGCCTATTTTCGCAAGGAATTGTTGAACGCACTCAGGATTATTGAGCAAGGCCATATCAAGGCTGCCGACATGAAAGGTTCATGGGCCGGCGCAATGGGACAGAGCCAGTTCATGCCATCCAGTTTCCTGAACTTTGCCGAGGATTGGGACGGTGATGGGAGGCGCGATATCTGGGGCACGACCGAGGATGTATTTGCCTCGACCGCCAACTATCTTGCCAAGGCAGGGTGGCGCGATGACATCACCTGGGGGCGCGAGGTGCGGATCCCCGGTGACCTTGTCATCGCCGGCATGGGGGCAACCAAGCTGTTCGAGACGAAGTCACGCCACGCTCTGCCTGAATGGCAGCAAGCCGGTGTGCGCAGCGCCGATGGGGCCGACCTGCCCTCACGGCCTCTGTCAGCACGACTGGTGATGCCGGAAGGCGTCGGCGGTCCGGCCTATCTCGTCTACAGCAATTATGAATCGATCCTTCGGTGGAACCGTTCCAATTATTATGCGCTGGCGATCGGTACTCTGTCCGATTCCCTGCGTTAGGGAGGCATCATATGCGCCTGGGACTGGTTAACTGGATGCGGATCATCACCGGCGCGGGGATCGCCGGGTTCATGCTTGCCGGATGTACAACCGCCGAACTCGCCATTGATGTGGTGAAGAAATCCCAGAAGGAGAAGCAGGTGGCGCGGCAGGCCGAGGAGCTTGCTGCCGGCACTGTCGTCGCGAAACCGCGATACAAGGTTGGGGATCCGTATAATGTCGGCGGCGTCTGGTATTATCCGTCGCGTGATCTTGCCTATGACGAGACCGGGATCGGGTCATGGTATGGCGATGAGTTTGCCGGCAGGCTTACCGCGAATGGCGAGATCTTCGATCCGGGCAAGATCACCGCCGCGCACAAGACGCTGCCGATGCCAAGCGTGGTACGGGTGACAAATCTCGATAATGGGCGCTCTCTTGTCGTCAGGGTGAATGATCGGGGACCGTTCGTTGCGGGCCGGATCATCGATCTGTCACGGGAGTCGGCCCGACTTCTGGGTTTCAAGGATCAGGGACTCGCCAAGGTACGGGTCAAATTGCTGGCAGAGCAGAGCCTGCGTCTTGAGGATCTTGCGAAAAAGGGGCTGTTTCCGCAGGTCGCGGGCAAGCCGGACACACCGATGCCTGAATTCAACGCTGTCGGGGCCTCGAACGTGACCTTTTCCGCCACATCGAATAGTGGCCGGTCAAACTACAATGCCGAGGACGGTCAATCAGCAATTGATCTTCTTGCGAACGCGCATGTCGGCGAGGTGATAAATGTACCGCCGATCGAGACCAGCATCTGGGTGCAGGTTGGCGCGTTTCATTCCGAGACAAATGCGGTGAACGTATTGAATCGTGTTGATCGCGCCGGTGCTGGCCGGGTGTCGCGCATCAATCGCGACGGGCAGGTTCTGCATCGTGTCAGGCTGGGCCCGGTGAAGGCGGTCGAGGAGGCGGACAGGCTGCTGTCAGCGGTGTTTGAACTCGGCTTCAAGGGCGCGCGGATCGTTGTCGACTGAGGCGACATCATTGTGCCGTTTTTTGCCTTTAGCACGGTCATGACAACGCGTCTGGCAGAAAGGAAAGTCCAGTGAAATGTTTCCGTTTGGTCCTTGCCGCCATTCTGGCCAGCTTTCTTTTGCAGTCGGCTGGCGCGGCTGAAATCGACAGCTCCGCGGAGTTCGCATATGTAACCGATTTCGGATCGGGCAAGGTGTTGATGGAAAAGAATCCGGACGCGCCGATGAAACCGGCCTCCATGGCCAAGATCATGACCGTGTATATCGCATTCCAGCGCATTGCAGACGGATCGCTGTCATTGGATGATACCTTCCTGATTTCGACAAAGGCCTGGCGCAAGGGTGGCTCCAAGACTTTTGTCGAGGTTGGCAAGCAGGTATCTGTTCGCGATCTTCTCTATGGCATCGTCGTGCAGTCGGGTAATGACGCGGCGATTGCCGTTGCCGAGGGCATCTCGGGCACCGAGGACGGTTTTGCCGAGGAAATGAACTATGTGGCGCGGCAACTCGGGATGGAAAATACGAACTTTCGCAATTCCACCGGCTGGCCGGACCCGGATCAGTTCACCACCGCTCGCGATCTGAATATCCTGGCGACCGCGATGATCCGGGATTTCCCGCTCGATACCTATCCCGAACTCTATTCCATGTTTGCCGAAAAGGAATTTACCTATAATGGTATCAAGCAGGGCAACAGGAACCCCCTCGTCTATGGCACACAGGGCGCTGACGGCCTGAAAACGGGCCATACGGAGGAATCGGGATATGGCCTTGTCGGCTCGGCGCACCGTGACGGCCAGCGTGTTGTGATGGTGCTGAACGGCCTGACAAACATGAAACAGCGATCCTCGGAATCACGCCGCCTGATGGATCTGATGTTCCGAGAGTTCAAGCTGTACCGCCTCTTCGATGAAGGTGAACCTGTCGATCAGGCCAATGTATGGCTTGGCAAGGCACCAAAAGTGGATCTGGTTCTCGAGGAGCCGCTGCAT
>JAAZUU010000177.1 GCA_018624035.1 Rhodobiaceae bacterium | reverse complement strand
CGGCGCGGCGCCAGCCATCCCGATGTCGGTGATGTGACAACGAGGCTCTGTTCGCCGTTCGAGGTCACATCCGGGGACGTGGCAGCCAGTGACGGGCTGCTGCTGGGGACAACCGAGAATATCGGCTATATGGCGGGGGCCACGAAGGACATGTTCGACCGCTGCTACAATGACTGGCTTGGCCGGTATGAGGGTCTGCCGATCGGCATGTACATCCGCGCCGGCCTTGATGGCACGGCGACGCGTCGGGCGCTTGAAAATATTGTCGGCGCGCAGCGGTGGCGGCTTGTCGCGCCGCCACTGATCCTGCATGGCGACTGGTCGAACAGCTTTCCCGGCGAGGTCGAGGAACTGGCCATGGGTATGGCGGCAGGGCTCGATGCCGGCATTTTCTGAGACAAGGCGTCGCTAGCTGCCGGAATTGCTGTGTGAATGGTCCTGTGAATGATTGTGTGAATGATTGTGCGAATGATTGTGTGAGTGGCCATGGCCAGCCGACTTTCCACCATCACCGCCGGCAATATCACCGGGACGTTTGACATGGGCCGGCAGGCGCATCCTCTTGCCGGAGGCGAAGGTGAGCTCGACCTCCAGCATCTGTCCTGCCTGCAATGTGCGGGTCAGACCCATGAGCATCAGATGCAGGCCGCCGGGTGCCAGTTCAACCATGACGCCAGCAGGAATTTCGATCCCATCCGGCAGGGCCCGCATCTTCATCACGCCGTTTTCATGCATCATGGTGTGGATCTCGGCCTTCGCGGCGAAATCCGCAGCGACACCGACAAGCCTGTCAGCCTCGTCCGAATGGTTATGGATCGTCACATAACCACCGGTCGCGGTCATGCCGGGGGCCGTGGCGCGGATCTGCACATCACTTGCCTTCAGGCCCTCCATGGCACTGGCTGTGGCCGCGCCAGCCGCCAGAAAGCCAAGGAAAAGACCGACAGCAATGGTTATGGCTGTTTTGATGATCATGATGGCACCCCTTGCATGTCCCGGATCAGCTATTGTCCCGCGTCACCGACACTTCGGAAAGACCGGCAATGTTCTGTGTGCCAAGCTGCGCCATGACATCACGAAGCTCTTCAAAGAGGATCGCGGCGGCGTGTTCACCACCATTGTCGCCAAGCGCGGCGACAGCGTACATGAAGGCGCGGCCGAGCAGCACGAAATCGGCCCCGGAGGCCAGCGCCTTGGCAACATCGAGTCCGGATTGAATGCCACTATCGACGATCAGCGGCACCTTGTTGCCGACCACCGAGCGGATATGCGGCAGCTGGTGAAGCGGATGCGGGGCGGCATCAAGCTGGCGGCCGCCATGATTGGAAATCACCAGCGCATCACAGCCCTGACGCATCGCGCGTTCGGCATCCTGGCCATGCAGGATTCCTTTCAGAAGCAGCTTGCCTGGCCATTTGTCACGTATCGCATCAAGGTAATCCCAGTCGAGGCTGCCATTCAGCTGCGAGCCGATGAATTTGGTGATCGGAAGCGATTTGTCCCTGGCGGCGTAGGGTTCCATGTTGCGGAAGCGTGGCCCGCCATTCATCAGCATTTGCAAGGCCCAGTTCGGCCGCATTGCTGCCTGCAGCAACACTGTCGGGCTGTACATCGAATTGCCGCGACTTCCCAGCGGCGCGCCGGCAATCCGCATCCGCTCGCGGCGGCTTGGCGCCGGAACATCCGCGGTGACAACCAGCGTGTCCACTCCCACGTCACGCGCCCGCCGCATCAGGTCAAAACAGATGTCACGATCACGCGGCGGATAGAGTTGAAACCAGGCCATTTCGCCGCCTACCTCGGCCACGCGCTCGATCGATTCGCCGGCGACGGTGCTCAAGGTATAGGGAAAGCCGTGCTTGCGCGCCGACCTGGCAAGGATCTGCTCGGCCCCGGGCCAGATCGTCGAGGACAGGCCAATCGGCGCGACGCCAAACGGGGCGTTGTAGCTCTTGCCAAGCAGTGAGACGGACAGGTCCGGGTCCACCCGGCCGCGCAGAAACTGCGGGGTCAGTGCCAGGCTGTCATAAAAGGCCGTATTGGCCGCCTTGGTCACGTCGTGCCCGGTGCCGGAATCCAGATAGGCGAAGATGAAAGCCGGAATGCGGCGGCGCGCCGCCGGCTCCAGATCACGGAGCCGTGGATACTTCATCATTGGATCCATGATTACATCTCCCTTTGGCCGGGTTGTCGGGCGGATCAGGTACGACCGGTCAGATGCCGTTCCGCGGCACCGCGAGCGACATCATTCGGGCGTCTTCAGATAGGCGATGATATTGGCGATGTCAGCATCCTTGCGAAGGCCGGCAAAGGCCATCTTCGTACCCTTTATATATTTTTTGGGCGCACGCAGATATTCGGCAAGTGTTGCCTCGTCCCAGACGATGCCCGACGCCTTCATCGCCTTCGAGTATTTATAGCCTTCAAGCGTGCCCGCGGTACGTCCGATGATGTTCACAAGATGCGGGCCGGTCTTGTTCTTTTCCCTGTCAACATAATGGCACGCCTTGCATTTCTTGAAGACCTTGGCGCCAGCCTGAATGTCACCTGCCTGCGCAGGCCCCGCAGAGAGCACGAAGAGGCCCGTCAGGGCCACTGCCATGACGCGGGTAAATTTCGAAAAAACCATGATCAATACCAAGACTCGCGTTTGGGTGGTGGAACCTGTCACTTGGAATAGATGACGCGGCGCTGTCTTGCAACCCACCGGGACCATCACAGGCGGATTAAAGCGCGCCATGAAGTCACATCTGGCGCTTGGGCTTGCGCATCAATCATGGCGGCGCTAGGAAACGCTTCATGGATACATCCTCGAACGGCCTGACACCGAAACAACGCCGTCTAGTCGGCATCGCCGTCATCGCAACCCTGCTGGCGGGCGCGGTGGCGCTTGTTCTCGGAGCGCTCCGCGAAAATATCGTCTTTTTCTATACCCCGTCCGAGATTCCCGCCGATATCGAGGGGCGGCCGGTTCGCCTTGGCGGCCTTGTCAAGGATGGCAGCGTTCGCATCGATGGCCTTGAATCGCGCTTCATCGTCACTGATGGCGAGGCCGAGATCGCCGTCAGCTTTGACGGTGCCCTGCCAAGCCTGTTCCGCGAGGGGCAGGGTGTTGTCGCCGAGGGGCGGATCATCAGCGGCGCGCTGACCGCCAGCAATGTCCTTGCAAAGCATGACGAGACCTACATGCCGCGCGAGGTGGCGGAGTCACTCCGCGACAAGGGCGTGTGGCAGGGCGGCGACAGCTAGGCACCGCGTTCCGGTTCATCCTGCGCGCCATCATCGACGGCCTGCGCCGCCGCCGCGGATGCCGGCATCGGCGCGGCCGTCATGACCTCGACCTCACGCGCGCGTTCGCGATAGATGGTGTAAAAACCGCCGGCAAGGATCATCGCCATGCCGCCCCAGGACAGCGCGTCAGGCCATTCATTCCAGATCAGGATTCCCCAGATTACCGCGAACGGAATGGCGATATATTCGAACGGCGCGATGATCGATGCCTCAACCGACCGGTAGGCGTTCGACGAGGCCACCGACAGGAACAGAACGGCCAGGGTGCAGAAACCGAGAAACAGCATGTCCTGACCGGTCGGCATGATCGGGGCGCGAAGCAGGAAATCGAGCAAGACATTGTCGGACTCGGGACGCGGCCAGACAAGATTGACCGCCAGAACCGGCAATGAAGCGGCGACATAGCTGATCTGCTGCACCGTCACCATGGCGGACAGGCTGCCCGCCCCCTTGAGACGCCGCGTCCAGATCTGGAACAGCGCGTAGGACAGCGCCGCGCCGAAGACAATCACCGATTCAATGCGGAACTG
>JAAZUU010000093.1 GCA_018624035.1 Rhodobiaceae bacterium | reverse complement strand
ATAGGCGCGGAAGGCGTTCAGATCGACACCTGCGGAGAAATGCTGCGCATCATTATGGATGATGATTCCGGCACCATGATCCTCGGCCGCCGCGGCGACGATCTGCATCGATTCATCGGTCAGCGCGTTGGCCTTGGAGTGGAACTCGACAAGCCGCAGATCGCCGTCCAGCGCGAACAGGCTGGCTGCGTTGTTGCCGGCAATCGGCGTCAATGTCTGACGGGTCATGTGAAAACGCATCACGCCGGCAGGCAGGCTGACCGGTCGGTAATCGCCATCGGCATGCCGCACATTCAGGATTCCGGCGTCGGCGCGATAGACCGGGCCGTCGCCGGCCAGCGACGGCGGGGGCGTGATGCCGGCCTCGGCGAAGAGTGACGCCATTCTGTCAGGTCCGATGGCATCGATCATCTCGAACGGGCCACGCTGCCAGTTGAAGCCGAGCTTCATCGCATCGTCGATATCCTGCGGCGAGACTGTGACGTCGGGAACAAGGCTCGCGGCGTAGGCGAGGACGCGTGCCAGCACCCGGCGGCAGAAACGCGCGCACGCATCTTCGCCGTCAATGATCTCGTGAAGCGGTTCGCCGCGCGTGGCACCCGCCTCGGCAGCTCGCAGCGCCGCGTCGGGCAGGGTCTTGTCGCGGGCGCGCGGGGCGGCAGGCGGGTCGCCGGGACCGGTCAGCGGACGCGCCATCTCGGTGCCGTCATCACCGGTGAGATAGAAACCACCACGTCCCTTGTCGCCGGTGAATCCGTCCGCGATCATTGCCATGATCATGTCGTTGCGCCCGCCGACAGCGTGGAAGGCGTCGCCATCGGGAAGGATGCTGCGAAGCGAGGCGACAACATCAACCATCAGATCGATCCCGATAAGGTCATAGAGGCCAAACACACCGGTTTTCGGGATTCCCATCGGTCGTCCCATGAGCGCATCGGCCTGTTCGATATCAAGTTCGCACCGCATGGCCTCATCGATCCCGACCTGCAGGGCGAAGACACCGACCCGGTTGCCAAGAAAGCCCGGCGTGTCGGCGCATCGCACCACGCCCTTGCCAAGCACCCGGTCGTTGAAATCGGCAAGCCTGTCGATCACCTCCTCGGAGGTGTCGATGCCGCGGACCAGTTCGAGAAGCCGCATATATCGGACCGGGTTGAAATAATGCGTGATCGCGAAACGCTGGCGAAAGGCTGTCGGCATATCCTCGACAAGAAGCCGGATCGGGATCGTCGAGGTGTTGGAACTGACAATGCAATCCGGACCGATGGTGGCGTCAAGCCGCTTATACAGCTCTTTCTTGATGTCCAGACGCTCGACCACCGCCTCGATGATCCAGTCGCAGTCGGCAAGCTGGTCGAAATCATCGGTGATCGTGCCGGTCATGATGCGGGACGCGTTCCGCTTATGCATCAGTTGCGGCGGGTCGGAGGCAAGAAGCCGCTGGATCGCGCGTTCGGCCGGAGACGCCTCGCCGGCCTGTTTCGCCGGAAGATCGAAAAGCATCACCTCATGGCCGGCATTGGCGATCTGCGCCGCGATGCCGCTTCCCATCGTGCCGGCACCGATCACGGCAATCTTCTTGAAGCTCGAATCCATCATGGACATTACGGTAACCTCCGGGCGGCAATTGGCCCTGTTTCAGCGTGCGAGGAAGGTGGTCAGCGCCTGATTCACCTCAACCGGGAATTCCGCCGGCAGAAAATGCCCGGCACGCTCGAACGTGCGGGTCTCGGCGTCGGCAATCGACGCCGCCATCCTGTGTCCGAACTTGGCCGGCGTCATGCGATCACGGCCGGCAATCAGGCACAGGCTCGACTGCGTCACCGCGGCGGCGGCGGCAGGCCCGCCATCATAGCTGTTGCACGCCACGAGATCGGCATGCAGGGCGGCGGTGTCATTCTGCGCCATCACCCGCCGTCCATATCCAAGGAAGGAATGGCCCGGCTGCGTATTGTCGAACATATGTGCCGCCGGACCATGACCCCAGCTTGTCATCATCGCAAAGGCCTTTTCCGGCCTTGACCGCGCCATGTCTATCAGCATGTCATTGACCGGTATCGCCATCGCGCCGGCAATCAGTGCCAGCCCCGCCACCCGTTCGGCGTGCCGTGCGGCCGCCTCCAGGGCGATCAGGACACCTTGCGAATGCGCAACATAGGTTGCGCTGGTGACACCGAGGCTTTCCAGCAGCGCCACGCTCCAGTCGGCCATCTCGCCGATGCTGGCGAGAGGCGCGCCGCCTGACAGGCCGTGCCCCGGCAGATCGGGCGCCAGAACGGCATGGCCGCGATGTGCGAAATAGCGGCTTTGCAGCACCCAGGTCAGATGGCTCTGTCCGCTGCCATGAAGGAACAGCAGGACAGGCTTGCTGTTGTCGAAATCCACGCCGCCCGTCGCGATATGGATCATCTCGCCATGCAATTCATGCTTCATGATGCTCTCCTGTCGGCGATTATTCGGCCGCCTTGGCGGCGACGCGCGCCGCTGCCCGGAATCCAAGCTCGAAATCGGCGGTGATATCGCTGATATCCTCAAGCCCGACCGACAGTCTGATCATGTCATCCGACAGTCCGCCCTCGACCATCGCCTCGGCGGAGATATGTGAATGGGTTGTGCTGGCCGGGTGGATGACCAATGTCTTGGCATCGCCGACATTCGCCAGATGTGATGACAGCTCGACCGCCTCGATAAAGGCTTTGCCGGCATCCCGCCCCCCCTTCAGCCCGAAGACGATGATCGACCCGCCGCCGCGCGGCAGCATCCGCTGGACCAGCTCATGGCTTGGATGATCGGGAAGCGTCGGATGCCTGACCCATGCCACCGCATCATGGCCGGTCAGGAAGTCCAGCATCGCCGCTGTATTGTCCATGTGCCGCCGCATGCGAAGTGGCAGGGTTTCCAGCCCCTGCAGAATATGGAAGGCGTTGGTCGGCGACATCGAGGGCCCGAAATTATACATACCCTCGGCGCGGAACTTCGCGGTGAAGGCGGCGGGGCCGAACTCCTCATGGAAGTTGATGTCGTTCATCGCGTAATGCGGTCCGGCGATTGTCGGGAAGCGGTCGTCGCGTCCCCAGTCGAAATTGCCGCCATCGACGACCGCACCACCAATGGCAACACCATGCCCGCCCATCCATTTCGTCAGTGAGTGGATGATGATATTGGCGCCAAGCTCGATCGGCTTCAGAAGCCAGGGCGTGTTGAAGGTGCAGTCCAGCATCAGCGGGACATGCGCCTTGCGCGCCACATCGGCAACGGCGGCGACATCCATCACATCGAGGCCGGGATTTCCGATCACCTCGCCGAAGATGATCTTTGTATTGGGCTGAATGGCGGCGGCGATGGCGTCGGGATCGTCGGGCGCGACAAAGGTCGTGGTGATGCCGAAACGCGGCAGCGTATTTTCAAGAAGATTGATGTTCGCGCCATACATGCGCGACGAGGCGACGATATGGTCGCCCGCCGAACAGATGGTCATCACCGCGGTGGTCAGCGCCGCCATGCCGGAGGCTGTGGCGGTGGCCGCCACCCCGCCATCGAGCGCGGCCACCCGCTGTTCAAGGACGGCGACGGTCGGGTTCGAGATGCGGGTATAGAGGTGGCCGCCAAGCTCCATATTATAGAGCGCCGCCGCATGTTCGGTGTCACGGAACACATATGAGGTCGTCTGATGGATTGGCACGGCGCGCGAGCCATGCTGCTGGTCGGGAACATGGCCTGCATGAAGACTCAAAGTGTCAAATTTGTAGTCGTCGCTCATCGCTGCGCTCCGTTGCGTCGGTCGCGTTCGGTTGTGCCGGACTGGCCGAAGGCTGTCAATTGCGGCAAGCGCCGCATGAGGGCTCCTGATTTGACCTAGACCGGCGTGAACCGGGCGATGCCGCCGGTTATCTCACGCACCATTTCGCCGCGTGTCACCAGATGGTTCAGATGCGCGCGCGCCTCGCAGCTGGCGAAATAGATCTCATGATCTGTCAGTTCCATGGGAAACAGCGTGCTGATGGCATCATCCGTTGTCAGCGGCATGGGCGCGCCGCGAAGCTGGTCAAGCCGCCGGTCATGATGGGCGATCAGCTGCCGCGCCCGCCGCGCACCGTCGAAATAGTGCCAGTCATGGCCGCAGAAAATCTTCCAGTCTGGCGTCAGCCAGTCGAGCCCGCTCAGATAGTCATAATAATGGGCCAGAACATCGCCGTCCGGTGCGCGCAGGCTGACCGAGATGTTTGGCGAAATACGGCCAAGCAGGAAGTCGATGGCAAGATAGAGCCTGCGCTCACTGTCGACCAGCCCGACATGTCCCGGCGAATGACCGGCGTCAAAGCGGGGTGTCCATTCGCCGGCGATGGTGCGAAGACGCCATAAAGGATCAATAATCGTGATCTCGGGAAGCGGCGCCACAAGCTGGCGATAGTAATTGCCGATTCCGCGGTTGCGCTCGACGACCTCCGTCGGCAGGCCGTAATTTGCATAGGCATCGGCGGTCATGGCGCCATACTCGGCATCACTCATCGTCAGCGCTGCGCGCGCCATGTCATGTTCGGCCTGCCCCATCAGGATGGGCGCGCCGGTCCGCGCCGCCAGTGGGCCGGCATGGCCGATATGGTCGCCATGGTGATGTGTGACCAGAATGCCGGCAATCGGCCGCCGCGCTGTCAGTTGCGGCAGGATCGCGTCCCACTGGCCGGCGGTGTCATCGGTGTTGATCCCGCAATCGACCAGCACCCACCCGGCCTCGGTCTCCAATGCGAACAAATTGATGTGGTTGAGCCGGAACGGCATCCGGAACCGGTACCAGACCAGATCCTCGGCAAGCCGGACGATCTCGCCCTCGGCCGGCGGCGGGGTGTCGATCTGGTGAAGGTCGGCGGGGCCGCCAATGGGCAAATCGGAAGGTGTCATGCGTCAGGAAAACTCGTTGCCGCTCATCGGGCCCACCATACCGTCAAAGCCGCATTGGCGCCACGCCTCGTAGATCACGACGGACACCGCGTTGGCCAGATTTAGGCTGCGATTGCCGCCACTCATCGGAAGACCGATTTTCGCCTCATCGGCAAGGCTGGCGTGAATGTCGGCCGGCAGGCCGGTTGTCTCGGCACCGAACAGGAAGGCATCGCCGCTGGCGTAACGCGGTCTGTCATAACGCTGCGCGGCGAATTTCGTCACCGCGAAAAGCCGCTGCGGCTGCAGGCCCGCAAGGCAGGCATCAAGGCTGTCATGCTGCAAGACGCTGGCAAGGTCATGATAGTCGAGCCCGGCCCGCCGGCATGATTTGGCGTCGAGTGTGAAGCCGAGCGGATGGACAAGATGCAGACTTGCCCCGGTGTTCGCGCACAGCCTGATGATATTGCCGGTATTGGGCGGGATCTGCGGGTTGAAAAGAATGACGTGGAACATTGTCTGTTGTCATACCCGGTGGGTCAGTTGTCCGCCGGCTTCACCGTTTCCGGCGCCGCGGCGCGGAAGGCTGGCAGATCCATGCAGGCGGCGTCTATGGCGACAAGGCGTGGCATGGCGGCAAGATCGACACCCCAACGGCGGGCGTTGTAGAGCTGCGGGACGAGGACACAATCGGCAAGACCCGGTGCATCTCCATGCAGAAAGTCGCCCCTGGGGGACTGGTCGGCAAGGGCTTCGACAGCGCGCAAGCCCTTGTCGATGAAATGCCGCATCCAGGCGGCGCTGTCATCGGCATCGCCGTCGAAGGCGGCAGCATGATGCGCGACAACGCTCGGGTTGCAGATCGGGTGAATCTCCATGGCGATGGCATGGGCGATGGCCCGCAATCGCGCCGCCTCGGCCGGGTCATCCGGCATCAGCGGCGGCTTGGGTGTGCGCGAATCCAGATATTCGAGGATCGCCAGTGACTGCGTCATCATCAACCCGTCAATGGCCAGCGCCGGTACGAGCCCCTGCGGGTTGCGTGCCAGATGCGATTCGCTGCGCTGGTCGCCTTCAAGCAGATTGACCGCGACCGGGGTAAAGGGAATGCCCTTCAGATGCAAGGCAATCCGCACGCGAAAGCTGGCCGAGGATCGCCAGTAATCATAGAGAACGGTTTCTGTCATGGCCTTGCCTTTGCCTTTGTCTTTGCTGCCTGTCTCGTCAGGGCGCGTGGTGGGGTCAGGCGTCAAGTGCGGCGCGGGCCCGTGCCACGGCCTCGCGAATGATCCCGGACTCGCCGATATGGTTCATCATGATCAGGATCAGGCCGGCGTTCAGCTGTTCGGACTGTTCGCGGCTGAGACCTTCATGCGCCTGCAACAGCTCATTGAAAAGGGCGTCACTGTCGGTGCCAAGATTGAATTCGGTTTTCAGCGCCATGCCCGCCTCCCTCACGCGGCGATGGTGGCGGCGCAGCGTGCCAGGGCGGCGCGGATATCATCCACACCCGGCGCCACCCAGCGTGCCGCGACATGCTGGTCCGGCCGGACCAGATAGACAGCATCGCCATAGCGCTCCTGAACGTGGCCTTCGGCGTCACCGAACCCGCCACGGCCAATACGGACAAGTTCGACGCCGCCCGGAAGGTCTGCCGGGGCCTCGGCATCGCCGGTGACAAGACAGACAAAACGCCCACCAAGCTGGTTCATCAGCCAGGTTGGCCTGCCGTCACGATCGCTGAGCGGCGCGTCGAGGGCAACCATCCCAACCTTCTGGGGCACCTCCGGCCCGCCGGCATCATCGCCGTTCAACGGGCTGTCCGCCAGCTGGCAGGGAACCGACAGCCGGCCGGCATTGACAACCCGCCGCGCGAAGGCCGTATCGACGGCAAGGCTCAGCGCGGCATTGCGGAACGCCATCTCGATCCCGGGTTCCGGCGACATGAAACGCGAAGTCCAGCTGGAATTCCGGATATTCTCGTCAGCCCCGTGGACGCGTTCATCGTTGTAGCTTTCCAGCAGTCCGGGCGCGGCGTCACCGGTCACGACCCCGGCCAGCTTCCAACACAGATTATCGACATCATGCATGCCGCCATTGCCGCCCCGCGCGCCGAAGGGCGAGACAACATGGGCGGAATCACCGACGAAGATCACCCGGTCATGGACAAAGCGGTCGATGCGGCGGCAATTGAAGGAGTAGACCGACACCCAGTCCAGCTTGAAGGGCCGTCCGCCGACGATTTTCTCGATACGCGGGATGACGTTTTCCGGCTTTTTCTCTTCTTCCGGGTCGGCATCGGGTCCCAGTTGAAGATCAATGCGGTAGATATTGTCAGGCTGTTTGTGAAGCAGCGCCGACTGGCCGGGGTGGAAGGTCGGCGCGAACCAGAACCAGCGCTCGGACGGGAAATCCGCCTCCATCTCGACATCGGCGATGAGGAAGCGTTCCTCGAAATGCCGGCCCTCGAAATCAAGCCCGAATTGCCGCCGGATCCGGCTGTTGGCACCGTCGCAGGCAAGAAGATATTCGCCGCGCAGCGTATAGGCACCGTCCGGCGTGTCGATCTCGGCGGTGACGCCGGTTTCATCCTGTCCGACCGACAGCACCCGGTTCTTGAATCTCACATCGATCAGATCAGGGAAGTCGGCGCAACGCTCGACCAGAAATTGTTCAACGTAATATTGCTGGAGATTGATGAAGGCCGGGAATTTGTGCCCGTCCTCGGGAAGAAGATCGAAATTATAGACCTCGCGGTCGCCGCGATAGACCCGGCCAAGTTTCCAGGTGACGCCTTTTTCCAGCATCCTCTCGCCGACTCCCAGCCGGTCGAAGATCTCGAGGCTCCGCTTGGCCCAGCAGATCGCCCGGCTGCCGACCGACACGACATTGTTGTCATCGACGACGATGCTGGCGACGCCATGCGTTGCAAGGTCGATGGCTGCGGCCAGGCCAATCGGACCGGCGCCGACGATGATCACCGGCGCCGAGGCGCTGGCCGCGCCCGACAGTTCGGGCGGCGTCACATAGTCGAAAGGCTCAAACTGGTATCTTGCCATGCTCACACAATCCTTCCCGCGGCTAGCCGTTCTGCAGCGCGTTCCACATTTCCATGTCGCGCTCGGCCGTCCAGATCCGCGGCGTGTCGATCCCCTTCGCTTCGTCAAAGGCGCGTGCGACATTGAAGGGAAGGCAATGCTCATAGATGGCGTAGTCGGCGAATTTCGGATCGCATTCCTCGCGCACCGCGTCCCATGCATCTTTCAGCGTGCCGCCGCGCGCCGCGACCATCGCCGCCGGCCGATAGGTGCTGGCGACGAAATCACGGGTGTTCTCGATTGCCGTCGTCACCATCTCGTCGCCGACAAGCGCATCGCCGCGCCCCGGCGCGATGGCGGCGGGCCGGAAGGCGGCGATGCTGTCAAGCGTGCCTCCCCAGTCATTGAAATGTCCGTCACCGCAATAGCAGGCCGAGTGATATTCGACGATGTCGCCGGTGAACATCACCTGCTCGTCGGGCACAAAGGCGACGATGTCGCCGGCGGTATGCGCCCGGCCAAGGAACATCAGCTCGACCCGACGGCGGCCGAGATTGACCGTCATCCGGTCGGTGAAGGTGATCGTCGGCCAGGTCAGGCCGGGAATGCTTTCATGACCTTCAAACAGGCGCGGGAAGCGCGCGAACTCGCTGTCCCAGTCTTCCTGCCCGCGCTCATGAATCATGGACTGGCAGGTCTGCGAGGCGATGATTTCCGATGCGCCATAGGCCGAGGCGCCAAGAACGCGCACCGCATGATAGTGCGAGAGCACGACATGCTTGATCGGTTTGTCAGTGACCGAGCGGATTTTTTCCACGACCTTATTCGCCAGACGCGGCGTTGCCTGGGCGTCGATGATCATCACGCTGTCATCGCCGATGATGACGCCGGTGTTCGGGTCACCCTCGGCGGTGAAGGCCCACAGATCACGCCCGATCTCGGTAAAGCTGATTGTCTTTTCGCCCAGGTCTCCCTGCGAGGCAAAGCTCTTAGCCATGATATTCTTCCACCACCTGGTCGATGCGGCCGAAAATGCTGGCGCCGTCATCATCATGCATTTCGATTCCCACGCGGTCGCCAAACCTCATGAACGGTGTTGCCGGCTTGCCATCGCGGATTGTCTCCACCATACGGATTTCGGCAAGGCAGGAATAGCCCCTGCCACCATCCGCCACAGGGCGGCCCGGGCCGCCATCGGCGTCACGATTCGACACGGTGCCCGATCCGATGATGGCGCCGGCCCGCAGATTGCGCGATTTCGCGGCATGCGAGACCAGCCGTGCAAGACTGAAGGTGGCGTCGGTGCCGGCATCGGCGCGACCAAGCGGGGCCTCGTTCAGATCGACTTCCATGGTCCGGTGAAGCACGCAGCCCTGCCAGGCATCGCCAAGCTCGTCAGGCGTCACCGCCACCGGCGAGAAGGCGGTCGACGGCTTCGACTGGAAAAACCCGAATCCCTTGCCAAGCTCGGCCGGGATCAGGTTTCGCAGCGACACGTCATTGACCAGCATCACCAGCTTGATATGCGCCGCCGCGTCCGCCTCGGACACGCCCATCGGTACATCATCGGTGATCACCGCCAGTTCTGCCTCCATGTCGATTCCCCATGATTCATCTGGGATCGGGATTGGCGCGCGGGGCGGCAGGAAATCATCCGAGCCCCCCTGATACATCAGCGGGTCGGTCCAGAAACTGTCCGGCATTTCGGCGCCGCGGGCCTGCCTGACCAGCGCCACATGATTGACATAGGCCGACCCATCCGCCCACTGATAGGCGCGTGGCAGCGGCGAATGTGCCGCCGCCTGATCGAAAGACGCGCCCCCGACATCGCCTGCCTCAAGCGCCGCCGCCAGAATCGCCAGGCGCGGGGCGATCATCTCCCACTCGTCAAGCGCCGCCTGCAGCGTCGGTGCGATATCGCCGGCCGGCGCGCAGCGCGTCAGATCGCGGGTCACGATAACAAGCTGTCCGTCACGGGTGCCGTCATCAAGGGTGGCGAGTTTCATCCGGGTTTCCTTTCCTGTGGCGTCGGCAGGCTGGTGTCCTACGGGGTGCCGTCAAAATGCTTTTTCAGCCCACCCCAGCATTCGATGTAATCATCCTGAAGCCGGTCCGTCGTCGCGGCGAAACGGCTGACCTTCTGCGGGAATCGGGTCTCGAACATGAAGGCCATCGTGTCTGTCAGCTTGACCGGTTTCAGATCGGCGTTCGAGGCCTTTTCAAAGGCGTCGAGGTCGGGACCATGCGGCAGCATCATATTGTGAAGGCTGGCCCCGCCGGGGAGGAACCCTTCTTCCTTGGCGTCGTACTGGCCGGTGATCAGCCCCATGAATTCGGACATGATGTTGCGATGATACCAGGGGGGGCGGAAGGTGTTCTCGGCCACCATCCAGCGCGGGGGAAAGATCACGAAATCGATATTCGCGGTGCCGGCTGTCTCTGACGGCGCGGTCAGCACAGTGAAGATCGACGGGTCGGGGTGATCGAAGGCTATCGCGCCAACCGGCGAGAAGGTGGACAGGTCATAGCAGCAGGGAACGTAGTTGCCGTGCCAGGCGACAACGTCGAGCGGCGAGTGGCCAAGCTCGGTCACATGGAAGCCGCCACACCATTTGATCACCAGCTGATGCGGTGTCCCGCTGTCCTCGAAGGCCGCCACCGGCGTTTTGAAGTCACGCGGGTTGGCAAGACAGTTGGCGCCGATCGGGCCGCGGTCGGGGAGGGTGAATTTGGCCCCGTAATTCTCGCACAGATAGCCGCGTGCCGCGCCGTCGATCGGGTTGTATTTGGCCAACATGCCGCGCGGGATGATGGCGATATGACCCGGGCCGATCCGCATCCTGCCCATCTCGGTGAAAATCTCGATTTCGCCCCGCTGCGGGACAATCAGCATCTCGGCATCGGCATTGATCAGCACACGGTCGGCCATGCCGGCGGTGACAGTGTAGATGCCGGCCGTCATGCCAACATGCTGGCGGGCGTCGCCGGCGCTTGTCATCGTGCGGACGCCGTCGATGAAATCGACCGTTCCGGACGGAATCGGCAACGGGTTCCAGCGATACTGGCCAAGCGGCAGATCATCCGGATCGCCATCCGGCGCTGTCTTCCACAGCGGCACCTCGATCCGCGCGAACCGTCCTGTATGCCGCACCGACGGCCGGATCCGATACAGCCACGACCGCTCATTTGTGGCCCGCGGCGCGGTAAAGGGCGAGCCGCTCAGCTGTTCGGCATACAGGCCATAGGCGCATTTCTGGGGCGAATTGCGGCCTTGCGGCAGCGCGCCTTCCAGCGCCTCTGTCTCGAAGTCATTGCCGAATCCGGGCATCATCGCCAGTGTCATGTCAGCCTCCATCTTGACGACCTTTCCACAATCATTTCAAATGAAATGATTGTCAATCGATATCGGGTCACTGGATATCGGCTCTTTT
>JAAZUU010000021.1 GCA_018624035.1 Rhodobiaceae bacterium | reverse complement strand
GTTCCATCCGGAATTGAAATCCAAACCATTCGACCCGCATCCGCTGTTCACCGGATTCGTCGCCGCGTCGATGGAAAAATCACGGCTTGTCTGACATCATGGTCGCCAATCCGTCATCGGGAGAAAGTGATATGTCGAGCTTTCACATCGCCAGCGTCCCTTGCGGCGGTGACAGCCCGTTGCTGCTGATTGCCGGCCCGTGCCAGGTGGAGGGGCTGGATCACGCGATGATGTGCGCCGGGGCGCTTGCCGAGATGGCCGCCGCCGCCGGGATGGGATTTGTCTACAAATCCTCATACGACAAGGCCAACCGCACCTCGGCCGGGGCGGCGCGCGGCGTCGGCATGGATGAGGGGTTGCGGATTTTCCAGCAGGTCAAGGACGCCTTCGGCTGTCCGGTTCTGACCGATGTTCACCTTCCCGATCAGTGCGCACCGGTCGCCGAGGTGGTGGATGTGCTGCAGATACCGGCGTTTCTGTGCCGGCAGACCGACCTTGTCGTCGCTGCGGCCGCCACCGGCGCCGTCGTGAACATCAAGAAGGGCCAGTTTCTGGCGCCATGGGACATGAAGCATGTCGCAGCCAAGGTCACCGGCACCGGCAATGAACGCGTGATGCTAACCGAGCGCGGCACCTCATTCGGATATAACACGCTGGTGTCGGACATGCGGGCCATTCCACAGATGGCCGATCTTGGCCATCCGGTGATTTTCGATGCGACGCATTCGGTCCAGCAGCCTGGCGGTCTTGGCGGCAGTTCCGGCGGCCAGCGCGAATTTGTGCCGGTGCTGGCCCGTGCCGCGGTTGCTGTGGGTGTCAACGGGCTGTTCATGGAAAGCCACCAGGACCCGGACAGCGCTCCCTCCGACGGCCCCAACATGGTGCCGCTTGACGCCATGCCTGCCGTACTGGACCAGCTGCGACGGATCGACGAGGCGCGGCGCGGCTGACAGCGGCGCAAAATTGCAATTTCAGGCTGTCGGCGCTATAGCCGTCGCATCGCAATCCACCTTGCCACCAAACTGCAGAAGGACAACAAGAGATGAGTGCCATCGAAGACATCCAGGCCCGCGAAATACTGGATTCGCGCGGCAATCCGACGGTCGAGGTCGATGTTCTTCTCGAGGACGGGGCTTTTGGCCGTGCTGCCGTGCCGTCAGGCGCGTCAACCGGCGCGCATGAGGCTGTCGAGCTTCGTGACGGTGACACCTCGCGCTATGGCGGCAAGGGTGTCCTGCGGGCCATCGAGGCGGTGAATATGGAGATCTTCGATGCGCTGGTCGGCGCTGACGCTCTTGATCAGGCCGGGCTTGACCAGGCGATGATCGATCTTGACGGCACCGCCAACAAGGGACGGCTTGGTGCCAATGCCATTCTCGGCGTGTCGATGGCGGCGGCGCGTGCCGCGGCGGAATCTGTCGGCCTGCCGCTATGGCGCTATCTTGGCGGCATGCATGCGCATCTGCTGCCAACCCCGATGATGAACATCATGAATGGCGGTGCGCATGCCAATAACGCGCTGGATGTGCAGGAATTCATGGTGATGCCGGTTGGCGTGCCCCATTTCCCTGATGCGGTGCGCGTTGGTGCGGAGATTTTTCACGCTCTCAAATCGCTTCTGGCGCAGGCCGGGCATTCCACAGCCGTCGGTGACGAGGGCGGTTTTGCGCCGGCCATCAACTCGACCGACGAGGCGCTCGACTACATCCGCAAATCGATCGAGGCCGCCGGATGCACTCCCGGCGATGACGTGGTGATCGGAATCGACGCCGCCGCGACCGAACTTTACAGGGACGGGGCCTATCATCTGGCGGGTGAGGGGCGCAGCCTGTCATCGCAGGAAATGGTCGCGATGTGGACCGCGCTTGTCGGCAACCATCCGATTGTCTCGCTCGAGGACCCGATGGATGAGGAGGACTGGGACGGTTTTGCCGCGCTGACCGCCGCTGTCGGTGACAAAATCCAGATTGTCGGTGACGATCTGTTCGTGACGAACGCCGAACGGCTTGCCCGTGGCATCACAGAGGAAACGGCGAACGCGATCCTGGTGAAGGTCAACCAGATCGGTACTTTGTCGGAAACGCTGCAAGCCGTCGAGATGGCGCAGAAGGCTGGGTTTGGCGTGGTCATTTCGCATCGTAGCGGCGAGACAGAGGACAGTTTCATCGCCGATCTTGCGGTGGCGACAAATGCCGGCCAGATCAAGACCGGCTCGCTGTCGCGCTCCGACAGGCTGGCGAAATATAACCAGTTGCTGCGGATCAATGAGGAGCTGGATTCCTCCGGCCTCTATGCCGGTGGCAGCATCCTGCGGGCCTGATCGGATTATATCAGTGGTAGAATCACGAAAACGTCAAGGAATCCGGCGATTCGCTTTTTTCTTGACCTGATGAATCGGCTTTGATTCACTGACCCCTGAAATGTGGGTTGTCCACCTGTCCAAAGGGGTCAGACATGTATGCCGCGCGCCGACGCCTGATCGTGCTGATGAGCAGTTCCCTGCTGCTCTCCTCGGTTGTGATCTTCTTCGGATTTCATATCCTTGCCGGCGACCGCGGCATTCTTGCCCGCCCGGAACTTGATCGCCGGATCATGCTTGCCGAGGAAAAGCTGGCACTTTTGCAACGACATCACGATTTTCTGTCGCACCGGATTCACCTGCTGCAGGCGGACTCGCTTGATGCCGACATGCTGGCGGAAACGGCGCGCGCCGAACTGGGCCTCTATTCGCCGAACGATGTCATAATTTCAATTGACCTGTCGAAATTGAAATTTTCAGACATATTGCCGGATACAGAAATAAACTGAAATTCAGTTTATTTTATATTTATTAAATAAAAACAACGAAATAAAATTATTGAAAAAATTATTTTTTCGGTAAACCCTCGTTCTGTAAACGGTCCGGCATGCCCGGACCCTTTTGTGATTCCGCGTATCACAACCGCAGATCACTCGTTTTTGCAGGTCGGGGAGGAACTGATGGCCGAAATGGCAAAGGCCCAACGCAAGCGCAAGCCGGGACGTCCACCGAAGGCGGCGTCCGGTGCCACGGCGATGAATGATCTGCCGGCGCGCGACGATCTTGTCGAAATGTATCGTGACATGCTGCTGATCCGCCGCTTCGAGGAGAAAGCGGGGCAGCTCTACGGGATGGGTCAGATTGGCGGTTTCTGCCACCTCTATATTGGTCAGGAGGCGGTCGTTGTTGGTCTGCAATCGGTCAGCAAGCCGGGCGATACCGTCGTCACATCCTATCGCGATCATGGTCACATGCTGGCCTGCGGGATGGATGCCGACGGCGTGATGGCTGAGCTCACGGGGCGTGAGGGTGGCTACTCGCGCGGCAAGGGCGGATCGATGCATATGTTCAGCCGCGAGAAGAATTTTTTTGGTGGCCATGGCATTGTCGGCGCGCAGGTGCCGATTGGCTGCGGCCTCGCCTTTTCCCACAAATATCGTGACGAGCCGAATGTCTGCCTGACCTATCTTGGCGATGGCGCCGTCAATCAGGGCCAAGTCTATGAGAGTTTCAACATGGCGGCGCTGTGGGACCTGCCCTGCCTGTTCGTGATCGAGAACAACCAGTATGGCATGGGCACCGCGGTGACCCGCGCGGCGGCCGGCCGGTCGCTTGCCGATCGCGGGGCCGCCTATGGCATTCCCGGGATGCAGGTTGACGGCATGGATGTGCTGGCTGTGCGCGCCGCCGGCGCCCAGGCGCTGGAGCATTGTAGGTCCGGCAAGGGGCCCTATGTGCTGGAGATGAAGACCTATCGCTATCGTGGGCATTCCATGTCCGACCCGGCAAAATACCGGACCCGCGAGGAAGTCGACGCGATGCGCAAGCAGCATGATCCGATCGATCAGTTGCGCGAGGTTCTGGGCAAGCAGGATGTCACCGAGGATGAGCTGAAATCCATCGACGCCGACGTCAAGGCGGTTGTCCTTCGCGCCACCGAATTCGCGCAGACAAGTCCCGAGCCCGATCCGTCTGAACTCTTCACCGATATTCTGCTGCCGACCGGTGGTCGTGACAGCCGGAAGGAGGCCTGATCCATGGCGATCGAGATACTGATGCCGGCACTGTCGCCGACAATGGAAGAGGGGACGCTCGCCAAATGGCTTGTCGAGGAGGGTGCGACGGTTCGCAGCGGCGATGTGATCGCCGAGATTGAAACCGACAAGGCCACAATGGAGGTCGAGGCGCTCGACGACGGTACGATTGGCAGGATCCTTGTCCCTGCGGGAAGCGAAGGTGTGAAGGTTAATGCGCCGATCGCGATGCTTCTGGAAGAGGGCGACAGCGCCGATGCGATGCCGCCGGCCGCCCCTCCTGCGGCGGGGGTGGCATCTGCCGGTGCCGCGCCGGAAACTCCCGAATCCATGACTGCCGTGGCACCACCGGTGCTGGCGACGCCCGTGGCGGACAGTGTGGCGGCCGAACCGGTGGCAGCCGGTGACAGCACCGCGATAACGGTGCGTGAGGCGCTTCGCGATGCGATGGCCGAGGAAATGCGCGCCAACGACAGCGTCTTCGTCATGGGCGAGGAAGTCGCCGAGTATCAGGGCGCCTACAAGGTCACCCAAGGGCTGCTTGCCGAATTCGGCCCGAAGCGGGTGATCGACACGCCGATCACCGAGCAGGGTTTCGCCGGGCTTGGTGTCGGTGCGGCGTTTGGCGATCTGCGGCCGGTGGTCGAATTCATGACCTTTAACTTCGCCATGCAGGCCATCGACCAGATCATCAATTCGGCAGCCAAGACGCTGTATATGTCGGGCGGCCAGATGGGGTGCCCCATCGTCTTTCGCGGGCCGAACGGCGCGGCCAGCCGCGTGGCGGCGCAGCATTCGCAATGCTATGCAAGCTGGTACGCGCATTGCCCGGGCCTGAAGGTTGTCGCGCCATGGTCGGCGGCGGACGCCAAGGGCCTGCTGAAGGCGGCGATCCGTGATCCGAACCCGGTGATCTTCCTCGAGAACGAGGTGATGTACGGGCAGAGTTTCGACGTGCCATCGGATGATGACTGGGTGGTGCCGATTGGCCGCGCGAAAATCGTTCGCGAGGGAAGCGATGTCACCATCACCGCCTTCTCGATCATGGTTGGCCGCGCCCTTGAGGCTGCTGACCAGCTTGCCGAGATGGGGATTTCGGCGGAAGTGATCGACCTTCGCACGATCCGCCCGCTCGACATCGAGACGATTGTCACCTCGGTCAGGAAAACCTCGCGGCTGGTGACCTGCGAGGAAGGCTTTCCGTTTGCCGGTCTCGGGTCCGAAATCGCCATGCAGGTGATGGAACAGGCCTTTGACTGGCTTGACGCGCCGATCGCGCGGGTCACCGGCAAGGATGTGCCGATGCCCTATGCCGCCAACCTCGAAAAGTTGGCCCTGCCGCAGATCGAGGATATCACGGCGACGGTTCAGGCCACCTGTGCCGGCTTCCGGGGGGCTTGAGGGATGGCGATCGATATTCTGATGCCGGCGCTCTCGCCAACGATGGAAACCGGAACGCTGGCGAAATGGATGGTCGCGGTCGGTGATACCGTTCGCAGTGGCGATGTCATTGCCGAGATCGAGACCGACAAGGCCACGATGGCAGTCGAGGCCGTGGATGACGGCGTTCTGGCGAGCGTCATGGTCGAAGCGGGTACCGAGGGTGTGGCCGTGGGAACGCCGATTGCCCGGCTTGCCGAGGATGGTGAAACTGTGGAGGATGCCGCGGCCGCTGCCGCCGGGCCCACCACCGCCGCGCCGCAGGCAGCACCTTCGCAGGCAGCTGTGGCAGATACAGCGGCTGTCGAATCTGCGCCGCAACCGCAGGCTGAACCGGTCATACCGTCCCCTGCGCCATCTGCCGCCACTTCGAACACCTCTTCGAACAACTCTTCGAACACTGGGCGCATTTTCGCCAGCCCGCTGGCGCGCCGGATCGCGGCCGAGCGCGGTGTTGATCTCGAATCGCTTGCCGGCAGTGGCCCGCATGGCCGGATTCTGCGCCGTGATGTCGAAGCTGCCAGAGTGTCGGCCCCGGCAGTCGCGACACGCACCGCCGCAGTTGCGGCCGTTCAGGGTGACAGCCGAGTGGAGCCGAACAGCCAGATGCGCAAGATCATCGCGGCCCGGCTTCAGGAATCCAAGGCAACGGCCCCGCATTTCTATCTGACGGTTGATTGTGAGATCGACAATCTGCTGGCGGCCCGTCGGCAGATGAATGATCGCGCGCCTGAAGGTGTGAAAATTTCGGTCAACGACCTGATCATCCGTGCCGCCGCGATGGCGCTGATCAAGGTGCCGAAGGCGAACGCGTCATGGGAAGGCGACAATACACGGCTGTTTACGCATGCCGATATCGCCATGGCGGTGGCCGTTGAGGGTGGTCTCGTGACGCCGGTCATCTGGGCGGCCGAGCAGAAAGGGCTTGCCGAGATCGCCGCGATCAGCCGCGATCTTGCAACGCGGGCCCGCGACGGCAATCTGGCGCCCGAGGAATTCAGCGGCGGCAGCTTCACCATCTCCAACCTTGGCATGTATGGTGTCAGGGAATTCGCCGCCGTCATCAACCCGCCGCAGGGCGCGATCCTTGCCGTTGGAGCGGGTGAAGAGCGGCCGGTGGTGCATGACAGGCAGCTGGCTGTCGCGACGGTGATGACAGTAACGTTGTCGGCGGACCACCGGGTGGTGGATGGTGCCGTCGGCGCAGAATGGCTGCAGGCCTTCAAGGGCTATATCGAAGCTCCTGTCACAATGTTGCTCTAGGGCACCCGGAGGACCAATCATGGCAACCGAGACATCCTTTGATCTGGTCGTTGTTGGTGGTGGCCCCGGCGGCTATGTCACCGCCATCCGGGCATCGCAGCTGAAAATGAAGGTGGCGCTTGTCGAGCGCGAGCATCTTGGCGGGATCTGCCTGAACTGGGGATGTATTCCGACCAAGGCCCTGCTGCGGGCGGCCGAGCTGCGCCATTCCATCGACGAGATGAAGGAATTCGGAATCACCGTCAGCGGTGAGGTCAGCATCGATCTTCCGGCTGTGGTCAGGCGGTCACGCAAGGTGGCTGGCCGGCTTTCGGGTGGCGTGCAGCATCTGCTGAAAAAGAACAAGGTCACGGTGTTTGATGATCTGGCGAGGCTTGGCGCGCGCCGCGGCGATCTTCGCGAGGTCAAGCTTGCCGGCGGAGCCACGCTGACAGCAAAACATGTGATACTGGCGACCGGCGCGCGGGCGCGCTCACTTCCCGGCATCGAGCCTGACGGCAAGACGATCCTGACCTATCGCGAGGCGATGGTTCCCGAGACCATGCCGAAATCGCTTGTCATCATCGGGTCCGGCGCCATCGGCTCGGAATTCGCCTCCTTCTATCTCGACATGGGAGTAGAGGTGACGCTGATCGAGGCGATGGACCGGATCCTGCCGGTCGAGGATGCCGAAATTTCCGATTTCGTGCAGAAGGCTTTCGTCAAACGCGGCATGAAGGTGCTGACCCGCGCGCGCCTTTCCAGCCTGAAACCATCGGCGGGCGGGGTCACCGCCAGCTTCGAGGGTGGCATCGTACCCGTGGTCGCCGAACGCGCCATCATGGCCGTCGGCATCACCGGCAATTCCGAATCGCTTGGCCTCGAGGGCACCGGGGTCAAGATTGATCGCGGGCACATCGTAACCGATGGCTATGGCGCGACGGGTGAACCCGGCGTCTATGCGATCGGCGATGTGACCGGTCCGCCTTGGCTGGCCCACAAGGCAAGCCATGAGGGGATTATCTGCGTCGAGAAGATTGCCGGCGAGGCGGGTGTCCATGCCATTGCCGACGGGTCTGTGCCAGGCTGCACCTATTGTCGCCCGCAGGTGGCATCTGTCGGCATGACCGAGGCGGCCGCCATCAAGGCCGGCCACAAGGTGCGTGTCGGCAGGTTCCCGATGCTGGCCAATGGCAAGGCCATCGCGCTTGGCGATGACCAGGGGCTGATCAAGACCGTGTTCGATGCCGCGACAGGTGAGTTGCTCGGGGCGCATATGGTTGGGCCGGAGGTGACGGAACTGATCCAGGGATATGCCATCGCCCGCACGCTGGAAGCCACCGAGGCCGAACTGATCCAGACCATTTTCCCACATCCGACCCTGTCCGAGGCGATGCATGAATCTGTTCTTGATGCATATGGTCGCGCCATCCACTTCTAGGGGTGGCGAGGGGCGCCCCGCCATGTTATCTGCCACTAGATCCGTCGTAACGTCCGGCGGCGAGACACAGCGAGGACCACCTGCACCACCAATGCCACAGGTCAACACCACAAAAGGCGCCGAACGCCATCCTGAAAAGCGTCGCAACCCGGACAATCCGCAGCCGCGCAGGCCCGACTGGCTTCGTGTGAAGGCGCCTGTTTCGGCAGAATATGGTGCCACGCGGGCGCTGATGCGCGACCTTGACCTTGTGACAGTCTGTGAGGAGGCGGCCTGCCCCAATATCGGTGAATGCTGGGCGCAGAAACACGCCACGATGATGATCCTCGGGTCGGTCTGCACCCGCGCCTGCGCCTTCTGCAATGTCGCCACCGGTCGGCCCGATCTGCTCGATCCGCATGAGCCTGAACATGTCGGCGAGGCGGTGGCGAAGCTTGGGCTGAAACATGTCGTCATCACCTCGGTCGACCGTGACGATCTGGATGACGGGGGTGCGACGCATTTCGCGCAGACCATCAACGCCATCCGGCGCCTGTCGCCAGGCACGACAATCGAGGTGCTGACGCCTGATTTCCTGCGCAAGGACGGCGCGCTGGAGATCGTCGTCGAGGCGCGCCCCGATGTGTTCAACCACAATATGGAAACGGTGCCGCGCCTCTATCCGACGATCCGACCCGGCGCGCGCTACTTCCATTCGCTGTCGATCCTGCAGCAGGTGAAATCCCTCGACCCGTCCATCTTCACCAAATCCGGCATCATGGTCGGGCTTGGCGAGGGTGATGAGGAGGTCGGCCAGTTGATGGATGATCTTCGCAGCGCCGATGTCGACTTCATGACCATCGGCCAGTATCTGCAGCCAACGCCGAAACATGCGCCGGTTGACAGATTTGTCGAGCCGGCAACCTTTGAGAATTATGCCAGGCTTGGCCGCGCCAAGGGTTTCCTGCTGATGTCGTCGACGCCACTCACGCGGTCGTCCTATCACGCCGATGCCGATTTCGCTGCACTGCAGCAGGCGCGCAATGCTGCGCTGGAGGCGGGATGAGATGACGGTCCATGCCGAAAGGCGGATCATCAGGCACGGTCCGCAGGAGCTGTATGACCTCGTTGCGGATGTTCGCAGCTATCCCCAGTTCCTGCCCTGGTGCATGGCGGCAAGGATCCGGCATGAAGACCGGCATGCGCTGGCCGCGGATCTCATCATCGGGTTCCAGATGTTTCGTGAAAGATTCACATCTCACGTTGATCTCGATCCGGAAAATCTTGAAATTGATGTAAAATATGCAGAAGGCCCATTCAAGTATCTGACAAATAAATGGCGCTTCCTTCCGCATCCTGACGGGTGTGAAATCGACTTCTACGTTGATTTCGAATTCAATTCCAGGCTGCTGCAATCGGTCATTGAAACATTATTCACCGAGGCTGTCCGACGGATGGTGAAGGCGTTCGAGGATCGCGCCGATGACCTCTATGGAAAACCCAACGCCACCCTCACAACGAGGCTTGCCTCTTCCTGAGCCGACAATGGTCAGCCGATCCCGTCCTTCATCATGGTCAGCGCTGTGGTCGTCGCCCGGTGCCGCACTGTCGCCCGGTCGCCGGTGAAAATGTGGTGCGCGGTCACCGTCCTGCCGCCACGAATGGCAAGACCGAACCAGACAAGGCCAACCGGTTTGTCGGTCGTTCCACCGCCGGGGCCGGCGATGCCGGTGACGGCAATCGCGATGCCGGCATGCGGGGCGGCGCGCAGCGCGCCGTCGGCCATGGCGGCGGCCGTTTCCGCCGATACGGCACCATGCGCTGTCAGAACGGCCTCGGGAACGCCCAGAATGTCGGTCTTTGCCTGGTTGCTGTAGGTCACCACCCCGCGGTCGAGGACGGCCGAGGCGCCGGCGATATCGGTCAGCGCGGCGGCGACCATGCCGCCGGTACAGGATTCGGCTGTTGTCACCATGAGATCCGCCGCGATGGCGCGTTCGATGACGGCGCCGGCAAGCTCGGCCAGATCCGCTTTGTCCTGACCTGTTGTCATCACAGCACCCATTGCAAACCCAGCAGACAGGCAGCCGCCAGCGTGCCGGCCACGATGTCGTCCGCCATCACGCCATAACCGCCCGGCAGGTTTTCGGCCAGCCTGACCGGCCCCGGTTTCAGAATATCGAACAGCCTGAAGGCGACAAAGGCGGCAAGCCACCAGCGCCAGTCAAGCGGGACCACGAGAAGCGCGATCCACTGGCCGGCAACCTCGTCGATCACGATGTCCGACGCGTCCTTGCTTCCTGTCTCGCGGTCATAGATGTCCGCCGCCCTGACGCCAAGGACGCAGATGATGAGGGTGGCGGCCTCGAGGACCCAGCCGCCAGGCTGCACCAGCGCAGCCGCGATCAGAACCGCCGCCGCCGAACCCCAGCTTCCCGGGGCCGGGCGGAGCCGTCCCACCGGTCCCAGTGTCGCCAGCATCATCCAGGGATTTGTGTTCATCTATGTGGCCCTGTCATCACCAGCGTGGCGGTTGCCTGAGCGGCAATGCCTTCGCCGCGTCCGGTAAAGCCAAGCTGTTCGGAGGTTGTTGCCTTCACGGCAACGCGGGAGATGTCGATCCCGGCAAGCCCGGCGATGCGGGCGCGCATGGCATCTCGATGCGGGCCTATTTTCGGAAGCTCGCAGATCAGTGTCAGGTCCAGATGCATGATGGCTGCCCCGTGCTCGGCACAGCGTGACGCCGCAAAGGCAAGGAATTGCGCACTATCGGCATTCTTCCAGCGTTCGTCCGATGGGGGGAAATGCGATCCGATATCGCCGTCGGCAAGAGCGCCAAAGATCGCGTCACACAAGGCGTGCAGCCCGACATCGCCATCCGAATGCGCGGCAAGGCCGCGGTCATGCGCAATATCGACCCCGCCAAGGCGCACCGGCCCGCCACCATCATCAAATCTATGGACGTCATAGCCGTTGCCGGTGCGGATATCGAACGGAGGCAGGGCGTCTGGCATGGGTGGATCTCCCTCGGGATACAGCAATGCCGACAGGATGGTGAAATCCGCCGGCCTCGTCAGCTTCATCAGACATTCGTCACCCGCCACGGTGTCGATCCGCGACAAGCCGTCCTCATACAGGCGGATGTCGTCGGTGATCTCGGTGTCCGGCGCAAGGGCTTCATGCCGCGCGGTCAGATCGGCAAGATGGAACATCTGCGGGGTCTGGGCGCGGCCAAGGCTGGTGCGCTCGATGGTGTCTTCAACCTGTGAGCCCGCGATCCGTTTCACCGTATCGAAGACGGGCAGCACCGGCAACGCGGCGTCGGCGCCCGCATCAAGCGCGGCAACAAGATCGCAGATAACCCGTTGTGGCAAAAGCGGCCGCGCCGCGTCATGGATTGCGACAAGGCTGATCGCCGGTCCGCTTGCAACGGCAAGGCCCGCCGCCACCGAATCCTGACGCCTTGCGCCGCCGTCGACAATCACCACCCGCGCGTCACTGGCAAGATCGCTGAGAGCCGAAATGGCGTCCGCCCGGCGTTGGGCCGCGGCAACAATGACGACACGCGCCGTTGCCGTGTGGTCCAGAAATGCGGCGGCAGAGTGGGCAAGGACGCTACGCCCGGCAAGGTTGCGGAACTGCTTTTCCAGCCCATCGCCCATGCGCGTGCCGCCGCCGGCGGCCACGATTACGGCGGCCAGCCGACGCACTGGTGAATCTGTCGTGGTCCGGGACGTCATGTCCCCGTTATCACCAAAGGCCGGACCAAAGTCCATGACAATTCAAGCCGTGATTGCCGACGCCGTCGGCAGCTCCGCCATGCTGGCGGCACTTTGGTGCGACATGAAGCGCAAAAGGGGCTGGAAGTCCTGCCTTGATTTGGTGCATATTGCCTGAAATTTAAGCAGCGGCAGGGTGGTCAGCGCCTGGCCGCATGGGGTAACGCAGTGATGACCTTGGGTATCGGATCGACGGAACTGCCACACGGTGCCATCCTCGCGCCGATGTCAGGAGTAACCGATATGCCGTTCCGGCGGGCTGTGAGGCGCGCCGGTGGGGGCCTTGTGGTGACCGAGATGATCGCCAGCGCGGCGATCCTGCGCGAGGTCAGATCTGAAATGCGCAAGCTGCGTACCGACACGGTCAGTGAGGCACCGCTGTCGGTGCAGCTTGCCGGCTGGGACCCGCAGATCATGGCAGAGGCCGCCCGCATCGCGGCCGATCTTGGCGCCACCTTCATCGATATCAATATGGGATGCCCGGCCAGGAAGGTGACCGGGCGCCTGTCCGGATCGGCGCTGATGCGTGACGAGCCGCTTGCCGGCGCCATCCTCGAGTCTGTGGCGGCAGCGGTGGATGTGCCGGTAACGCTGAAGATGCGGCTTGGTTGGGATGATGACAACCATAACGCGGCCTCGATCGCGCGGCTGGCGGAAACTGCCGGAATCCGGATGATTGCCGTTCATGGCCGCACGCGCTGCCAGATGTATAACGGTGTGGCGGACTGGGCCGCGGTGCGCCGTGTTGTCGATTCGGTGGCGCTGCCGGTCATCGTGAATGGCGATATCCGCGGGCTGGATGATGTGGAGGCGGCGATGCAACAGAGCGGCGCCGCCGGGGTGATGATCGGCCGCGGCGCCCAGGGTCGCCCATGGTTGCTGGCGCAGGCCGGTGATCTGCTCGCCGGAAGGCCGGTGCGCCGCGAGCCGACAATCGCGGAACGGCATGAAATGATGCAGTGCCACCTCGACGACATGCTGACCCATTACGGGACGGCGGCGATGCGGCTGGCACGCAAACATATAGCCTGGTACGCGCATGGGCTTGCCGGGGCGGCAGAGCTTCGCGATGTCGCCAACAACACGACGGACGCCGACGCGGTATTTTCGGCCGTTGACAGATTCTTTATCGGTCTCCGCGAAGGGGAAGAGGCGGCGGCGGCATGATGGATGATGCAACATCCCCGGCCTGGCATGCGGATGCGGCGCATATTCTGGCCAGTCTGCCGAACCCGGTGTTTCTTCTCGACAAGGAGGACAGGTTCATGTTCCTGAACCATGCCGCCGAGATGTTCTTCGATTCAAGCGAGGCGATGCTGCGCGGCACCGCACTGTCAGCGCAGATCCCGGCCGACTCCAGCCTTCTGGCATTGCTGGCGCGGTCCCGCAAACAGATGGCGTCGGTCGCAGATCAAGGAATCGAGATGGCCAGCCCGCGCATCGGTCTGAAACTGCTCAACGTCCAGATCGCACCATTTGGCGACCGCCGCACACATGAGGGACGCATGCTGGTCACCCTTCAGGAACGGGCGCTGGCGGAACGGCTTCGAGGACAGTCGATGTTTCATGGCGCGGCGCGGTCGATCTCTGCGATGGCGGCGCTGCTGGCGCATGAGGTGAAGAACCCGCTTGCCGGCATCAAGGGAGCCGCGCAGCTTCTGCAGGCCGACCTGTCGGAGGAGAATCAGGAATTCGCGAGCATGATTGTCGAGGAGACAAACCGCGTTACCGCGCTTCTCGACCGGATGGAAGGATTTGCCGGTGGCGGGCAGGTGGCGCTGAGCCCGGTCAATATTCATGAGGTGCTTGATCATTGCCTGCGGGTCTCGCAGGCCAGTTTTGGTGACGCCATGACGGTGAGCCGCCGTTATGACCCGTCGCTTCCGCCAGTTGACGGGCATCGTGATCTGCTCATCCAGGCCTTCCTAAATATTATCAAGAACGCATTTGAAGCCACTGATAAGAATACTGAATTGACGGTCACAACATCTTATTCCAGGGGGCGCCGCCTGAATGGCGCCGGTTCGGCACGGCTGCATGTGCCAATCCAGATCGAGATTATCGATAACGGTCCCGGCATCGCGCCGGACCTGCGCGATCACATCTTCGACCCGTTCGTCTCGGGCAAGTCCGGAGGCAGCGGGCTCGGCCTTGCCCTGGTGGCAAGCGTTGTTGCTGATCATGGCGGGCTTGTCGAGGCTGACTCGGTGCCCGGCCGGACCGTCTTCAGGTTCAATTTCCCGCCAACCGGCGAGGGGCAGGCCACATGAGCACGAAACCGGCGCATATTCTGGTGGCCGAGGATGACAAGTCGGTACGTCTTGTCGTTCAGCAGGCGCTGGCCCGCCAGGGCTATACCGTGCAATCGAGTGGTACCGCCGCCGGCCTGTGGAAGCTCATCGAGGCGGGACGCGGCGATGTGCTGATTTCAGATATCGGCCTGCCGGACGGCGACGCGCTCGACCTGTTACCACGTATACGGCAGAAACGTCCGGAGATGCCGGTGATCGTGATGAGTGCGCGCTCGACGCTTCTCACCGCCGTCAAGGCGCAGCAGACCGGTGTGTTCGAATATCTGCCAAAACCGTTCGAGTTGCGAAGCCTTGTCGAGGCGACAAGCCGTGCTGTTGGCAGCATCGGTCAGTCCCGGCCGGCCGCCGCCGCGCCGCCGGCCTTCGAGGAAGGTGGGCCACTGGTTGGCCGGTCGGCGCCGATGCAGGATATCTTCAAGGCGATGGCCCGCGTCGTTGGCACTGACCTGACGGTGCTGATCACCGGCGAGAGTGGCACCGGCAAGGAACTTGTGGCGCGGGCGCTTCACGATCTTGGTTCGCGCCGGGCCGGACCGTTCGTGCCGATCAACATGGCGGCAATCCCGCGCAATCTGGTCGAGTCCGAGCTGTTTGGCCATGAGAAGGGTTCCTTTGTCGGTGCCGACAGCCGCATGTCCGGCCGGTTCGAGCAGGCCGAGGGTGGCAGCCTGTTCCTTGATGAGGTCGGCGATATGCCGCCGGAGGCCCAGACACGCCTGTTGCGGGTCCTCCAGGACGGTGAGTATCTACCGGTTGGCGCCAATCGTCCGGTGAAGTCCAATGTTCGGATCATCGCCGCGACAAATCAGAATTTGCAGCAATTGATGCAGCAGGGGCTGTTTCGCGAGGATCTGTTCTACAGGTTGAATGTCGTGCCGCTACGCCTGCCGCCGCTTCGCGAGCGTGTCGAGGATATAGGCCCGCTGGTCAACCACTTCCTCAAACAGGCCGCGGCCGGCGGTCTTCCGGTCAGGCGATTTGCGCCGGACGGCATCCGTGCGCTGGCGGCCTGGAGTTGGCCCGGCAATGTCCGTGAGCTTGAGAATCTGGTGCGTCGCCTGCTAGTGCTTGTCGGCGAGGATGTGATTTCGGCCGAGATGATCGAGCACGAGCTTGCCGCCGTGCGCGAGGTCGAGGCCGACCCCATTGAAGTTGAAAGCCTGTCGAATTCGGTGGATCAGCACATCCGCAAATATTTCGACGCGCTTGACGGGGCGCAGCCGCCGCCGGGGCTGCATGCCCGCATTCTGCGCGAGGTTGAATTCCCGCTGATTGTCGCGACGCTCGAACTGACCCGCGGCAATCAGGTGAAGGCGGCGGAGATTCTCGGCATCAATCGCAACACGCTTCGCAAGCGTATCCGTGAACTTGGCATATGGTCCGGGCGATGAGCAGCGTTGCCAGCACAACCAGGCGCGGCGTTCTTCTGCGCTTCTCGGAAAACCGGTTCGGCTATTTCGCGGTTCTGGTGGCGCTTGGAATCGGCGTTCTGACGATCTATCAACTCTCGCAGTTCGATCCGGCCAAAACCGACAGCAATCTGCTGACAACGCTGATTGTGATCGATGTTCTTGCCGTTCTGATCGTCGCCGGCTTCGTCATCCGGCAAATTCTGCGGTTGCTGTCCGAGCGCCGCCGAAAGATGGCCGGTTACCAGCTTCACTGGCGTCTTGCCCTGCTGTTTGGCGGTGTCGCCGCATTGCCGGCGGTGATCACCACCCTGTTCGCGCTGTTTGTCGTCGATTACTCGTTGCGCGGCTGGTTTGCCGACCGGATTTCAACCGCGGTCACCGGATCGGTACAGGTGGCCGATTCCTATTTCGAGGAACATTCAAGCTCGATCCGCAGCGATGTCCTGACAATCGCCAATGACGTCAACCGCGAAGCGTTCAAGCTCCTCGCCGAGCCAAATCTGCTGAACCAGTATCTGACCAACCAGACAGCGCTTCGCAATCTGTCGGAGGCGATTATCCTTGATGGAACCGGACAGGTGGTGGCGCAATCCCGCTTTGCCTTTGCGGTGACGTTTACCAGTATAGGCGGTGACTGGCTTGCCAAGGCGCGCAATGGCGAGGTTGTGATCCTGCGCGGTGACGAAACCAACAAACTCCGTGCCGCGGTGAAGCTGAACAGCTTTGTCGACGCCTATCTGTTTGTCGGACGGTTCATTGACCGGTCGGTTCTCGAGGCGGTTGACAGCACACGCCTCGCGGCGGCCGACTACCAACAGCTTGGTATACGCCAGCTTGACCTTCAGGTGAGCTTTGCCTTCGTGTTCGGGTTGATCCTTGCGCTTCTGTTGATCACCGCGCTGTGGATCGGGTTGAATCTGGCCAACGCCATTGTCGAACCTCTCGGCTCGGTCATCTCGGTTGCCGAGCAGGTGCGTGACGGAAATCTGTCGGAACGGGTGCCAGCCGGTCTGGAGATGGATGAAATCGCGCGGCTTGGCCTGTCATTCAACAACATGCTTGATGAATTGACGCGAAGCCGCGAACAGCTTGTCCAGGCCAATATGCAGATCGACAGGCGCCGCGAATTCACCGAGGCGGTGCTTGGCGGCGTCTCATCCGGCGTGATCGGTCTTGACGCGGCGCACAAGGTGACGTTGCCGAATCTTGCGGCGCGGCAACTTCTGCAGCTGGACGATGCCGCGCTGATTGGCAACCGGCTGGAAGATGTCGTGCCGGAATTCACCAGTCTGATCGCCGCCGGAACAACGCGTCGCCGCAAGCTTGCCGAGGAGCAGATCATTCTGACCCGCAACGGCATGAGAATGACGTTGCGCGGACGCATCGCCACCGAGAAAGTCGACGGGCGGGTGATCGGCTATGTGGTGACCTTCGATGATGTGACAGATCTGCTGACGGCACAGCGCAAGGCGGCCTGGTCCGATGTGGCGCGGCGGATCGCGCACGAGATCAAGAATCCGTTGACACCGATCCAGCTGGCGGCGGACAGATTGCGCCGCAAATACCAGCCTGATGACGCGCAGGCGAGTGAGCAATTCTCCGAATATCTGTCCATCATCGGCCGGCAGGTGGATGATATCGGCCGCATGGTTGACGAGTTTTCGGCCTTCGCCCGCATGCCGCAGCCGGTCATGAAGCCGCTGTCGCTTCGCGATCTGGTGCTTGGCCAGGTCGGTCTCTATGACGGCGAGGCGGTGACATTCGAGGTCGATGCCGGATCGCCTGAAGACAATGATCTCGTCGTCGGCGATGCCGGGTTGCTGCGCCAGGCGCTGACCAACATCATCCAGAATGCGCTCGACAGTCTGGCTGAACACGGCATTGCCGGGCCATGCGTCAATCTCAAGCTTGCCATCAGGGACGGGTATATCGTGCTGAGTGTCAGTGATAACGGCCCCGGCTTCCCTGATATTGACAGAGGCAGCCTGTTGGAGCCCTATGTGACCAAACGCGACAAGGGCACCGGGCTTGGCCTTGCCATTGTCAGCAAGATTATCAAGGACCATGGCGGTGAACTTGAGCTTCTCGATGCCGAGAATGGCGGGGCACGGGTTGTGATCACCCTGCCATGTCATGAAGACCCGGAGACAGGCGTATGATGACGACTGGCGATATCCTGATCGTCGATGATGAACGCGACATCCGATCCCTGATCAGCGCGGTCCTTCGTGACGAGGGCTATCCGACCGTTGAGGCGGCGACAGCCGGTGAGGCACGTGACATTCTTGCCGCAAAACCTCCAGGCCTCGCCATTCTCGATATCTGGATGCGCGACTCCGACATGGATGGTCTCGAGCTCCTGGAATGGGTCAAGGGCGTCTACCCCGAACTTCCTGTCCTGATGATCTCCGGACATGGCACAATCGAGACGGCGGTGCAGGCAATTCGCAACGGCGCCTATGACTTCATAGAGAAGCCGTTCAAGGAAGACAGGCTGCTTTTGATGGTAAGGCGCGCGCTTGAGGTCAGCCGGCTGGAGCGCGAGAATGCCGAGCTGCGCGAAAAGGTCAGCGAGGATGCGGAACCGACTTTGGTCGGGGTGTCGCCGGCGATGAAGACCATCCGGACGGCCATCGAACGGATCGCGCCAACCGCCAGCCGTGTCTTGATCAGCGGCCCGAACGGCTCCGGCAAGGAACTGGCCGCGCGTCTGATCCATCACTATTCGGATCGGCGGGATGCCCGTTTCATCGTGGCCAACTGCGCACGGCTTGGCAATGACAGCGCCGATATCGAATTGTTCGGTTCTGAAAATATGGGTGCCGGCCGGCGCGTCGTCGGATTGTTCGAACAGGCCCACAAGGGAACTCTATATTTCGACGAAATCTGTGATCTGCCTCCGGAAACGCAGGGCAAGATTGTCCGTGCTGTCGCTGAACAGCGTTTCAGGCGTGTTGGCGGGACCAAGGAAGTGTCGGTCGATGTACGGGTCATTTCGGCCTCGAGCCGTGACCTTGCGGCAGAGATCGCGGCAGGCCATCTGCGGGACGATCTCTATTACCGGTTGGGTGTCGTGCCGCTTACAATGCCGGCGCTTGCCGACCGGCGCGAGGATATTCCGCCGTTGGCGCGGCATTTTGTGGATATCGTTTCACGCCGGACCGGCCTCGCCAGGATCAAGTTCAGTGACGAGGTGCTGGCGGCGATGCAGGGTTATCACTGGCCCGGGAATATCCGCCAGATGCTGAACACGATCGAAAACATGATCATCATGGCCCCACAGGACAGGTCGGAACCGCTTGGCCTTGAATCGCTGCCGGCACAGATCCAGAACATCTCGCCTGCCGATGGCAATTCTGATATGGAAGCGTTGATCGCATTGCCGCTTCGCGAAGCCCGCGAGGCCTTCGAAACGGAATATATGGGCGCTCAGCTGCGGCGCTTTGATGGCAATGTGTCGAGAATGGCCGGCTTCGTTGGCATGGAACGTTCCGCGCTGCACCGCAAACTGCGCTCGCTGGGTGTATCGACAGACAGGAAAGCGTCCTCTGAAGAAGGTGGAGAGGGATGAAAATCGTTATTTGCGGCGCCGGCCTTGTCGGTGCCGGGATCGCCACATATCTCGCCGAGGAACATAATGATGTCACGGTCGTTGATGCCTCGGCGGAGAAAATCCAGCGCGTGACCGATCAGGTCGATGTTCATGGCGTGGTTGGCACCGCCTCCTATCCCGACATTCTGTCCGAGGCCGGCGCCCGCGATGCTGATCTGTTGATTGCAGTGACGGAATCCGACGAAATCAACATGGTTGCCTGTCAGGTGGCACACACGATTTTCAACACGCCGGTCAAGATCGCCCGAATTCGTCACCAGCCCTATCTTGATCCGATTTATGGTGACCTCTACTCGCCGGACCAACTGCCGATCGACCATATCATCTCGCCGGAAGCCGAGGTATCGGCCGCCGTAGGCAACCAGATCCGTGTTCCGGGCGCGTTCGATGTCAAGGATATGTGCGGTGGCAGGATGAATCTTGTCGGCGTTCAATGCACCGAAGAGAGCCCGATCCTCGACACGCCGATCCGACATTTGACGAATCTCTTTCCGGATCTGTCGATGACGATTCTGGCCATCATCCGTGATGGCAAGTTGATTCTGCCCCGTGATGGTGCCGAGATGATGGCGGCAGGCGACCGTGTCTATTTCGTCTGTGACGCATCGCATTTGAGCCGTGCCATGGCAACGTTCGCCCATGAGGAGCCGGAGGCGCGTTCGGTGATCATCGCCGGTGGCGGGGCAATCGGTCAGATGCTGGCCGCCCGCATAGAGGCGAATTTCCAGAACACGAAGGTGCAGATCATCGAGAAGGATCCAGCCCGCGCCCGCGCTCTTGCGGAAAACATGCACGGCACCAGTGTATTGAACGGCGACGCGCTGGATAGCGGCATCATGTCGGAAGCCGGGGTGCACAGTACGGAAACCTTTGTGTCGGTGACCGATGATGACGAGGTCAATATCCTGTCGGCGCTGCTCGCAAAGCGAAATGGTGCCACGCATGCGGTGGCGCTTGTCAACACGCCGGGCTTCATCCCTCTTGTCTCGGCGCTTGGTGTCGACGCGGTGATCAACCCGTCGCAGATCACCGTCTCCTCGATTCTGGAACATGTGCGGCGTGGCAAGATCCGTGATGTCCACCCGGTGGTCGAGGATCTCGGCGAGGTGATCGAGGCGGAGGCCCTGCCATCCTCGCTTCTGGTGGGCAAGTCGCTTCGTGAGGCGAAAATCCCCAAGGGAGTGGCCATTGGCGGGATCATGCGAGGGGACGAGGTCATTCCCGCACGAGGCGATACCGTGATCGAGGCTGGTGATACCGTGGCGATTTTCGCCGCTCGCGGCCGGATACCGCTTGTCGAGAAACTGCTGTCGGTACGGTTGGACTTCTTCTGATCCTGCATGTGATCCATCATCGACAGGGATTTGAAGCGTGGCATTGTGCCGCGACACTGTTCCGGCTAGACTGCCGGCAGGAGGACGATAAATGGCCAACGATAAGAGCCGGAACCTTCAGGAACTGTTTCTGAACAATGTCCGCAAATCCCATGCCCCGGTCACTGTTTTCCTCGTCAACGGGGTGAAACTTCAGGGCATCATCACCTGGTTCGACAATTTCTCGATCCTGCTGAAGCGCGATCAGCATGTGCAACTTGTCTACAAGCATGCCATCTCGACAATCATGCCGATGGCTCCCATCCAGCTTCATGAGCTTGATGACGGGGACGGTGCGTCGGATCTGGATGTGGAGTGACGGGTTTCTGTTCCGGTGACGTATTCCCAAGACGATCTCGACAGGGCGGTTGACGCGCTGCTGCAAGAGGCGTGTGCGCGGTTCGTCATGCCGCGATATGGTCGTCTGAGGCAGGAGGAGGTTGACGAAAAATCCAGCCCGACCGACCTTGTGACCATTGCCGACCGCGAGGCGGAAATCTTCCTCACGCCGCGCCTTCGTGATCTGATTGACGGAGAAGTGATCGGCGAGGAGGCCTGTGCCGAAGACCCCGATATTCTTCGACGCGCCACGGCACCGGTGGCCTGGACCATTGATCCGGTTGATGGAACCGGCAATTTCGTCAAGGGAAATGACCGTTTCTGCTGCATGGTGGCATTGCTGGATTCGGGAAGGCCGGTTCGCAGCTGGATCTATGTTCCCCTGCAGGCGCGTCTTTACATGGCGATGGCTGGTCATGGGGCCATTGTGCAGGAGGCCGACGGACAGCGGCAGAACTTGAGACTCACGCCACGGGACTGGCACACGGATGATATGACCGGCAGTGCCAATATCCTTGCGGTGGCAGAGCCGCGCCGTGATATTATCCGCGAACGGCTTCGCAATCTTCCCGGGCGCTGGTTTGCCGGCAGCAGCGGCATCATGGGAACCGAAATCGCCAGCGGGCGGCAGCATTTCATGCTGCATTCGCAGTGTACACCATGGGATCACGCGCCGGTCGATCTGCTGTGCCGCGAGGCTGGAGCCCATGCCGCGATGATTGATGATGACGCGGCCTTCAATGCTGATTATGCGCGAGCCTTCATGATTGCCCCCGACCGGCAGACCTGGAAATCACTTCGCGATCGGATCTGGCGCTAATACCAATGGCTGGACCCGCCAGTACGGATGGATCAGGATCTACGAGGTGGATTTTAGGGCGGATTTTGCCGCCTGCCAGTGGGACTCCATCTCTTCAAGTGATGTTTCTTGCATTAATTTACCATCTTTTTCAATTTGTTGTTCGATGTATTTGAACCTGTTTTCAAACTTCATATTGCATTTCATCAGCGCGGTTTCCGGATCGACCCCGGCCTGCCTTGCCAGATTGACCGCAACAAACAGAATGTCACCGACCTCATCCTCGACTTTCGCCTGATCCACTGGCGCCTGCGCCAGTTCATCACGAAGTTCGCTCGTCTCCTCATGAAGCTTGTCGATGACCGGATCAATATCGGGCCAGTCAAACCCGACCCGCGCGGCGCGCTTCTGAAGCTTCAATGCCCGCAGCATTGGCGGCAGGCCCGCCGCCACATCATCCAGAACGCCTGTCTGACCGCGACGCGCGCGCTCGGCGGCCTTGATATCCTCCCACCGGCGGCTTTGCTGGCGCGCCTCTGGCCGTGCCTCGTCGCCAAAGACATGCGGGTGGCGTTCGATCATTTTGTCGGAAATACCGCGCGCCACATCCGCCAGCGAAAACAGCCCTGCCTCTTCGGCGATCCGGGATTGAAAAACCACCTGAAGCAACAGATCGCCAAGCTCGTCGCGGATGTCATCCACATTCCCGCGCTGCACGGCGTCGGCGACCTCATAGGCCTCTTCGATGGTATAGGGCGCGATGCTCGCAAAATCCTGCTCGACATCCCACGGGCATCCGGTTTCGGGGTCACGAAGCCGGCGCATGATCTCGATGATCCGGTCAAGCTGTTCAAGCATCTCCGGCGCGGAAACGGCTGGCTGGCTGGCTGTCATTGGCGGAAATTCCTGCTGATGTGGAGGCCATATTCTGGCCTGTTTGCCATGGGCCGGCAATGATGCCTGACCATATCGTGGCATCCTCTTGCGTGAAATGCCTTTTCTCAGCATTATCATCCGCGTCACACCCTTGAAAGGAAGTTGCCATGACCGACGCATCCGGACAGACACCGGTAAAACGCCCCGGGGTGCTGGGACGCCTGCGCGCATGGTTCCTGACCGGCCTTCTGGTCACCGCACCGGTGCTGCTGACGGTCTATATCACCTGGGCGGCCATCGAATTGATCGACGGGCAGGTGGCGAGCATCCTGCCGGGGTTCAATCAGCTTGTTTTCGCCAATATTCCCGGCGCCGGTCTGATCATCGGCCTGATCCTGATCACCGCCATTGGCGCGATTGCGGCCGGATTCCTCGGCCGCTGGATCATCAAGCTTGGTGAGGCAATTCTCAACCGCATGCCGGTCGTGCGGACGATCTATGGTGCCAGCAAGCAAATCCTTGAAACGGTAATCTCGACACAGTCTGACGCGTTTCGCGACGCGGTTCTTGTCGAATATCCGCGCCGTGGGTTGTGGGTCATCGGCTTTGTGACGGGGGGCACCAGAGGTGAGGTGGCCGAGCATATCGACATCGAGATGGTAAATGTCTTTATCCCGACGACACCCAACCCGACCTCTGGGTTCCTGCTGTTTTGCCCAAGGGATGAAATCATTTATCTGGAAATGTCGGTCGAGGATGCGGTGAAGCTTGTTGTCTCGGGCGGTATTGTTCACCCGCCGGAAAACGGCAACGGCAAGGGTGCCAAGACGAAGAAAGGTGCGGCGAAGAAAGGTGCGGCGAAAGCCGGGGCCGCTGGACGCACCCGTGCCAAGACAACCGCCTCGCGCCGCCCGGCCGGTAAGCGGCCGCCCAAAAAGGGATCAGCCGGCTAGCCTGAGGCAAGGAACCTGACAGCGCTGTCGCGCTCGAACAGGCTCAATAACAGATCACATTGCGCGCGGTCCACAGGCTGGTTGTCGGGTCCGATCATGTCGCGCGCCACCTCGCGCGCCAGCGCCAGCAGATCCTGATGCGCCGCAAGGTCGGCAAGAATGAATTCCGGCACGCCGGACTGCCGCTGGCCGAGGAATTCACCCGGGCCGCGCAATTCCAGATCGCGCTCGGCGATGACAAAGCCGTCATTGGTCTCGCGCATCACATCCAGCCGTGCCGTCGCCGTTTCCGACAAGGGACCTTGATAGAGCAGCAGGCAGGATGACGCGGTATCGCTTCGCCCGACGCGACCGCGAAGTTGATGAAGCTGTGCCAGGCCAAAACGTTCGGCATGTTCGATAATAATGACGCTGGCTTCCGGCACATCGACCCCGACCTCGACAACTGTTGTCGCCACCAGAAGTTGCGCCGCGCCGCTGCGGAAACGCTGCATGGCATCATCCCGATCGGCGGTTTTCATCTTGCCATGCGCCAGCGCAACATCGATATCGGGCAGCGCCTGTGACAGCGCGGCATGGCGGTCCTCGGCAGCGGCAACGTCGATCTTCTCCGATTCCTCGACAAGCGGACAGATCCAGTAGGCGCGCCGCCCGCCGGCAAGCGCCGCCCGCAGGCGGTTCACCACATCGGCAAGCCTGTCGAGGGGCAGGGCGCGGGTGTCGATCGGCAGCCGGCCGGCCGGTTTCTCGTCAAGCCGCGACTGGTTCAGATCGCCATAGGCTGTCATCGCCAGTGATCGCGGAATCGGCGTTGCGGTCATCACGATGACATCGACGCCGTGGCCCTTCTGTCCGAGCAGGATCCGCTGGCGGACGCCAAAACGATGCTGTTCGTCGACCACGGCAAGTCCAAGGTCATGATAGCTCACCCCCTCGGAGATCAACGCATGCGTGCCGATGACAATCTGTGCGGTACCATCGGCAAGCTCGTTGATGACGGCCTTGCGCGCCCCACCGCGCGCGCCGCCGCGTCCCTGTCCAAGAAGCAGTCGCGCCTGCATGCCGAGCGGCGCCAGAAACGCGTTGATCGTCACATGATGCTGGCGCGCCAGAATCTCGGTCGGTGCCAGAAGCGCCGCCTGTGCGCCTGTTTCAACGGCATGAAGCATCGCGAACAGCGCCACCAGTGTCTTGCCTGACCCGACATCGCCCTGCAGCATCCGCAGCATCCGCGTATCTGCCTGCTGATCGGCGCGGATTTCCTCAATGGCGCGCTGTTGCGCGCCGGTCAGGGTGAAGGGCAGGCTGTCCAGCAATGCCGCGGTCAACGCGCCGGTGCCGCCAAAGCGGCGCCCCGGCATCGCCTCGGCGGCGGCGTGGCGGACAAGCGCCAGGGCAAGCTGGTTGGCCAGCAATTCATCGAAGGCCAGGCGGCTGCGCATCGGTGTCTGTGGCAGCAAATCATCGGCTGTCCGCGGGTGATGCACATCGCGCATGGCGGTGGCGAAATCCGGCCAGTTGCGTTCGCTCATCACGGTGTTCGGGATCCATTCGCGCAGATCAGGAAGGCGTGTCAGGGCACCATCAATGGCGCGGCGCAGCATTTTTGGGGTCAGGCCGGCGGTCAGCGGGTAGACGGGTTCGATCAGGGGCATCTCGGCGCTGTTGTCCGGATCGACGATATGGTCCGGATGCGCCATCTGCGCGCGGCCCTGGCGTATCTCGACACGGCCACTGACGATCCGCCTCTCGCCAGCAGGCAGTGCCCGCGCTACATAATCATCGCGAGCGTGAAAGAAGATGATCTCGAGCCGGCCTGTTTCATTCTCGGCGATGACCCGCCAGGGACGGCGCGTTCCCGGCGGTGGGCGGTCATGTTTGACAACAAGAACCTCGAAGGTGGCGATGCTGCCATCCACAACGTCATCCAGCGCCGGCCGCGCGCGCCGGTCGATCAGGCCAACCGGCAGATGGCGCAACAGGTCGATGACATGCGCACCGACCCTTTTTTCAAGAATACCGGCCAGTTTTGGTCCGACTCCGGGAAGGACCGTGGTGGCGGCGAACAGGCCGAATATTTCTGTTGGTCGTTTTGGGTGCATGGCCGTCATTCACGCGCAGATTACATCTCAGACTACAGGAAAGCCCCGTCGGGACAAAATGCGATGATTGGCGCTGTGGCAAATTTCCTGACTGTGCGCCGCCTTTATCAGGCAAAACCCATTGCTTTGTTACCGAACAACGCCATATTGCCCGAACGGGTCAATTCCGGCACGCTGCCGAGCCTGTCCGCCATGAACCATCTCTGGAAGCCACGCAATATGTCCGAGACCCGCAATACAAGGATCCGCCGGCTGGTCTACCAGTCCAGCTATACCGGGATGAAGGAAACCGACCTCCTTCTCGGACGGTTCGCGCAGGATCACCTTGCCGGCCTTGGTGATGATGAGCTTGACCACTATGAGGCGCTTCTGGAGGCGGGTGACGGTCAGATTTATCTCTGGGTCAGCGGCGCCGAACCCGTGCCGGCACAGCATGATACCTCGGTTCTGGAACTCATAAAAAAGTTCAGGAACGATTGACAAGTGACTGAACTAATTCATTCAACTCAGCCTGAGGGTGTGGTATGGGGGGTGCCTGACGGGGTCAGCATGCTGGCCCTGAAAGCATGGCTCGCCGCTGGGCGACGGCTTGTCTATGTCGCGCGTGACGATGCCCGGATGATGGCGATGCGCGACGCCATGGCACGGTTGATCCCGTCGGCCCCGGTACACGTCTTTCCGGCATGGGACTGTCTTCCCTATGACCGGCTGTCGCCACAGAACGCGCTTGTCGGTCAGCGTGTCGAGACACTGGCGCGGCTTGCCGAGGGCCAGGACAGCACCGCGGGTGGGGCGCTTGTTGTGACAACGGTCAATGCGTTGATGCAGCGTGTGCCGCCACCGGACTATTTTGCCGACAGGTCGCTGACATTGTGTCCGGGTGATGCGGGAGGCCCGGCCCGTCTTGCCGAATTCCTGTCGGTGCAGGGCTATCTTCGCACGGATACGGTTCGCGAGACCGGTGAGTTTGCCCTTCGTGGCGGCATTCTGGATATGTTCCCGCCCGGATGTGAGTCGCCCGTGAGGCTTGATTTCTTCGGTGACGAGCTGGAAACGCTTCGCAGCTTTGATGCGGCGACGCAGCGTGGCGGTGCGCGGATGGAACGGCTGGTTCTGCGACCTGTCGCCGAGTTTCAGCTTGATGACACCGCGGTGGAACGCTTCCGCACCGGCTATCGAGCCGCCTTCGGTGCGCTGGCCAGCCGCGATGCGTTGTATGAATCGGTGTCAGCCGGACGGATGCACCCCGGGGCTGAACATTGGCTGCCGCTGTTCCATGAAAGGCTGGCCAGGCTGACAGATTACTGTCCGCAATGGCAGCTTGTGCTCGACCATGAGGCCGATGCCGCCATTGCCGCGCGACTGGCGCAGATTGGTGACTTCTATGCCGCAAGGCGGGATTCGGCGGATGAGGATGGCAATATGGCCTACCGTCCGCTTCCCGAGGATCGGCTGTATCTTGACTCAAAGGAGCTGGACAGTGTGCTGGCCTTGGCGGCCCGGCTGATGCCCTATGCGGCCCCGCCGGAAGCATCGGATCGCGGCGTGGATGGCCATGACGTGGGTGGTAATGATGCTGGCGGTGATGATGCTGGCGGTAATGATGCTGGCGGGCGGGCCGGCCTCGTGCTCACCAATGCACAGACAAGCCAATCTGTCATGCTCGAAATCGCCGACATTATTACCGGGGAACGCGGGGCGCAGGGCCGCCCGGTGGTGATTGCCGGTGCCGGTGACGGGGCGATGGCGCGACTTGATGAGCTGGCGAAGGCGCATCTTGACTGCGATGTAAGGCATGTGGGCGGCCTTGATGACCTGAAGGCAGGCGCGGTTCACCTGATCGACTGGCCGCTGGAGGCCGGGTTCCAGACCGACCGGCTGCTCGTCATCACCGAAACCGACATCTTCGGCCAGCGCCTGTCACGGCCGCGGGCGCGGCGTGGGCGCGGCGAGGATTTCCTTCGCGAGGTCAGCGCGCTCGAAGAGGGCGATCTTGTCGTCCATGCCGAACATGGCATCGGGCGCTATGAAGGGCTGGTGATCATCGATTCCTCCGGTGGCCCACATGACTGCCTGCAGCTTGTCTATGCTGGCGGTGACAAGCTTTACCTGCCGGTGGAGAATATCGAGATTCTGTCGCGATATGGCAGCGCCGGTACCGACGCGCAGCTTGACAGGCTCGGCGGCGCCGCCTGGCAGGCACGGGTGGCGCGGATCAAGGGCCGGGTGCGGATCATGGCCGAGCAGCTGATCAATATCGCGGCACAGCGCGAGACTGCGCGGGCCGAACCGCTGCAGCCTGAGGCTGGCAGTTTCGCCGAATTCTGCGCCCGTTTCGGCTTTGCCGAGACCGATGACCAGCTTGGCGCCATCGAGGATGTTGTCGGCGATCTTGCCTCGGGCCGCGCCACCGACCGGTTGATCTGTGGCGATGTCGGCTTTGGCAAGACCGAGGTGGCGTTGCGGGCTGCCTTTATTGCCGCCATGGCGGGCTATCAGGTGGCACTGGTGGCGCCGACGACGCTGCTGGCGCGCCAGCACGGGCGGCTCTTTGCCGAGCGTTTTGCCGGGTTCCCGGTAAGGATCGGCGTGCTGTCGCGCATGACATCATCCACCGAGGCAAGGCAGATCCGCGCCGACATCGCCACCGGCGACGTGCAGATTGCCATCGGCACACATGCGCTGCTGGCGAAATCCATCAACTTCAATAATCTCGGCCTGCTGATTGTCGATGAGGAACAGCATTTTGGGGTCGGGCAGAAGGAACGGCTGAAGGAATTTCGCGGTGATATCCATGTGCTGACACTGTCCGCCACGCCGATTCCGCGCACCCTGCAGATGGCGCTGTCAGGCGTTCGCGAGATGTCGCTGATCGCCACACCGCCTGTCGACCGGTTGGCCGTGCGGACTTTTGTCGGTCCGTGGGATGGCGTTGTGCTGCGTGAGGCCATCAAGCGCGAGATGTTTCGCGGCGGTCAGGTATTCTGCGTCTGTCCGCGAATAGAGGATTTGCAGCGTGTCTACGACCGGCTGACTGCGCTTGTTCCGGACGCCAGGATCTTGTCGGCGCACGGGCGCATGCCGGCGGCCGAACTGGACAGCGTGATGACAAAATTTGCCGACGGTGATGCCGACATCCTGCTGTCGACCAATATCGTCGAGTCGGGGATTGATATCCCGACCGCCAACACGATGATCATCCACCGCTCCGATATGTTCGGCCTGTCACAGCTCTACCAGCTTCGCGGGCGGGTCGGGCGCGGGCGGCAGCGCGCTTATGCCTATCTGACCTCGGATCCGAACCGGTTGCTCACCCCGCATGCGCGGCGCCGGCTTGAGGTCATGCAGACGCTGGATACGCTTGGTGCCGGGTTCACGCTTGCCTCCTATGACATGGATATCCGCGGCGCTGGCAACCTGCTTGGTGATGAACAATCCGGCCATGTCCGCGAGGTTGGTGTCGAGCTTTATCAGGAAATGCTGCGTCAGGCTGTCGAGACGGCGCGGACCGGCGGTGATGCCGACAGCGCCGAGCCTGACTGGACACCGCAGCTCAATCTGGGGCTGGAGGTGAGGATCCCGGAAGAGTATGTCACCGACCTGACAGTCAGGCTGTCGCTCTATCGGCGCATCGCCGGTCTCGATATTGCGGCCGAGGCTGATGGCCTGATCGCCGAGCTTGTCGACCGGTTCGGGCCGGTGCCTGATTCGGTTCGCAACCTTCTGGCGGTGATCGAGCTGAAGCAGTTATGCCGCCATACCGGCGTCGAGCGCATCGATGTCGGACCGAAGGGGCTGTCGCTGGCCTTTCGCAACAATGAATTCGCCAGGCCGGAACAGCTTGTCGCCTGGATTGCCAGCAAGGCAGGCGAGGTGCAGCTTCGCGCGGACCACAAGCTTGTCATACAGCGCGCGATACCGGTCGCCGCGGACCGGCCTGCCATATGCAAGCAGATTGTGCAGGAACTCATCGCGCTTGGCGCTTGACCCTCACAGCGCCGCCGCGGCATCGATGGCCGGCACCAGATGCTCGGGAAGATGCGCTCCGGCAATGGCGTATTTGCCGCCGAAGATGAAGAATGGCACACCATCGAGCCGCATCCTGTTGCCGGTCGAAAGATGGGTGTCAAGCTGGCGCGCGATTGCGTCATCCGCCGCCGCCTCTATCAGTTCGGGGCGTCCGAATTCATCAGCGATGGTCTCCAGGACAAG
>JAAZUU010000020.1 GCA_018624035.1 Rhodobiaceae bacterium | reverse complement strand
TTGCTTGCCGCCGGCGCTGTCCTCGTGGCGCTCGAATTTGTCATTCACCGGCATGGCGCGATCGCTGCCGAGGGTATACCGCTGTTCCCGGCCGTCTATGCCTTTGTGATCTGCGTCGCCATTGTGGTTGGCGGTATCTGGCTGCGCAAGATCGCCATGCGGGACGAGGATTATTACGATGATGAGTGATGTCCTGACCAGCATGCCACCGGGCTTTGTGATGATGCTTGCGGCACTGCCGGTGATCTTCGTGCCGCACCATTTTCGCGAGCTGTTCATGTTGGCGGTTATCGGCATGTCGGCATGGAGTCTGACGGCCGGTGCCGGCGACCACTGGGTTGTCAGTTTGATGGGTCTGGAGCTGGTGCTCTACCGGGCTGATCATCTCAGCCTGCCCTTTGCCATCGTCTTTCATATCGCGGCGGCACTGAATGTGTTCTATGGCTGGCATGAACGGCGGGTGACCGACCATGCCGCCGGCATCGCCTATGCCGGCGCCGCCATTGCCGCGCTTCATGCCGGTGACCTCCTGACACTGTTCATTTGGTGGGAGGCGACAGCCGTCACCTCGGTGTTCCTGATTCTGGCCTCGGGCACACAGCGCGCGCGCCATGCCGCGATGCGCTATCTCATCGTTCAGGTGTTGTCGGGCGTGTTGCTGCTGTCCGGCGCGGCGATGATCTACAGCGAGACCGGATCGATGGCCTTTACGGCGATGGAGTTGGGGTCGCTCGCCACTTGGCTTGTCTTCATCGCTTTCGGCTTCAAGGCGGCCTTTCCACTGCTTAACGGGTGGCTTCAGGACGCCTATCCCGAGGCAACAGTCGTCGGGACCGTGGTGTTGTCCGCCTTCACGACCAAACTTGCCATCTACGCGCTGGCGCGCGGTTTCGCCGGCACAGACCTGCTGATTGTCATCGGCTGTCTGATGACGGCGTTCCCGGTGTTCTTTGCCGTCATCGAGAATGACATGCGGCGCGTTCTTGCCTACAGCCTCAACAACCAGCTTGGCTTCATGGTGGTTGCCATCGGCATCGGGACAGAGCTGGCGATCAATGGCGCGGTCGCGCATGCGTTCGCGCATATCATCTACAAGGGCCTGCTGTTCATGAGCATGGGCGCGGTGCTGTACCGCGTCGGCACGATCAAGGCATCGGAGCTTGGCGGGCTCTATCGCTGCATGCCCTGGACCACCGTGTTCTGTATTGTCGGGGCGATGTCGATTTCGGCCTTTCCGCTGTTCAGCGGCTTTGCCGCGAAGTCGCTGATCATGTCGGCGCTTGGCTATAAGGGACTTGTCGCCGCCTATCTGGTGCTGTTGGCGGCTTCGGCAGGTGTGCTTCATCATTCGGGGATCAAGATCCCGTATTTCGCCTTCTTCGGCCATGATGGCGGTCACAAGGTCAAGGAAGCCCCGTTCGGCATGCTTGTGGCGATGGGGCTTGCCAGCGCATTGTGTATCGGTATCGGGTCATTCCCGGGATTGTTCTATCAGCTGTTGCCCTACAGCATCGATTACAACCCCTATGATGCCAGCCATGTCGTTGGCCAATTGCAGCTGCTGATCTTCTCGATCCTCGCCTTCACCTTCCTGATGACGTTCAAATTCTACCCGCCGGAGCTGCGTTCGACAGTGCTGAACACGGACTGGCTGTATCGGCGTGTGGCACCGGCCATCGGACGGCCGATCCTGTCGGCGGTCATGGCGGTGTGGCGCAGTTTCACATGTGCCGTCGCCGGCTATCGTGACGCCATTCTCGAGGCGGTGGAGCGCCTGATGCACGCGCCCATTACCGGCCCCACCGTGCCGGGGCGGGCGGTGATGGTGCAGACACTGGTTCTTGTCGTCATTCTTGCGATCGGTTATCTCGTTGCTGGCTGACTGCCGCTGGCTTCCCGCAGCGCTTCTGCTGCTGGGGCTGACGCTTTTCGGTTCTTTCACGCCGACAAGTGCCGCGGACCGGCCGACTTTCGAGACCGGCATCGTCAGGCTCGACCGCGGCGACGGGACGATCCTCGATTTTGATGTTGAGATCGCGCGCACCCCCCGGCAATGGTCATTCGGTCTCATGCATGTGACTTCGATGCCGGACGGGCAGGGAATGCTGTTTGTCTTTCCCGATATGGCGCCTCGCAGCTTCTGGATGAAGAACACGCTGATCCCGCTCGACATGCTGTTTTTCGATGATGATGGCGGTCTTGTATCAGCCTTCGAGAATGTACCGGCGCAATCCCTTCAATCGCGCAGCTCAGCGGGTGATGCCCAATTTGTCCTGGAGTTGAATGGCGGCACCATGGCCGGGCAGGGCATTGGCAACTCGGCACGGCTGCTGCGCGCCGCAGATGATGGCTGGTAGCGTCCCGCAGTGCCGGAAATGGACGGGTGCGAAATGGGCTTGATTAAAGCTGGTCAACCACATACAAACAGCCGCGTCGGAGTGTAGCGCAGCCTGGTAGCGCATCTGGTTTGGGACCAGAGGGCCGGGGGTTCGAATCCCTCCACTCCGACCATTTCATTCCCGCGAAATTCAGTATCTGACCAGATGAGGCGCCGGCTATTCGTCCATCATCTCGCCGCTGCCGCCCATTTCGGCCGGGAAATCCCGAAATTTCGGAAGGCCGTCCCGCATCGGCAGGACCGTGCTCTCATAATTCACATGCGCTGTCGGGGTAAAGGTGAAATCCTCGAGTACCGATGCATAGACATCGATGATGCCATAGGTGTCCCGGTGATCGGTCAGGACATGCCCGCCACATTTCTCGCACCAGCTGCGGTCATGCCCCTCGGCCTGCGCATAGGAGCGAAGTGAGCCAGCGCCTTTCGTCACGGTCACGTCTTCCGGCTTGAACAGTGTGGCTCCATTCACCGGTGCCGCTGACCAGGCGCGGCAGACACCGCAATGACATATCATCATGGCAACCGGATCGCCCGTAATCTCGACCTCAACCTCACCGCAGAAACATTTGCCCTTGTACATCGCCATCATCCCACTCTGTTTATTTAATTTAGATTACACTAATTAAATTCCATGAACCACGTACACAGGAAACTCGACACATTGCCGGCTCAACCCGTTGGCAAACTGGGGCTTGACGGGGGGGCGCTGACGTAAGATAGATGAGGTCTCGGTTCTGGGGCTTCGTGGGGGAAGGGAATGGCACACGCGCGCATCTACCGGCCATGCAAGGCGGCGACGCAGTCGGGGCGCAACGCCTCGGTCACACGTGGCAATGAATGGGTTCTTGAATATCCGCGCAGTGCGGTTGTCAGGCCCGATCCCCTGATGGGCTGGCAGTCATCGGCCGACACCGCGCGCCAGGTGCGGGTGCGCTTTCCCGATCGTGACAGCGCCGTTGCCTATGCCAAGGCGCACGGTATCGCCTATCGCGTCACCGAGCCGAAAACGCGCCGCGTGAGGCCAAGGGCCTATGCCGACAATTTCGCCTTTACGCGCAATGGTGCGTGGACCCACTGAATCACCGCTGTGTCAGCCTATGTTTCAGCCAGCGCCAGCTGCATATAGACGACGTCCAGGAATTCACCGAATTTGAAGCCGATCCCGCGCGCTGTTCCGATATGGCAAAAGCCATGCGCGCGATGAAGCTCGATTGACGGCGTGTTTCCGGAATCGCCGATCACCGCCATCATCTGCCGGTATCCCCTGTCGCGCGCGGCGATGATCAGTTTCTGTAGCAGGGCGTGGCCGAGGCCGCGTCGCAAGGCGTCAGGATGGATATAGATACTGTCCTCGACTGTCAGCCGGTAGCCATGCCGCGCATTGTGGGGGCCGGCATAGGCATAGCCGAGAACAGCGCCGTCAAGCTCGGCGACAAGAACCGGGTATTCTTCGGCAAGAAGAGTGCCGATGCGGCCTGTCATGTCGGCAAGCGTTGGCGGTTCGGTTTCGAAACTTGCCCGACCATACAGGACATGATGGCCATAAATGCCGGTAATGGCGTTGATATCGCCCGGACGCTCCGGGTCATGGCTGCGTATATTCACCATGGTGCCAGCCTAGTTCGCATGATGACGACCCGCAATCCGCAGCCATCGATTTCTGGACTTTATGTGTCAAATCAGGCAAAGAATGGCCGAAGGCGGCGCACCAACACGCCCGCCCTCGCATGGCAACGGTTCCGTAGCTCAACTGGATAGAGCAGCTGACTTCTAATCAGCAGGTTGGGGGTTCGAGTCCTCCCGGAATCGCCATGTTTCAATAGGGTGCGCACAACGATCAGTTACGTGATGGATGCGTTAGCACTGTTGACCAAGTCGATTGATAGTGTGAGCAAACACGACAGCGTTATGTTCACGGCAAATCTGACTTCATGGGTGTTTTGGAGCTTGCTTAACCGGCTCGTAACATTCTCTTTATAGTTTGAACACTTGTGTTCATCAGTTCCCGCCACTCGTCACTGCGATTATTGATGATATCAACTTTCTCAAGTAACTGTGTGGCCAATTGTCGGTAGCAGCCAACAACTTCCTCATATACCTCATTATCAAAAGTATCGCTGTTATATGCGTTGATTACCTTGTCCAGATTGCCCCCCAGTATCTGATCCGCAATTTGAAGATCATTCTGCGAGAACGATCCACTAAGTACCTCTGAAAGATAAGCTGAGTAGGCGACCTCTGCTGCTGCATCGAAAGAAGCCTCGTCCCCCAAGTAAAAGTCTACAGCTCCGTTGCCGAGCACCACGCCAGCACAGGCGGCTATGTTATCCAGTTTGTCTGTGTTGGCACTTGCCAACGTCGCTGAGGTGATGGCGAGCAACACTGCTGCACAAATAAAAATTGAACGCATCATTTAGCACTCCGGACCGCTAGTGTTTCATGGCCTCCGATTTTGTTGCAGAAACGGTAACTGAATCGAGGTTGTTTCTGATTGCGCAAGCGCCAATGCTACCGTTTAACCACTCTTTCTTGCCTTGGTGTTTTGTCAATACTGACAAAGCCAATAGTGGAAATGTGGTGGTTGTCAACATGACTTTGGGTGGGTTATGAACTTCACCATGAAGACAACATACTAAAATTAAACAATTTTATGTTGATTGGTATGTTGGAGATGCAACTGACTTCCAATCAGCAGGTTGGGGGTTCGAGTTCTCCCGGAATCGCCACGCTTTGCAGAGACTTAGCTAAAGTCTCCCGCTTCGATGCAACCCATTGGTTCCACTATTGTTCCAATGGAGAAACAAAATGGCCTCAATCAAAATCCGTAACGGAAAATGGAAGGTGCGTATCCGGAAAGCCGGATTTGCTTTCCAAAGCCGAACCTTCACAAGTCATCAGGCGGCGCTTGCCTTGTCTAGACAGGTCGAGACAAAGATCGAGCAGGATATTGCTTGCTCACCAGATAAGGCAGTGACGCTTGGAGACCTTCTCAAGAGATCCAAGGATACCGTTACAATTCACAAAACGAGCCGTCAAGATGAGAGTGTTGCACAGGAAGGCTTCTCATAGACCCCTTGAGCGCCATGAGGCTTTTGTCGATGGTGTCTTTCTTGCCTGTACAGAATTATGGATTGCTGGCAGTCATCAACTTTGGAAGCGTCGCCTGTCACAGATCAGGGCAATCGCCAGCAAAGACCTCGGGGAACTAGATTTGTGCGATTGGCCAACGGCCCCTACCATTCCCCTTTCTGCGTGGATTATCTTTCTGAGTAGGTTTGATGAAACAGCCAATTGTTGAATCCGGCTCTGTCGTGACAGACCTGAATGTCGTTCTGGTGGCGCGGGATTGCGAAGGTTCGCTTCCCTATACACTCAGTCTGTTTGAAAGCTGGCAAGAGACTTACGACTGCAACTTCAATTTTGTATTCGTAGAAAACGGTTCAAAAGACGATACCAGGCAGCTTCTGGAAAAGTTTGTGAAGGGCCGTACCGGCGTTGTTGCAACTCCAGATCTGGCTGATGTTATTGAAGCCATGCCGCGCGTAATACGTATCAGTGAGGCGAGAAACAAAGCGCGCGAACTTGTCGATCCAGCAGCTCAATGGACGGTGATCATTGATTCAGACATCTACTGCGACCCAGTAGTGCTGAGCAGATTTTTTGCCCATAACCCTACCCATCAAAACATCGCCATGATTTGTGCATTTGGAACTCAGGTCATGTTTGAAAATGGGGAGATGCGTTTTTCCGATCACTATTATGACACATTTGCTTTCACCACGAAATCCACCGACTCTTTTGGTAATGTCACCCTCAGCCTTCATTATCCCTGGTGTATATTTTCGGGCTGCCTGCATTGCGAAACAAAGGGTAAAATAGAAATTGAACGCTTGGAACGTGAAGGTATTCATGATGTTGCAAGCGCCTTTGGAGGAATGGCTATAGTGGAAACATCTTCAATGTTGCTTGCGCAGGTAAAATGGTCATGCAGACACCAACCGGAATTATCGGTTGATGGTGCATATACATGCGAACATATTGATTTCTGTCGCTCACTTGAATTGGCGTCAGGGAAGAGAATTGTCGTGGCAACCGATTGTGTGGTGCATTGGGACGGGCACGGCTCGCCCACCTTTCCGGAGTGAGGGACACTTTGAAGTGGCCTTCCAGTGTCCCATCGACGTGGCCAAGTTCGCGTGCTGGCTGCCGGATGTGTATGTCACGAAATTATGAACGACCATTATGTCGTCATTTTCGAAGATGCAGCGCTGCTTCTTGCATTTCATCGATGCGATCCAGCCAAGAGCGTCCGCTGTCAGCAACGTCATGAGTAATCATCCATCACTTCACCACGATGAGGCGTGACGGTGACACCCTCGAACAGGTGTCCATATTTTTCGGCGAATTCCTCTCCGGTTTCCTGCCAGACCTTGTCGCAGGCCTCATAGGCGGCCATGTCGCGATATTCCAGCCAGTTCGCAATGATAAATTTACCTTCCGGCAGAAACAGACGGCTTGAATGAAACCTTGTCATGCCAAGTGGCCGCAATTTATCGGCAAGCTGTCCCATTTCCTTCTGGAAGGCTTCCCGCGCCTGATGCATCGACGACTCGTCAGGATATTCAACGGTGGTAAAGCTGATAACAGTATCTGACATTCCGAATTCTCCTTGCAAAGTTACAGTACCGTGACCGGCGCGTTTCGCGCAGGGGCCCCGGTGGTTGGCTGTCGAGTCTGATTGTCGTCCGGCCCGATATATTGTCCGGCTGGCGGCGTATGCGTGGTCCGAGACCAGCATGATCCAATGGCGAATGATTGCAAGTTACAAAACATCACAAATCGTCATTGCGCGCGATGAACATGTTTTCCATCTCTTGCATGACAGCCTATCATACGGGACCGTGGACTGCGTAATGGTCACCCTGTGAAAGGATGTGTCGTGGATATTCTGCCTGTCGATCATGGCCGGGCCAGCCTTGTCGGGCGCGTCTGGAATCCCACTGTCTCGGGGCCAAGCCTTGTCGAGGTCTGTGACGGGGTGGTGTATGATATCACCACATCGCGCGCACCCACGATGCGCGATCTGCTGGAACAGGACGATCCGGCCCAGTTTGCGAGGGACCATCGCGGCGCGGTGCTTGGCGAGGTTGATGATATTGCGGCAAACAGCCTGAACCAGCCGGGTGATGTCGGCAGGATGCATTTCCTTGCTCCCTGCGACCTGCAGGCGGTCAAGGCGTGCGGCGTGACATTCGCGCAATCGATGGTTGAACGGGTGATTGAGGAAAAGGCGAAGGGCGATGCCTCGCGGGCCGAGGCGATCCGTCAGCACTGTCTCGACCTCATCGGCACCAGCCTGACCGAGGTGAAGGCCGGATCCGACGAGGCGGAGGCGGTGAAGCAGGCGTTGATCGGGATGGATATGTGGTCGCCCTATCTGGAGGTCGGAATCGGCCCGGACGCCGAAATCTTCACAAAGGCACAGCCGATGTCCTCGGTCGGCTGGGGGGCCGAGGTGGGGCTTCACCCTGTATCCGAATGGAACAATCCGGAACCCGAGATTGTGCTGGCGGTGAACAGCCACGGCATCGAGAAAGGCGTGACCCTTGGCAATGACGTCAATCTGCGTGATGTCGAGGGACGCTCGGCCCTGTTGCTTGGCAAGGCGAAGGACAACAACGCCTCCTGCGCGCTTGGCCCGTTCATCCGCCTGTTTGACGATGGCTATGGCATCGATGACGCCCGACGGGCGGAATTGACGCTGGACGTTACAGGCGAGGACGGGTTCGAACTCCGCGGGTCCAGCTCGATGACCCGGATCAGCCGCGATCCGCTCGATCTTGTCGCCCAGACCTGTGGCGATCATCATCAATATCCGGATGGATTCTGCCTCTTCCTCGGTACCATGTTCGCCCCGGTACAGGACCGCCGCGCCCGCGGGGCCGGTTTCACCCACGAGATCGGCGATCTGGTGCGCATCCATGAAGAGCGGCTCGGCAGCCTGCTGAACCGGGTCAATCTGTCGCCGGCATGTCCGCCCTGGACATTCGGAACCGCAGCGCTCATGCGTAACCTTGCGGAACGCGGCCTGATCTAGCCCTGTTGCCATCCGGCAGCCGGTTACATCTCTTCTGATAACCGGTCATGTTTTGACAATGGCAACATCACACTATATGTTGTGGGCAGTTCAAAAGGCGGACACTACAGATAGCCTGGACAGCCAAATAGCGCGATCAGCCTTGGTAACAGGAAGGCAGAGGAATGAAGCACAGATATTTCAAGGACGCCGTCCGTCTCGGCGCCTTTTCGCATTATGAACGCAAGACCCGTTCTGCATCTGCTTTGCGTGAGATGTGGTGGCTCTTGCCGTTGGTCATAGTCGTTGGCATCGCGACCTATCTGCTCTGACAGGCATGTGCTGACAGGCATGCGCTGACGGCCCCTTTCAGTCGACATATTCCCTGACCACTTTCCGGTTCTTCGGCCTTCCGGCACCAGGCCGCCGTGACAGGCGCATTGATGGCACGGAACTTGCTGACATGCCGCCATGTTCAGCGCACGATTTCCATTCGCCCCACGTTACCTGTCGGCAGGTCTCGTTCTGCTGGTTCTGCTTTGTCTGCCTGTTCCGCTGACCGCGCAGACTGGCAATAGCCTTACTTCTTTCGACAATATCTGCCTTGCAGAGGCCAGACGCGCGGAGACAACTCATGGCATTCCGGCCGGATTGCTGCAGAGCATCTCGCGTGTCGAGTCGGGCCGCAAGATGTTCACCGGCGAGTATATGCCCTGGGCCTGGACCTTGAATGACCGAGGCGAGGGGTTGTTTTTCGACGACCGTGAGGCGGCGCTTGCCTATCTTCGCGACGCCGTTGCCACGCCGGGTCACAGTGTCGATGTTGGCTGCATGCAGGTGAATACCAAATGGCATGCAGAGGCGTTCCCTGACATCGCTGATATGCTCGATCCGGTTCACAATGCAAGCTATGCCGCCGGCTTCCTTCTCGACCTTCATGCCGCGCACCAGAGCTGGGACGAGGCGGTGAAGCGGTATCATTCGGCCGAGCCGGGCAAGAATGTCGCCTACCATCGACGGGTTCTGGCCGAACTCGAACGGTTCATGGCGGATTCCGGTCCGGTGGCGGTCCCGGACATCGACCCGGTGGACTTGGCCGCGAACGGTCAGGCCGACGGCGCGTTAATGCCCGCGCAGGAGCTTGGCAGCGCCGAAATGGTGCTGATGACCGGGCCGTCAGTAACCGGACCGGCCCCGAACACGGCCCCGAACACGGCCCCGAACACGGGCCCGAACCCGTCACTAGTGTCCGCGCCAACATCGACACCGGCCATGCCGCCATCCTCGCGGGGCGCAATCACGACACATCGCGATCTGGCCACTCCTGTCGTCACCCCTTCGGTTGACAGGTCTGCCATGTCTGGCGCGTCCCGGGCCACCCCGCCATCGTCCGATGCCACAGATGACCCGCTGCTGGCAAAGCAGCCGAATCTCGCCCCGCACCGGCACAGGGTGGAACATTTCAGGCGGCTTCTTGCCAGGCAGTCAGGCTAACAAGCGATATTCAGATGCATCGACCCGGCCATGAACACGGGCCATGATTCCCGGCCATGAACACAGGCCATGAACACGGGCCTGACCCGGGGACCTGCTGCCTGATGACGGGAAATACCGCCGCACCCCGATTGCCGGCGTGGGTCGGCATTGCTATGTGTGCGGTGCACTGGGCCTCGCCCGGGCCTTGTCCTGAGCGTTATCCCGGCTCGTTCTTGACCTGAACCGGTTTTCCTTAGCTGCCGCTGTTTTTGCCTGCCATGTTGTCGCTTGTCACCCATCCCGCCTATGATATTCCGCTTCCTGACGGGCACAGATTTCCGTCCACCAAATTCTCGCGTTTGATAGCCCGGCTTGACCGTGACGGCATCACATCAGCCTTCACCAGCCTGCAGCCCGATCCGGCCGGGCGCACCGATCTCTGGCGCACCCAGTCGGCCAGCTATGTTGACGCTGTCGCCGCCGGCACGCTTGACAGCGAGGCTCTGCGTGTTCTGGGGCTGACCTGGAGCCAGGTTCTTGCCAACCGGTCCTTTCTTGCTGTCAACGGGACGCTGCTTGCGGCGAGGCAGGCGCTTTGCCATGGGCTGGCCTGCCATGCCGCCGGCGGCACGCATCACGCGCATCACGGGCATGGCGCCGGCTATTGCGTGTTCAACGATCTTGCCTACAGTGCCGTGCGGCTTGTCGATGAAGGGGCGGTCAGACGCGTGCTGATCCTTGATTGCGATGTGCATCAGGGGGATGGCACCGCAAGGATCCTTGCCGACCGGCCCGATCTGTTCACCTGCTCGCTCCATTGCAAGGCCAATTACCCGGCCCGCAAGGCGACAAGCGATCTGGATGTCGAGATCGACCGTCACGCCGATGACGCCGCCTATCTGGACATTCTGCATGACACGTTGCGGCGTCTGCAGGACATGATCACGCCCGATCTGGTGATCTATGATGCCGGGGTGGACATTCACGAGGGCGACAGGCTTGGCCTGCTGGCGGTGAGCTATGACGGCATCCGCCAGCGTGACGCGACGGTGCTGCGGCATTTCCGGTCACGCGGCATTCCGGTGGCGACGGTGATTGGCGGCGGCTATGGCACCGACCTTGACGAGGTGGCCTACCGGCACTCCTTGGTCTTTCACGCCGCGGCGGCGGAACATGCCGCCGGGTGAGGGGCCGCCGGGTGAGAGCCGCCGGCTGAGGGGCCGGCCACTGAACGGGTTATGAGGGCGATTTTACCCGCTGACGACGTCATCCTCATAGCCGCGGATGGCGGCGGCGATGGCAGCGATGTCCTCCGGCTCGATACCAAGTTCGGTGGCGGCGCCGGCAATATGGCCCATCACCATCTCGAAATGCGGCTTCGAGATTCGGTAGTCGGCATGTGCCTCGCGAAGATCGCGGCCGCGATAGATGTCGGGGCCACCGGCCAACACGCTGAGGAAGTCGGCCACATGCTCACGAAGCCGGTCGATGTCGACCCCATCGAAGAAGGTGGCAAGTTCAGGATCGTCTAGCCCCCGGTCATACAGGCATTCGGCCATGCCCGATGTCACCCGGCTGCCATATTTCATGTAGAGTGTCTGTTTCACCTTGGCCCCGTTCGTCGCGCGCGGCTCACCGCACACGGATAATCCCTCGTCTGACAATTCTGCCCCAATTGACGAATCAGGGCCAGTCTCGATCAGGTGCGCGCCGCCGGACAGCCGGCGGTGCAGATGCCCAGTGGCGGTTCAGATGCCCAGTGGCGGTTCAGATCCCCAGTGTCGGTTCAGATGCCCAGTGTCTGGTAACTCTGGGCGATGCGTCGCACGGCCACCATCATCGCGGCCGTCCGCAGGTCGGTGGCCAGCTTTTCGCCGTTCCAGACCTTGCTGATTACCTCATAGGTGTTGCGCATCGTGTCCTCGAGACCCGATCGGACAAGGTCGATCTCGGTGCCGCCCTCGACCGCGCGGGCCGCGATCTCATGCGGGAATTGCTTGCCAAGCATGGTCTCGATGCCGTCGATCAGCGCGTTGAATCTTGCCTCCTCGGCGCGGCGCTGCAGCCTGCCAAAGCGGATGCGGCTGAGATTCTTGATCCATTCGAAATAACTGACGGTCACGCCGCCGGCATTGGCATAGAGATCGGGAATGATCACCACGCCGCGATCGCGCAGGATCGCATCCGCCTCCGCCGAGACAGGTCCGTTGGCCGCCTCGATGATTAGCGGGGTCCTGATTTTGGGGGCGTTGTCCTCGGTGATCACAAGTTCCATTGCTGCCGGAATCAGGATATCCGCATCTTCCTCCAGCATTTCCATGCCATTTTCCGCATAGCCGGGAAACCCTTTCGCCCCGCCGGTTTCCATGATGTGGGCACGCAGCGCGGCAATGTCGATTCCGGTTTCATCGACGACGGTCCCGTCGCGTTCCAGTACATGTGTGATCAGCGCTCCGTCCTCGGTCGACAGGAACAGCGCGGCATGATAGCCGACATTGCCAAGTCCCTGGACGATCACGCGCTTGCCCTTCAGGCCGGGGGTCAGGCCGGTCTTGGCGACATCGCGCGGGTGATCGAAAAAGGCCCGAAGCGCATATTCAACCCCCCGCCCTGTGGCCTCGGTCCGGCCGGAAATGCCGCCCTTGCTGACAGGTTTGCCGGTAACGCAGGCCCAGGCATTCAGTTCGGCCGGGTTGAGACGCTTGTATTCATCCGCCATCCAGGCCATTTCGCGCTCACCGGTGCCGACATCCGGTGCCGGTACGTTTTGCGACGGGTGAATGAGGTCGCGTTTTGCCAGTTCCTGGGTGAAACGACGGGTGATTCTCTCCAGCTCGGATTCGCTCCATTCACGGGGGTCGATGATCAGGCCGCCCTTCGATCCGCCGAAAGGGACCTCGACAAGCGAGCATTTGTAACTCATCAGCGCGGCCAGCGCCTCGACCTCGGCCTGGTTCACGTCAGGCGCGAAACGTATGCCACCCTTGACCGGTTCGAAATGTTCGGAATGAACCGAACGGTAACCGGTGAAGGTGAACAGCTTGCCGCGAAGCCTGACACCGAAGCGCACAACATAGGTCGAATTCGCAACCATGATTTTGGTGGCGAGGTCCTCGCCAAGCTGGTCGTCGGCGTAGGTCGCGTTGAGGCATCTCACCGCGTTCTGGAAATTCGACTCAATCGAATGAAGGAATGCGTCCCCGGCCATCTGTCTCCCCTTCAGATGTTGTTCGGCTCATCAAGCCACTACATGCTCCATGTAACAGCAGGAAAAGACTTTGAAGCAAGATATCTGTTGATTTCCGACAGTGGCGGGCCATCCTGTCGAATATCGACAAAAGCCGCCAAGGGACATCGGTTTTTTATTTCGTGGTTTTGACATTTTTTAGGTCGGATCATGAACATTCGCGGCGGAATTGCGACAAAAGTGCTAAAAATATGTAGCGGAAGACAGTCATTATCTCTAGATTACCGCGCACGCTGAGGCTGAGGCCTCTGCCACTACTATCCTCATTGTATGTAAAGGGATGAAACAATGAAAAAACTTACGCTTGCTGCCCTTGGTGTTGCCGGCGCGATGATCGCATCGACAGCAATGGCTGATGGCCATGGCAACTCCACCCTGGCCCAGGTCAAGGAAAAAGGCTTCATTCAGTGTGGCGTATCGCAGGGCCTTCCGGGCTTCTCGAATGCCGATGACTCCGGCAACTGGACCGGTCTTGACGTGGATCTTTGCCGCGCCGTGGCTGCTGCCGTGTTCGGTGACTCGGACGCTGTCAAGTTCACCCCGCTTTCGGCCAAGCAGCGCTTCACCGCTCTGGCTTCGGGTGAGATCGACATCCTGTCGCGTAACACAACCTGGACGATGACCCGCGACACGCAGCTGGGCCTGAACTTTGCCGGCGTCAACTATTATGATGGCCAGGGCATGATGGTTCCGACCGCGCTTGGCGTAACCTCGGCTCTCGAGCTTGATGGCGCAAACATCTGCACCAACACCGGCACGACCACCGAGCTGAACATCACTGACTTCTTCCGTGCGAACGGCATGTCTTTCAACCTTGTTGCTTTCGAAAAAGCCGACGAAGTTGTGGCTGCCTACGATTCGGGCCGCTGTGACGTTTACACCACTGACCGTTCCGGCCTTGCCGCCCAGCGTGGCAAGCTGACCGCACCTGACAGCCACATGGTTCTCTCCGAGATCATCTCGAAAGAGCCGCTTGGTCCGGTTGTCCGCCAGGGCGATGATCAGTGGTTCAACATCGTTCGCTGGTCGCTGAACGCGATGATCAACGCTGAAGAGCTTGGCATCACTTCCGCAAACGTGAATGCCACCGAGTTCAACGACGTTTCGCCGTCCGTGGCACGTCTTGTTGGCAAGGAAGGCAATTTCGGCGCAGAGCTGGGTCTGGATAACAAGTGGGCCTACAACATCATCCGTCAGGTTGGTAACTACGCTGAAAGCTATGAAGCAAACGTGACCCCGCTTGGTCTTGCCCGCGGTGTCAACGCTCTGTGGAGCGATGGCGGCATTCTCTACGCTGCCCCGATCCGCTAAGCCACAGGAAATACGGCCTGACCCCTCGCCAGAGGGGTCAGGTATTTTTTAGCCGGTACGTATCGCTAAAAAGTTGAAACAATGTCGAACTCATCTCTGACAAGCCTGATCTATGACGCGCGCCTTCGCGGCTATGTATTCCAGTTTCTGATCCTCGCGCTGATCGTCTTTGGCGTATGGTCGCTGGTTGACAACACCGTGACCAATCTGGCCGAGCGCGGCAAAACGGTCGGTTTCGGATTCCTGACCGCCAATGCCGGCTTTCAGATCAGCGACACGCTGGGCACCTGGGCGATGGATTACAGCGTTGGCGAGTCCACCTATCTGGATGTCTATTTCATCGGCATCATCAATACCTTCCTTGTTGCGATCCTTGGTATTGTCGGAGCCACATTTCTTGGTTTCACCATTGGCATCATGCGGTTGTCACGCAATTTCATCATCCGATCCTTCGCCACCGTCTATATCGAATTGCTGCGGAACCTGCCGCTGCTGCTGCAGCTTTTCTTCTGGTATTTCGCGGTTCTGCGCGCGCTGCCGTCAAAGCGCGAAAAGATCGATATAATCCCCGATTTCATCTCGGTGAACATCACCGGGCTGTATTTGCCGGCACCGGTTGTCGAGTCCGGATTCATCTATTCCGTGATCGCCCTTGGTGTGGCCCTCGTCATGACCTTCATCATGAAACGCTGGGCTGAAAAGCGGCAGTTGGAAACCGGACAGCGGTTCCCGGTATTCTGGGCCGCCTGCGGCGTTCTTCTGCTGCTTCCACTGGCAATCTTCGCAATGACCGGCTCGCCGTTGGAATGGACCTTCCCTGAATTCAAGACGGATGGCCCGATGTTGCGCCGTGGTTTCCAGTCAGGGACAGGGATGGTTCTGGTGCCCGAGATGATGGCGGTCTGGCTGGCGCTGACCCTCTATACGGCCGCCTTTATCGCCGAAATCGTGCGCGCCGGCATCCTCGCCATCAACAAGGGGCAGACCGAAGCCTCCTATTCCATCGGCTTGAAGCCCGGACTGACGCTGCGTCTGGTCATCATCCCGCAGGCGCTGCGGGTGATCATTCCGCCTCTCACCTCGCAATATTTGAACCTGACAAAGAACTCGTCGCTTGCCGTCGCCATTGCCTATCCGGAGCTGGTGTCCGTTTTCGCCGGCACCGCGCTGAACCAGGTTGGCAAGGAAATCGAGATGATTTTCATGATGATGATGGTCTATCTGACTTTTTCACTTGCGACGGCGGCTTTCATGAACTGGTTTAACGCCCGCGTTAAACTGATCGAACGATAGACTCCGGACAGGGTTGCTGATCATGGCAAAGACACCAACGGCCAAGACACCTGAATTCGTCCGCACCGAAGAGGCGCCGCTGCTGCCACCTCCTGCGACAGAGGCCGGGATCACCGGTTGGCTGTGGCACAATATCTTTGAAAGCATGGCTGATTTCCATTCGCCACTGGCGGCCGTTCGCTCGCTCTTCATGATCCTGTTCTCGCTGATTCTTGTCTATGTGTTCGGAACACAGATTTACGGATTGCTGGATTTCGCCATTTTCTCAGCCGTGTTCTCTGATCCGGATGGCGTCAAGCGGCAGGCCTGCTGGACAGTGCAGCAGGGTGGCTCGCTGCCGGATGGCTGGCATGCCGCCTGTTGGCCATTTGTTGTGGCGAAACAGAAATTCGCGCTCTTCGGCCCGTTCCCGTCCGAAGAATTGTGGCGCGTCTATCTGGCGCTTTTTGCCGGTGCGGCCGGACTTGCCTGGGTTATGATCGAACGCTTGCCGTTCCGGCGCCAGGCCGGACTGCTGATGCTGACCGTGTACCCGCTGGCGACCTTCATCCTCTTGACCGGTGGTAATATCGAGGTCGCGATGACGCAGATCGCGATCTGGTTTGTCTTCGGTCTGGCCCTGATCAGTATCGGACGCCTTGGCAATGCGGGGCGTCTCGGCACTGTGCTGAACGAATTCGCCGGAAGCTTTGCCGGTGCGGGATGGCTTGTCGTGGCCTTCAGCACCGTCGCTGCCATCGCAGCCTTTGATTTCAATCTTGAACCTGTCGATACAGGCGACTGGGGCGGTCTCCTGATCACACTTGTGGTTGCCGTGACCGGTATCGTCGCCTCGCTGCCGCTTGGCATCATTCTGGCGCTTGGCCGTCGCTCCGACATGCCGGTCATCAGTGTCCTTTGCACGATTTTCATTGAATTCTGGCGCGGCGTGCCGCTGATCACCGTGTTGTTCATGGCTTCGGTGATGTTGCCGCTATTCCTGCCTGCAGGGGTGAATTTCGACAATTTGTTGCGCGCTCTGATCGGCGTCATGCTGTTTTCCGCCGCCTATATGGCCGAGGTTGTACGGGGCGGATTGCAGGCCATCGACAAGGGGCAGTATGAAGGCGCTGACGCGGTTGGCCTGTCCTATTGGCAGAAGATGCGTCTTATCATCCTGCCGCAGGCGCTGACACATGTGATCCCGGGGATCGTCAACACCTTCATCGGTCTTTTCAAGGACACCACGCTTGTCTCTATTGTCGGGATTTTCGATCTTCTTGGTGCCGGCCAGTCAGCCATCGCCGATGCCGCCTGGTCGACGCCGGTCCAGGCAATCACGATGTACCTTTATGTCGGCATCATATTCTTCGTGTTCTGTTTCGGGATGTCCCGGTATTCGATCTATATGGAGAACAAGCTCAGCAAATCCCGAAGACATTGAATTCGGCTTTTGGGCGAAAGAGGGTTAAATGGCACAGACCACCACCAAACACGCACAGATAGATGCTGACGACATTATGATCAGCATGAAGGGCGTCAACAAATGGTTCGGCAGCTTTCATGTGCTGCGAGACATCAATCTGACCGTTTACAAGGGTGAACGGATCGTTATCTGCGGGCCGTCCGGATCGGGAAAGTCGACGCTGATCCGCTGTCTGAACCGTCTTGAGGAACATCAGGCCGGCGACATCACGGTTCAAGGAATCACACTGAACAACGATTTGAAGAACATCGATGAAATTCGCCGTGAAGTTGGCATGGTGTTTCAGCATTTCAACCTGTTCCCGCATCTTTCAATTCTCGAGAACTGCACCCTGGCACCGATCTGGGTGCGGCGTATGCCAAAGGCGAGGGCCGAGGAAATCGCGATGCATTACCTCGAGCGCGTCAAGATTCCCGAGCAGGCGCTGAAATATCCGGGCCAGCTGTCAGGCGGCCAGCAGCAGCGTGTGGCGATCGCGCGGGCGCTTTGCATGGAACCCAAGCTGATGCTGTTCGACGAGCCGACCTCGGCGCTCGATCCGGAAATGATCAAGGAAGTTCTCGACACCATGGTCGGCCTTGCCGAGGACGGCATGTCGATGATCTGCGTCACTCATGAAATGGGTTTTGCCCGCAAGGTGGCAAACCGTGTCATCTTCATGGATGAAGGTCAGATCATCGAGCAAAAGGATCCGGAATCCTTCTTCAACAATCCGGAAAACGACCGGACCAAGCTGTTTCTCAGCCAGATCCTCGATCACTGACCCTGGCAAACGGACACGCCTATTCGGCTGCGCCGGTCTCGATCGGCGCGTTGCTGGCGCCCCATTCGGTCCAGGACCCGTCATAGACGCTGACAGCTTCATTGCCAAGAAGATGCAAGCCGACAGCGAGCACGCAGGCTGTCACGCCTGATCCACAACTCGTCACGACTGGCGAGTCCGGTGTGATCCCCGTGGCGGCAAACAGATCCCGCATGCTGTCGGCATCCCGGTATGTGCCATCCTCGTTCAGCAAGTCGGTAAAGGGCAGGTTGCGCGATCCCGGGATATGACCGGCGCGAAGGCCCTTGCGCGGTTCCGGCGCCGCGCCGGCAAAGCGCGCCGCCGCGCGGGCGTCGAGAATCTGCCCCGCCGTTCCAGACTCGATACCGGCCAGCAACGCCGCCATATCCACGACACTGACACCGGCGGCCGGGCGTGCCGTGAAATCGCCGGCCGGCCGGTCATCCGGGGGGCCTGATACAAGGGTGCCGCCGGCGCTTTTCCAGGCGGCAAGTCCACCATCGAGGATCGAGACGGTCGCATGTCCAAACAACCGCATCATCCACCACCCACGGGCCGCGCTTTTGACATCGGAATCATCATACATCACCACATGATCGTCATTCGTCAGGCCCAAGGAACGCATGTGGGTGGCAAAATGATCGGGCGTGGGAACCATATGGGGAAGGTGGCTGTCCGGGGCAGCGATCCGGTCGATATCGAAGCGTTGCGCCCCGGGGATGTGCGCCGCTTCAAACTCGTCGCGTGCGTTCCTGCCGGCGGTCGGCAGATGGCTACTGGCATCAAACACGACAACGGAATCGAGATTCGCCTTCAGCCAGCTTGCGGATATCAGCGCCGGGCTCATGAATTATCCTCGAGCCAGGCAGGAACCGGAAGCGATTTCGACCGCAGGAACTCGGGATTCCAGACTTTTGATTGATAGCGCTGGCCACTGTCGCACAGGATCGTCACGATCGTGTGGCCTGGCCCCAATTCGCGCGCCATTGCGACGGCGCCTGCCACATTGATCGCTGTCGAACCGCCGAGATAGAGACCCTCGGCACGCATAAGGTCGTAGATGTAGGGAAGGGCCTCGATGTCGGACAGCCGGTAGGCGATGTCGATCGGTGCCTCGGCCAGATTGCCGGTGATCCGCCCCTGACCGATTCCTTCCGAGATCGAATTGCCCTCGGCTTTCAATTCGCCATGCATGTAATGGCCATAGAGCGCCGAGCCTTCGGGATCGGACAGGGCAATCCGGACATCAGGATTCCGCTCCTTCAGGAACTGGCCAACTCCGGCAATCGTGCCACCGGACCCGACGGCACAGGTAAACCCGTCAATATGACCGTCTGTCTGCTGCCAGATTTCCGGCCCGGTTGTGCGGTAATGCCCACGCATATTGGCTGTGTTGTCAAACTGGTTGGCCCAGATCACGCCACCGGGGCTGGTTTCCGCCAGTTCTTTCGCCAACCGTTCCGAATAGCGCACATAATTGCCGGGGTCCTTGTACGGCTTGGCGGGGACAAGTCGCAGATCGGCCCCGAAAACCCGAAGAACGTCCTTCTTCTCCTGGCTTTGCGTCTCCGGCATCACGATCACCGAGGCATAGCCCTTGGCATTTCCGACCATCGTCAGCCCGATGCCGGTATTGCCCGCTGTCCCTTCGACAATCATGCCGCCGGGCCGCAGGTCACCGCTTTCCTCGGCTTCCTCGATGATCGCAAGGGCGGCGCGGTCCTTGACCGATCCGCCCGGATTCATGAATTCGGCCTTGCCATAGATATCACACCCGGTGGCTTCGGACACGCCACGAAGGCGGATCAACGGTGTGTTGCCGATGGCGTTCAGAAGTTCCTGTGTGCCGGTGTTGTGCTGCATGGTCTCTGTCCCTGTCTGGCAACAATCTAGAGTGTCGTGCAGGGGCTGTCATCACCCAGTTTTTATACATCCTTGCGCGCCTTGCGGCTTGGCAGTCGGCGACCTAACATGCGAGGCTGACCCCGGAGAGACTGCCAATGGCGCGAATCACATTATTCCGGCACGCAAAAGCCGAGACCCCGGACAAGGAAAAGGCGGACTTTGACCGCTGCCTTTCATCGCGGGGGCAACGCAACGCGGTACGGATGGGGCGCTTTATCAGGGACAAGGGGCTTTTGCCCGATCTGGTGATCGTGTCGAAAGCGGCGCGCACACGCGAGACCTACGAGCTTGCCTCGCGCGACTGGCCGGATATTCCCGCGATGTTTCTCGACAGCATCTATGAGGCAAGTGCCACAACGGTCATGGCGGCCATCGAGGCACATGGCGGCGATTGTGAGCGGGTGATGGTGATCGGCCATAATCCCGGCCTTGTGGTTCTTCTCCACAATCTTGTCGATTCGCCTCCTTCGGGGATCAACATGTCCTATTTTCCCACAAGCTGCGTTGCCGATATTGGCTTTGATGTCCAGCATATACGCGATATTCAGCCTGAATCCGGCCGATTGCTGTCCTTCATTCGGGTGCGGGAACTCTCCTGACGCCGCCCTTGTCGGCAAATCTGGCCGGCACCTGATATGTTGTCCTTCCCTGGCACATTTCAGGCCGGGGCGTATTCCAGTAAAAGCACTGTTGACAGATATGTTTTAGCGTATTAAATCGCTATCACAATTTGCAGAACAGGAACCGACATGAAGCGCGCGCAGATCGACAAGGCGCATGAAGAGGATCTTTATGAAGCCATCCTGCAGCTCGACAGGCTCGAGGAAGTACGCAGTTTCTTTCATGACCTCTGCACCCCGGCCGAACTGGAAGGGCTGGTCGATCGATGGCGTGTCGCGCAGATGCTGGTACAGAACATTCCCTACCGGCAGATCGCCGCTGAAACGAATGTCAGCACCGCTACCATTGTTCGGGTGGCGCGGTTTCTGAATAACGGGAATGACGGATACCGCACGATCATGCGGCGGCAGGGAAAAATTGAGGGCTGAAGCCCGCATAGCAGGATTTGACTGATGACAGCAAAATCACATCGCAATGACGGCAGGCTGAAGATCGCCATCCAGAAATCGGGGCGTCTTTCGGAAAAGAGCTTTGCGCTGCTGGAACGGGCCGGCATTTCATTACAGAAGAGCAAGGATCAGCTTTTGTGTCGGGCCCGCAATTTCCCGCTCGACATCTTCCTCGTTCGTGACGATGACATTCCTGCCTTCCTGACCAATCACGTATGCCAGCTTGGCATCATCGGCCAGAACACGCTTCTCGAGACGCAACAGCTTGAAGCAGAGACCTATGGCGGGCTGTCGCAGGTCATTGAACTGGGGTTCGGGCGGTGCCGTCTGTCAATCGCGGTACCGGACGACATGCCGTATGATGGAGTGGAAAGTCTTGCCGGACAGACAATCGCCACCTCATATCGCGGATTGCTTGCGGCTTTCCTTGCCGAACACGGCGTCGCGGCGAACATCGTGACGATGGAAGGTGCTGTCGAGGTGGCGCCGCGGACGCATCTTGCCGATGCCATCTGTGATCTTGTCTCGACCGGGAATACGTTGATCTCGAACGGGCTGACCGAAAAGGATATCATTCTTAAAAGTCAAGCCGTAATCATTCAAAACAATGAGATGCAGGATGATCTTAAATCACTGTCTGAAACTTTTCTTGCACGGATCAATGCTGTTCTTCGGGCTGAGCGCAGCCGCTACATCATGCTGAACAGCCCGGTCGGCGCGCTGGATGAGATCAAGGCGGTGTTGCCTGGGTCGCAGTCGCCAACCGTCATGCCCCTGCAGGGCAAGGACGGCATGGTGGCTGTGCACGCCGTCTGTGACGAGGAAGTGATCTGGTCGACGATGGAGGCGTTGAGGGACCGCGGCGCTTCGTCGATCCTCGTTGTGCCCATTGAAAAGATGCTTGATTGAGGGACCGCGATGACCACCGAACTGCCATCTGAGGTATCTTCTGGCGCGACTTCCGGCACGCCATCTGTTTCCGGGGCCGGAATGGCCAGCCGCGCGCGCCCGGAAATTCTGGCCATGAAGGGATATGTGTCGGCGCGCTCGCTTGTCGCGAGTAGCGACAGCACGGTGTTTCTTGATGCCAATGAATGCCCTTATGAGCCATATGTCGGGGCGTCCGGTCTCGCGCGCTATCCGATGCAGCAACCGCCCGAATTGATCAGGGTGATCTGTGACTGGCTCGATCTGTCGTCGCGGAATGTGACTGTCATGCGCGGAGCGGATGAGGCTATTGACTGTCTGATGCGGGCCTTCTGTGAGCCGGCGCGTGACAACATCGTCATCTGCCCGCCTACCTTCGCCATGTACCGGCAATCGGCGATCCTGCAGGGTGTCGAGGTACGCGAGGCACCGCTTGCCAGCGGATTTGCGCTCGATAACGCGGCCGTGCTGGCGCAATGCGATGACAGCACCAAGCTTGTTTTTGTTTGCTCGCCCAACAACCCGACGGCGAATCTGATGGATCGTGACGCGGTTCTGGAGCTGTGTGCGACGCTTGACGGGCGTGCCCTTGTCGTCGTTGACGAAACCTATATCGAATATGCCGGTGTCGAGAGTGTCGCCGCCGCGCTGGAAAACCATGCCAATCTTGTTGTGCTGCGCACCCTGTCGAAGTCGCATGCAGCCGCCGGGGTGCGGTGCGGCGTGGCGATGGCGCGGGCCGATGTCAGCGCTGTGCTGGCCAAGGTGTTGGCACCATATCCGATCCCGCAACCCGTCGTGCAGGCGGTGATGGCCATCATGGCGCCATCCAATCTGGCGAAGCTGGCTGACAGGCGCCGCGAGATCATCACCCGTCGTGATGTTTTTGCCACCGCGGCACGCGAGACCGCGCCGGTCAGTGAGGTGCTGCCGACCGACGCCAATTATCTGCTGATGATCGTCGATGATGCGGAGGCATTATGCGCACGGGCGGGCGAGGCGGGTGTCATTCTGCGCAACCAGTCACATCAGCCCGGTCTGGCCAATGCGGTACGGGTGTCGATCGGCACCGACGAGGAAATGAATGTCCTTCTTGCCGTCCTGCGCGGTGAAGCTGTTCCTGCACGCGGTGAGGAACGTGTGGCGCGCCATGTCCGCCGGACCAGCGAGACCGCGATCTCGGTTGAGGTCAATCTGGATCGCAGGGCGCCGGTGCGGATCAACACCGGGGTCGGCTTTTATGACCATATGCTCGATCAGATCGCCAAGCACGCCGGATTCTCGTTACAGTTGGAATGTGACGGTGATCTCCATATTGACCCACACCACACGGTCGAGGACTGTGCGATCGCGCTTGGTGTTGCTCTCAGATCGGCGCTTGGCGACAAACGGGGAATCGGGCGCTATGGGTTCTGTCTGCCGATGGATGAATCGCTTGTCACCGTGGCTCTTGATTTGAGCGGTCGCTACTATCTCGATTTCAAGGGAGATTTTCCAGCCGATCATGTTGGAGATCTGCCGACCGACATGATTGAACATGTGTTTCGCTCACTTGCCGAGAACCTGCAGGCAAATCTTCACATAGAAGTTGAGGGTGAGAATGCGCACCATATGGTCGAGGCCTGTTTCAAGGGGTTCGCGAGGGCGCTGCGGCAGGCAATTCGCCAGGATGGCGGCGACCTGCCAAGCACCAAGGGCATGTTGTGAGCCAATGATAGGGTGTGAGGGAGTGGCATGATCGCAATCATCGACAGCGGTGGCGCGAATATCGCCTCGGTCCGGTTCGCCCTTGAAAGGCTTGGTGTCGATGCGGAACTGACCGCCGATCCCGCGGTCATTTCAGCAGCGGAACGGGTGATCCTACCCGGGGTTGGCGCCGCGCCGGTGGCGATGGCAAGACTTGATGAGGCCGGTCTTGTCGATTGTATCCGCAGCCTTACCCGGCCTGTTCTGGGAATCTGCCTTGGCATGCAGTTGCTGTTTGAGCGGTCGGAGGAGGGAAATACGCCGCTTCTCGGTCTCATTGACGGGACCTGTGCGGCTCTTGATGCGTCTGGCGGCCTGACAGTTCCGCATATGGGGTGGAACCGCCTGATTCCGCAGGGCACGGCCGGCGCGCATCCGCTTCTGACCGGTGTTGTGCCCGGCGCGCATGTCTATTTCGTCCACGGCTACGCGGCACCGGTGTCCGAAAACACCGTCGCGGCCTGTGATTATGGCGGACCTTTCACCGCCCTTGTGGCGCGCGGCAATTTCATGGGGGCGCAGTTTCACCCGGAACGGTCCGGCCCTGTCGGTGCCACGATTCTGCAGAATTTCATCAATCTGCCGGCTGGCAGGGAAGGCTGACCCGTCATGATCATCTATCCTGCCATCGACCTGATTGCCGGCGAGGTCGTGCGTCTTCACAAGGGTGATTTTGCGCAGAAGACATCCTATGGCACCGATCCGGTGGCTGTTGCCGGATCCTATGCCGATGCCGGAGCAAGCTGGCTGCATCTCGTTGATCTCGACGGCGCGAAGGATCCGGCATGCCGCCAGACAGGACTGATTGCCAGCATCATCACAGGATCCGGTCTGAAGGTGCAGACCGGCGGTGGAATCCGCAGCCGCGCCGATGTCGAATCTCTTGTCAGCGCTGGTGCCAGCCGTGTGGTGATCGGCTCGCTGGCTGTGCGTGAGCCCGAGCTCGTCACCGCGATGATCCAGGATTTTGGCCCGGACACCATTTGCCTTGCCGCCGATGTTGTGCGCCCGCATGATGAATTCCTGATCGCCGTCTCCGGGTGGCAGGAGGCGAGTGACATGACGCTGACAGCGTTCCTGTCGCGTTTCGAAGCGGCCGGGTTGCGCCATGTGCTATGCACCGATATCGATCGGGACGGCACGATGCAGGGTCCAAATACCGATCTCTATCATACTGTAAAGGCGTCTTTTCCTAACATTCGGCTTCAGGCCTCGGGCGGCGTGAAAGGTATTGAGGACCTGGCCGCCTTGCCAACGGACGGCGTGATCATCGGCCGTGCCATCTATGAAGGGGCGATTGACCTGAGGGCGGCGATCGCTCTGGGGGGTGACCAATGCTGACAAAACGGATTATTGCCTGTCTCGATGTGCGGGATGGCCGGGTCGTCAAGGGGGTGCAGTTTCGCAACCACCGTGATATGGGCGATATATTGGAACTGGCACAGCGCTATGCCGATGAGGGGGTTGATGAGCTTGTGTTCTACGATATCACCGCCAGCAGTGACGGCCGGGTCGTCGACAAGAGCTGGGTGAACAATGTCGCGCGACGGATCAACATTCCGTTCTGCGTTGCTGGCGGGATCCGCACGATCGCTGATGCGCGCGCCATCCTGAATGACGGTGCGGACAAGATTTCGGTCAATTCTCCGGCTCTTGAGAGACCGGATTTCATCACCGAACTCGCCGAGGCGTTCGGCACGCAATGTGTTGTTGTGGGGATCGACAGCCGCGTTGAAGGACAAGATGATGGCAGGATGAAATACGTTGTTTATCAATATACTGGCGATGAAACCAAAACCATTTCCTCAACACGCGATACGGTGAGTTGGGCGCGTGAGGCGCAGCGGCTTGGAGCCGGTGAGATTGTCCTGAACTGCATGAACAATGATGGCGTGAAGAGGGGCTATGATCTGGCCCAGCTGGCACTTGTCCGTGAGGCCGTGTCCATTCCTGTAATCGCCTCGGGAGGCGCCGGTGACTATGGTCATTTCGCCGATTTGTTCGAAAAGACCGGAATCGATGGCGGTCTCGCGGCCTCGGTGTTCCATAGTGGCCAGATTCCGATCCCCTCGCTGAAGGCATTTCTCAGCGAGCGTGGTATTGAAGTGAGAGTGTGAGATGAGCAGCACCAATACAGAACACAAGACCGCACCGGACTGGCGCCAGGCTGACTGGGCCAAGGGCGGCGGGTTGTTGCCGGCGATCATTCAGCATGTACATACCGGGCAAGTGCTGATGCTTGGCTACATGAATGAAGAGGCGGCAGAGGTGACGGTAACATCCGGCAAGGTGACGTTCTACAGCCGGTCAAAGGAGCGTCTCTGGACGAAGGGCGAGACCTCGGGCAATCATCTGACTTTCTGCTCGGCAATGCTGGATTGTGACCGCGACGCGATCCTTGTCCAGGCGATCCCGGCGGGGCCGGTCTGCCACACCGGCGCGCGAACATGTTTCACAGATGACCTGCCGGTCAATGCCGGGCTTCTCGGCCATCTTGACCGGATTATCCAGCAGCGCCGCGCCGAAATGCCCGATGGCAGCTATACAACATCACTGTTTGCGAAGGGCGCGGCACGGATCGCCCAGAAGGTTGGCGAGGAGGGGGTTGAACTGGCGCTGGCGCGGATGAAGGACGACCGCGAAGAGATCGCGAATGAGTCGGCTGATCTGCTTTATCACATGCTGGTTCTGCTGTCGGATGCAGATATGTCGCTTGCTGACGTCATGGAGGTTTTGCGTCAACGTCATACCTGACGAAATTTGTGGTTAAACAATCAGCGCCGGGTGTCGTTACCAGGATACAGGGCTGGAGAGACCCTCCGGTTGGATCCAGTTTCGTCACTGCGCGGTTCGTTTGCGTGACGAAGGCCCCCGCCGGCCTCGTGCCGGTGGGGGTTACTTTTCGGCATTTTCCAGAAAACCTATTCGATCCAGGTAGAACTCCGCTTTGGGCCAAGATCATCGCGCATCATCGCGCTGAAAGCGTTGGCAAGATTGCTGCGGCGAGATCGGGCTTTTTTCAGGTCGGGATCAAGCGAGATTTGAATATCGCCGTCGCCACGGACACGGGCCGCGCTGTAATTGTCGAATTCCTTCAACACTTCCTGAAGAATTGCCACAAGCCTGTCCTGCTGGTCATCAACCTTCATAAACCTCTCCTGTCTCTATAGCCGGCAAACGGCAATGTGCCACCGGATCGCGCCATAGCGCCAGTCCGTTGATCATTCTGTTCGTCAATCCCCAGCAAAAGCAATGCCAGAATCATCTGTCATTCACTGCGGAATGGAGGTCTGTAGAATTCATGCGTCACGGAGAAGCTGCTCGCAATCACACCTCGGGTGTCCGCCGGGATCGGCTGCTTGTCCTTGGAGCATATGACAGCCGCAAATTGATAGGCCTGTCTGTTGCCGGCGTCCGGCGGTCCACCTGTGCTGGCGAAGGCAAATCAGCCGTCACCATAATCCCTGGTTTTCAGGTCCCAGCTTTTGGCCCGGTTTATCCACAATTTGATTGGCACGGTCTTTTCAGTGGCGCGCGTCATCTCGGCTTCCTGTTCATCGAGCCACCAACTCGCCGCTTTAAAAATTGTCTTTGCGTCACTTTTCCGCCAAACCGTGATCGGACCGGCAAGCCGAACGATCGCAAGAGCCCAGTATTGAACCGATTCCCAAGTCTGGTCTTCAGCATAGATGCTGGATGATCCCTTCTCTGTCAGGGACCAGCAAGTGGGTGGATCACGGTAGAAGCTGGGCATGTCGGTATTGATTGCGCATTCTGTTGTCTTTATCCATTCCGAGGCCATTGTCGCCGTCGGTATTCCTGAGATCAGGAACAACAGGCAAAATAGACGTACCGCCATATCTCGCGGCCATGCAAAATGTCGAGGCATCCTTGTCTCCCTTGTGCCGTTCGTGCCAGCCAACATCCAAGTCGGGCCGGTGTCATGCCATGACACCGCAACACAGCAGGAGATTTCATTTAAACGGGGTGTCCTGAGAGGCCCACGCTAAAGTGATTTAACCAAAGAGAGCAAATTCACGCCGGGGCGTGCATGTGATCACAGGGACGCAGCACGCCGTCGAAGAATGCCGCCAGTTCAGCATGCCCATCAAGCGGCAGGATATGTGCAACATACTGGTCAGGGCGCACGATCACCATGCAGCCTTCGTCAAGATCAATGCCGCGCATGTCAAAGATGTTCTTCCCCTCATTCAGCTCGGGACAGAAGACCTTTTCATAATCGACAAGATCCAGATCGCCCTTGTTCGGGCGCAGAAGCGGCGGAACATCCGTAATGTTCACATCGCGGAACGCCTGCTGCAACACCGCGCGAAAATCAATCACCGAGTCGATATCGGCATCTCGCGGCGTGTGACGAAGAATCGGCGAATCAGGGTCCTCGGCAAGAAAGCCACACAGTTCTTTCAGCCGGCTGTCACCTGATGACGGTGCCGCGGCATCTGCAAAGGCGAACAGGCGCCACCGTGCATCGGCATCAATGACGTGGCCAAGCGACAGCGGCTTCGCGTCGGCCAGCCTGATCACCGGCGCGGAATGAAACCGCATGCCGATCTCGAAGCCGGTCGCAAGATGCTGCCATTTTGGCTCACCTGTCAGACGTGACGGCTTGTAGCGGACCGAAACGCCGGCGGTGTAGCGACCATGCTCAACGAAATATTTCTGAAAGGTTGGTGTATCCCCGTCATCGTCGCTGTCGCGCCTGCTTATGATTTGTGCCCATTCCTGGTCGAAATCAATCAGCGCCTGCGCCACGTCCTGACGTTCGGCCGAGTATGTGCGAAGCAGACCCGGATCGCTGCGACCCGTCAGCACCGATATCAGTTTCCACCCGAGGTTGAAGCTGTCACCCATCGAGACATTCATACCCTGTCCGGCCTTGGGGCTGTGGGTATGGCAAGCGTCGCCGGCAATGAATACGCGCGGATGTCCGTCATCCGATGCCGCATCATCAAGATTGTCAAACCGGTCGGTCAAGCGCTGGCCGATTTCATAAACCGACCACCAGACGGTCTGCTGAACGTCAAATGTGTAGGGATGGAAAATTGCCCTTGCGGCGTCGATCAGATCCTCTTGTGAGATGTTGCGGTTGCGCACACGTTCACCTTTGGCGAGCGTTTCCATCTCGACATAGATTCGTGTCATATAGCCGCCTTCACGCGGAATGATCAGCAAAGTGCCGCCGCTTCCCGACTGAATCAGGGTTTTCTGGCGGATATCGGGGAAATTGGTGGTGGCGAGCACATCCATCACACCCCATGCCTTGTTGGCTGAGTCTCCCTTCAGCTGAAGCCCGATGGCATCGCGAACCGCACTGCGGGCGCCATCGCATCCGACGACATATCGCGCCCGCGTTGTCGTAGCCACCGGCGCGCCAACGTCATGCGTCTGTTCAATCTCGATCCTGACCGGATGTGTCGGATCGTCATCAACTGTCAGGTCCGCAACGCAGCAGCCATAATCCGGCTCCAGCCTTGTTGGCGATCGCCGCATGCTGTCGAGATACATGTCATGAACACGTGCCTGGTTCAGGATCACATGCGGCATTTCGGAAAGACCATCCTCGACATCCTGGATGCGTCCTGTACGGATGATGGTTTGCGGATTTTGGCGATCGGGCTTCCAGAATGTCGTCTCGTTGACCCAATAGGCCTCCTGGCACACCCGATTGGCAAACCCGAATGCCTGGAACATCTCCATAGAACGGCAGGACACACCGTCGGCCTGCCCCCGTTCCATCGGTCCCGGTTTCTGTTCAACCAGCACGGTGCTGATATCGGCGAATCTGGCAAGCTGTGTGGCAAGGGTCAAACCAGCAGGACCACTCCCCACGATCAGGACATCAGTCCGGTCGGGCAGGGGGTCGCCTGGACGCCTTTTTGACTTGTCGATGTGAATTTCGGGATCGCCACCGCGAAACCCATTCAGGTGGAACTGCATGACCAAAAAACTACCTGTTGATCCTCACAGGGGTTAACCGCGCGTTAAATAATAAACGCAGTAAAAATCGTCAATGGTCGTATTAGCTTTCATATCTTGTTTCGCCACGCCGGCTGGTGTCGGTGGGCAGTTCCACAACAAGCGGGTCATGCGCGCGCTGCGAACAATTCAGTCGTGGGCACAGATGGCAGCTGATTCCGATCTTGCTGAACCCGTCCTCGGTCGGCTGCGGCGAGGTTGAGGTGTAGATCAGTCGTCGCGCGTGCTGGATCTCGCATCCAAGCGAAATGGCGAGACGTCTGTCCTGCGTGTTGATCGAATAGACAGGCCTCTCCGTTGTGCGGCTCAGGGTGAAGAAACGCTCACCAT
>JAAZUU010000092.1 GCA_018624035.1 Rhodobiaceae bacterium | reverse complement strand
GTAATAAACTATTATCAAGCAGCTATCAGGGTCATGGGCAGCGTATCACTCTCAAAAAGACATTCTGTTTCTGACATCCGCCGGGAAAATCTCCGTCAGATCATGATGCTTCTTGCGCGACACAAAACCCTTACGCGTCACGAGATATGCGTTCAAACCGGGCTGACGGGCGCCGGCCTGTCGAGGAACATCAGGGAGCTCGTAGATGCTGGGCTGGTTGCGGATTCGCCTGAGGAGTCGTCACAGAATCAAATGGGCCGCCGCCGATCGATTCTCAGCCTGAACGCAAATGGGGCGTTCGTCATTGGAATGACCCTGACGGCGAATCGCAAGCAGCTCTGTGTCATGAACTGTGCCCGCGACATCATCAATCAGCGTGATTTCGACGGTCTTGACGTGAATGATCCCGCGCGAGCCCTCGAGCATTTCATTCGCGAGGCGAAGACGATGATCGCCGAGACGGGAATCGAGCATGGACGGGTGCTTGGTGCCGGTGTTGTTCTGGGAACATCCTCGGCAGGCCCGGTTGGCGAGCGGGTATCCATGCCGGTGTTGGGGTGGCAAAAAATCCCGGTCCTGTCGATTCTGCGTGACGGGCTCGCCATGCCGGTAAGCCTGATTTCTCGCTCGGATGCCCTTTTGAGGGTCGAGGAAGAGCAAGCCTTGGCCGGACACCGGGCCGGCAATCGGAACCAGTCGCGCATTTTACTGGTGAATGTCGGCGTGGGGATCGGGTCGGCGGTATCTGGTGGCGACAGTTTTCCTGGAGGTCTCCACCAGCCCCAGATCTCGCATCTGGCGATTGGGGGCCGGTCCGCTGCCTGCAGTTGCGGCCGGTCCGGTTGTCTTGAGCAGGTGGCGTCCGGTGCCGGGGTCGTCAGGGCGATCAGCCAGTTGCCCGATGACCGACTGATGCCGTTTAACCATCTGAGTGGTGATCTTTCGAACGCCCTGAATTTGGCACGCGAAGGTGACAGATCCGCCCGTGGCGCCCTTTTCAATGCCGGCATGTGTATGGCGCAAGGGCTGGACCTGGCGGCCGCCATGTTGTCGCCAGACCGCATATTGATAGCGGGTGAAGTGGGTCGTCAGCCAGATTATTTCCAAGGCATTATTAGTGGTTCGGAACAATTGGCCTCTCCACTCAAGCAAGTTGAAATTGAAAGATGCACCACGAGGAGCATGTATGCTGCCGGGCTGTTCGGGCTGAGCAGTTTTCTGTTCTCTCGTGACCTGAGCCTGGATTCTCTGCAATTATTGTCGAGGGAGGCATCATGAAGCGTGATCTTTATTCAGGCCTGATCTTCATCGCTCTGGGGGTCGCCCTTCTGACAATACTGGTTCCGATGGGAATCGTTGAACCCCGCAAGGTCAGGTTCGCAGCGCTGTCACCTTCCTACTATCCGAGAATCGTCGCTGGCGTCCTGCTTCTTCTCGGGCTTGCGGTTGCATGGAGGTCACGCCGCGAGACCACCGCGGCACCCGCATCAAACCGCCACCCGAATGCAACGGGCCGTATCGCCTGTTTCATCGCATTGCTTGGCGCCTATGCCCTGCTGTTGCCCTGGCTTGGCTTCGTGGCCGCCGGATTTCTCGGCCTTCTGGCCGCGTTCTGGATCGCCGGCGAACATCGCCTGAAGCTCGTTCTGCCGCTCGCTGTGCTGGTGCCACTGATGCTGTATTTTTTCTTTCTGAAGGTTGCGCTGATACCCATCCCGACAGGGTTGCTGACCTTCCTTCTCCAGGGGGTTTGAACCGTGGCAGATGTTCTCCAACAAGCTTTCATGCTGTTCGCCACCTGGCAGAATATCGGCCTTCTTGGCCTTGGCGTGATTATAGGCACCTTCGTCGGCGCGGTGCCCGGCATGACCACACCGATGGCGGTTGCGCTGACGCTGCCCTTCACCTTCACATTGAATCCGGTCAGCGGGATTCTGCTGCTGCTGGGTGTATATAAGGGCGGCATTTACGGAGGGTCGATAACGGCCATCCTGATCAACGCCCCGGGGACGCCTGCCGCATCCTGCACGGTGCTTGACGGTTATCCTCTGGCGCAGCGAGGCGAGGCCAGACGGGCCCTTGACATCGCGCTTTATGCCTCCTGTATTGCCGATTTCTTTTCGAACATCTCCCTGATCCTTTTCGCCGGTATGCTGGCAAGCCTTGCTCTGGCCTTCGGGTCGCCGGAGGTCTTCACGCTGATCCTGTTTTCGCTGACCATCATCGCCGGCGTGTCGGGTGACCAGCTTCTCAAGGGCCTTGGGTCGGCAGCGCTCGGTCTGATACTGGCGACCATCGGTCTTGATCTGATCTACGGCACCGACCGTTTTGTCTTTGGTGAAGTCCAGCTGATGAGCGGCCTGAACTTCATTCCCGTTCTGATCGGCCTGTTCGCGCTGCCCGAGATCATCGCCTTCTACGGCCGCAAGGAGGTGGCGCGCGAGCACAATCCGCTGGCTGGCAAGGGCGCTAGCCTGGCGGATCTGAAATCCTGTCTGAAGAGTATTGTCAGGGGCAGCTTCATCGGCGTGATCCTTGGCGCCATCCCCGGCATTGGCGGCGCGCCATCAGCCTTCCTGAGCTATTCAGAGGCAAAGAGGAACTCGAAAACACCGGAGAAATTCGGCACTGGTGAGATAGAGGGCGTGGCCGCCGCCGAAAGTGGAAATAATGGCGTCGCCGGCGCCACCCTGATTCCGCTTCTTGCCCTTGGCATACCCGGCGACATCATCACGGCGATCATCCTCGGCGCCTTCATGATTCACGGATTGCGTCCCGGGCCCCTGCTGTTCCAGGACAACCTGTCCCTCATATACGCGCTTTTCATCGGCATCATGCTGAGCTCAATCTATCTGCTGATCGTCGGCAAGGTTTCCATTCGGTTGATCAGCCGCATCGCCGACATACCACACCGCATCCTGTTTCCGATTGTGCTGGTTCTGTGCGTGTTCGGCGCCTATGCGGTCAACAACACGATTTTCGATGTTGGCGTGATGTTCGCCATGGGCTTTATCGGCTTCGGGATGCTGACCCTGAAGATACCTGCCGCGCCGTTTTTGATCGCCTTCATCCTTGGGCCTCTTCTTGAAGATAATTTCCGGCAGTCATTGCTGCTGGCAAAAGGCAGCTGGACCATTTTCTTTTCAAGTCCGATCTGCTGGCTGTTCTGGGGCCTGACCGTCATCGCCGTGGCGGTGCTGCTGCGGCGGAACATCCGCTCCAACGCCATGAGGAATTGACCATGGAACCACCGAAAACATTGCCGCCGCAGATCTCCGGGCCTGTTGCTTGGACCGGCCGGGACATGATGGCAAATCCCGATGGCTGGACCTATCACCTTCGTGATGTGGATGTGGCCGAAATCGAGACAGCGGCAACGGCTTTCATCGATAGCGGACAGCCGCTTGGCATGATGACCCGAGACTTGTTTCCGCTGCCGAAACTTGCTGTATGGCTTGAAGATCTGCGCGAAAGCCTGATTCGGGGGATCGGGTTTCAACTGATCAGAGGGCTGCCGGTAGAGAGCTATTCCGGTCAGATGCGTGCCACCATTTTCTGTGGCATCGGGAGCCATCTCGGCAAGGCCCGTTCACAGAACGCTGCCGGGCATCTTCTTGGTCATGTGCGCGACATTGGCGCCGACATCAATGATCCCAACGCCAGAATTTATCAGACAACCAGCCGCCAGTCCTTTCACACGGATTCCTGTGATGTTGTGGGTCTGCTGTGCATCCGCGAGGCCATGTCCGGTGGTGACTCGATGCTGGCTTCCAGCGTCACCGCCTATAATGAGATCCTGAAGCGACGGCCTGATCTGGCCCCCCACCTGTTCCTGCCGGTCGCAACCGACCGGCGCGGCGAGGTGCCGGAGAATGAAGACCCGTTCTTCACCATACCGGTCTATAACTGGCACAAGAATTTCCTGACATGCATTTATCAGCGAAATTATATCGAGTCGGCCCGACGCTTTGACTCCGCGCCCAAACTGACAGACCAGCAGGTCGAGGCGCTCGACCTGCTTGATGACATTGTCAATGAGCCGGAGATGCATCTGCGGATGCGGTTGCAGCCGGGTGACATGCAGTTTGTCTATAACCATTCGCTGCTGCACGACCGCACCGGTTTTACCGATTGGCCAGATGCGGAAAGACGCCGCCATCTGCTGAGACTGTGGCTTGCCGTGCCGGGCGACAGGCCTTTGCCGGCTGTGTTCGCCCAGCGATACGGGTCGATCGATATCGGTGACCGGGGCGGTGTGATTACCAGGGAAACGGTGCTTCATGCACCGGTGGATGACTAGGGATCCTATCGCCGAATGAGCACGATCTTCACCTTCGCCGTTATATCCGACACGCATATCCGCGCACTGGCTGGCGACCAGTCATCCCCCTACGCCGTCAATGAAAAGGCAAATGACCGTGCGCGCTATGCCGTCCAACGCATCGCGGCGGAACAGCCTGATCTGGTCATTCACCTTGGTGATATGGTCCACCCGCTTCCGCATATGGCGGCCTATCTGCCGGCGAGCGAAGAAGCAAAGAAAATCTTCCGTCCCATTGCTTCTGGCCTGCATTTTGTGCCCGGCAATCACGATATCGGCGATAAGCCGTCACTGGTGTCACCGGCAGGCGCACCGGATGACGGCAGTCTCAGGCGCTATGGCGAGGCCTTCGGAGACTCCTATTATATGTTCAAGCATGATGGCGTGAACTTCGTCGTAATGAACTCATCGCTGGTCAATACCGGAGGCCCTGCCGAACAGGCACAAAGAGAGTGGCTCGAGACCACGCTGCGTGAGGCAAAGGACCAGAAAATCTACCTTTTCTCCCACTATCCGCCCTTCATATGCAGCGCTGACGAGGACGACCATTATGACAATTATGCCGAGCCGGGGCGGTCATGGCTCCTGGAGCTGGTTGCTGAAACCGGGGTAGAGGCGGTCTTCTCCGGCCATGTCCACCACTTCTTTGCGAACGCCTATAAAGGGGTGAAATTCTACTGCTATCCCGCCACCAGCTTTACCCGTCAGGATTATGCCGCGCTGTTTGACGGGCCTGTCGCGCCCGAATTTGGCCGGGATGACTGCCATAAATTCGGGGTCACCATGGTGGATGTGACCTCGGAAGGGCATGATTTCCGGTTCCTGCCGACATTCGGGCGTTCGCTTGAGGAGGGTACGCCCATGCCCGTGGACGCGACGTCAGCTCCGTTGAAACTTTCCTTCCTGACGCCGCATTTGAGGCATGACTGGGCCGGCATCAAATCGATGCCTTACAACGGTCCGATGGAGGAATTCAGTCGCAAGCAGGCGCGCGATGACTATCCGCTGCTTCGGTTGAAGCAGCTTGGTGTGAGCAGGGTAAGAACGACCCTGAAGGACCTTGAAGTCGAACAGCGGCGCGACCGTATGGAGATCTTCCACAATCTGGGTATCCGGTTTGCGCTGTTGTCGATTGGCGTGCCTGATGAGCGCGTACGGACTTTGCTTGACCGGCACCACAAGCTTGTCGACACTCTTGACATTGCTGTTCCCGACCTGAACAGCATGGATATTGACAAGGTTCGCGACCTGGCATCACGCCACCGGCTGTGGATCAGCAAAATCACAACATCATCCAGCAATCAGGACCCAAGCAGGCCGTTCGCCCATACGGTGAGTTGTGGCGCATTGCCGGATGAGATCGATGCGGCGGCGGCGTTGATGGGCAAACTGCCGGATCACAGCGGTGTGCGGGCTGTAATACAGGTGCCGTGGGGACATGATCCCGTCTCGGTTTTCGCCCACTGGCCATTGGAACCGAACCGTCTGGTGTTGAATGTACGCCTCGCCTCGGATAATCCCGCCCTGCCCAATTTTGATGAGGAGGCGATCCTGAGGCTTTTGACCAGTCTTGATGAGCTGTGCAAATCAAACCCGTTACTTGAAGTATCGCTTGATACTTTCCAGGACTTTGACCGTGGCTACCATCCCCGCCTCGGGCTCGTCGACGGACGGTCGAATATCCACGCCTGGCTGTACGAAGAGATCGGATAATCCGGTAACTGGCCGGCAGTTTCCAGAATCCTTCGCACATTTTGTCACGCTCGGCGGAACGAGCCGGTTGATTTCGGACCTCGATCCTAAACACCTGATCTTGGACACCATGCGACATAGCGGCATGATTGACAGAGTCAGACGCGTGTCGAATGGCGAAATCATGGAAGAAATGTTCGGCACCATAGGATGTTATCGTCATGTCTTGACGGTTGTTTTTATGACCCAAATTTTATGACCCAAAATTAACTTTAAATTAACCTAATGCCTCTACGGTTGATGGCGCATCGGCGCAACATGAAGGTGGTCGATGCCGGTCATACCATGCAGAGCGCAACAGAACCACACCGTCGCAAGGCCGCTGAAACAGGTCACCAGCGACCCGCACAACCGACTGAAAGAGATGCTTTCAGTCATGGAGGGGTATGGCCCGAAAACGGGCCGGGGCCGGGGTCGCCGACACGCATCATCCACAAAATGTGCTGGCAGGGACCACCCCGTTGAAGACCGGCCCGTTGAAGACCGGCCCGAGGATGACAAACCTCCCAACGACCAGCCTGACGCCCTTTGGCATGTCGTTCTGGGCGCTGATCCTCGCCGCCTGCGGTGGCGGTGGCGGCGGAGGCGGTGGTCCAGCAACCTCGGGGACGGGAGAAACGCCAGCGCCAGCAGACAGGCCAGCGCCAGCAGACAGGCCAGCGCCAGCAGACAGGGAATCCGAGGAGGGTTTCAGCCAAATAGGCGGTTCGGTGTGGGACCCGCCGGTGCAGAACGCGCCTGTCTATGTCGATGCCAATGGTGATGGTGAGCTGAACCCTGATGATGGCGATGGCGTCTGGGAGGAGGGCGAGGATTATCTGATTGGCCGCACCGATTCTCAGGGGCGGTACAGCGGTTCTGTGCCTGACAGCCTGAAAAACAATATCCGGATTGCGCATACCAGCGCCGCGGGCGTCGTGCATAAGAACCCTGACGGTACGGATGCCGGCGACCTGCCAGAGGTTCTGAAAGCCAACGCCAACGCCCCGGTTATTTCGGTCCTGTCACATTCAGTTGTGCAGGGTTATGCCACCGAGGAGCATCTGAAAAACCAATCTCCTGATGGTTATGACCCTTTTAAACATAATGTTTGGATAGAAGGGGGCGTCCCCGCCGGCGTCACCACCGCTGACGTCGAAAGAATCAAACAATTTGTCAAAACCTTCACCTCAACGATCAGAAGCCTCGAGGCGAAGGTAGGCTCTCTGCAAGAGCGGTATGCTGAAATAACCAAACAGCTCGATAGATTGATAAAGCGGGTATTCGGCACATCAGAGGAGGCACCAGAACAATCTGAACCAGATCTGGAAGAGGCGCCGGTTGATCCAACAGAATCAACACCTGCGCCCCCACCGCCTGCGCCCCCACCGGTTGCGAACGCCAAGCCAACCGGCGTTAGTCTGAGCCGGGCGACCCATAATGTTGACGAGGGCAGCCCTGTCTCCGGCGCGCTGGCACGAATCACCATCACTGATGACGGCCTTGGCACGGTTGGTCTGTCGGCACTGCCGCAGGACAGCATCTTTGAATTTCGACCGGCGTTGGATCAAGAAGGTGTTGCTCAGCGCGGCATCTATGATCTTTATCTGGCATCCGGCGTCACGCAGGATCAGTTACATGTCGGCGATCATACGGTTCACATTCAGGCGACCGGCAACGGCACCGGCGATAATCCGGCCCAGGTGAGCTTCACCCTAACTGTTGTCAACGACCCCGACAATGACGTCTCGGTCCCGGTCTTTGCCGGTGCCGGCCCTGTCTCGCTTTCCATTGAGGAGGGCAGCATCGCCACCGGCTAAAGGGCGCAGGCGACGGCGACAGCGGGAACGGTGAGCTATGCCATCACCGGCGGCGCGGATCGGGACAAGTTCAAGATCGACACCCGAACGGGCGTCGTGACCTTCACGTCGAAATCGGATCATGACAGGCCGCGCGATGCGGATCGTAACAACACCTATGACATCGAGGTCACGGCGACGGCGACATCAGACGATGGCGAACATACACGGACCGCAACGCAGGACGTGGCGATCCGGTTGATCAACGTGAATGAGGCGACAACGGGAATTCTGAAAGTCACCGACGAAGCCGACCGGATAGTCTTCGACATGGTGGTGACGAACACAACGCTACATACCCGTGAGGTGATACCGATTGCCGATGAGGACGGGATCTGGCGCAAGACCTTCATCTGGCGCGACGGTGCCGGCAATAAGGTGGGTGAGGGCAGCAGCTTCACCCCCACATCCGCCGGCACCTATCGCGCCATCGCCATCGTCATTGACAGTGACTATAATCGAAAGGAAATCATCAGCCAGACAGTGGAGGTCACCGCGCCGGTGCCAGCGGTCAATATCGCGCCGACCCTCACCATCACCCGTCCGGAACAGCCAGTGGTCATAACCGAGACCACCGGCGGTGCCGTGACCGGGCGCATCGATACCGGCATTGCCGTGGCGGCGCATGATCCGGAAGGTGATCTGCAATCATTGATAATCCGGAGCCAGCAGGGCGGAAACTGGCAAATCGATGACCGATTCGAGGTGCGGAACGGCAAGCTGTTTGTCAAGGCCGGCAAGACGCTTGATTATGAGAGCCTCGACAATCCGAACGGCGAGATCACCCTGCGGATCACCGCGACGGATGCCGCCGGCAACAACGTCCATCGCACCACCACCGTCCGGCTGACCAATGAGAATGATCCGACAATTGTGAACAGCCTGTCGATCGACGGGCTGGTCAACGGGTCTGTCATGGCAGGCACCGCGCTGACGGCGCTTGTGGATGCCACCGACCCGGATGTGGCGAGCCTCGAATATGCCTATGTCTGGACGAGCGACTTCGACAAGGAACCCTTGTCCAGCTCCCAATCTTTCACACCGACGCAGCCGGGCACATATCGGCTGGCAGTGATGGCCATAGACAGGACATTCAACAGCTTTTAATGGGCAGAGCGGGAATTCACCGTGCCTGAATTGGTCACACCGGGACCAGTGCCGCCAGAAACAAAGCCGGCACCAGCACCGGAAACAGGCGTCCCGGCACAAAACATCAGGTTCTTCAGCACAGATAACGGTACGTTTCAAACCGACACCAATACCTATCTGTTCAAATTGTCAGAGGAGGTGGAGGACTATCACGTCATCGGCACAGTGCGTTACGGGGACCATTTGGATCCGGATCAATCATCCGGCCGGACGCTGTACACGGTTGGTGGCCGTCACCGTCATCTCCTTCGGCTCGGATCCGACGGCGTTCTTCGGCTCGGGAACAATATCGATCTGGACGCCGAAGGTTTGACGGGACTCGCCGAGCTGCATTTCACCGTCGCCGTGCTCTATCTTCCCAATGCCGGAGCCAACGGCAAGATGTCGTTTTCCAAGACGCATGTCTCACGGGTGGTGATTTTTGATCCGCTTGATCCTGATGCCGAATACGGCCCTCCGCCCCCGAATCCACCATTTATCAGGGTTGATGGCACGCAAAAAATCATCAAGGAAACGGTGGCGGATGGCGTCAGGGAACATTATTCCAACACGGGCTTGCGTATTACCGTCATTGACAGCAATAACGACCTTGACCAGATCAGGATTGAGAGTGTGCAGGACGGACGCTGGCAGGCCGACAAGCGGTTCAAGCTGATCGGTACGAACCTGTTCATTAAGTCAGGCCAGCATTTCGACTATGAAGATGCGAATAACCCAAACGGCGTGATCACCCTTCGGATCACCGCGACGGATGCCGCCGGTCACAGCGCGCAGCGCATACTCACTCTCCAGCTGACCAATGCCGACGACCCGGCCGCCGGATCGGTGACGGTCACCGATTCAGTCGGCAATGCGCTCAGCGGGCCGGTCACGACAGGCACCATGCTGGCGTACCGGCAGACCACATCGATCAGCGACCCGGATGACAGCAGCCTGACGCTGGACCATCAGTGGCAGCGGCAGATGAACGGCGGCGGGCAGGACATTGCCGGCCAGACCGGCCGCGCCTTCACCCCGACCGCCGCCGGCACCTACCGTCTGAAGGTGACAGCAACCGACAGCCTATTCTCCAGCGACACTGACTTTCACACCGCCCCCGTCACCGTGACCACGCTCGCGCCGCCGGCGGCTGACGCGCGGGATGAGTCGGTGGCGATTTATGAGAATCACCCGCTGACGAAACCGATCATCGATCTGGAGGGGACCGGAACCTTTGCCATGGCACCCACGGCGGGTTCACCGGATAATCAATTCTTTCGGGTTGATGCGGCGACAGGCAAGATATGGTTCGTGCCATTCGATGCGAATGGTAATGGGCGCGTGGATGCGGGCGATTATCCGCTGCTGGATGCCGAGGATCACCGCGATCAAGGCGGCGACGGCACCTATGATCTGCAGATCATCCGGACCGCGCCCGATGGCACGTCCGAGATGATCAATCTGGCACTGACGGTCGATGATCTTCCCGGTATTTACAACCTGCCATCGGGCCACCCCTATCTCGACATCGCCTGAGGCATCGCATCGCCGAAATGGAACTTTCCGTCATGATGCGGATCACCATCCTCGGCGGTGGCAATAACGCCGGGGGCGCAGTAGCGCGAATTCAGGCGATCTCCAGCTGGCCCGCCGCGGCCGAGGTCAGATCGTCAATGGCATTGGCATCCAGTTCAAAGGCGGTGAAGCCGTGATCATTGATGCCGGTAACGCCAAGGAACACACTGTCACCGACACAATGCATGGCCAGCATATTGGCCCCGTTCAACAGCAATTCATCACTGTCATCGCCGGTGGGTTCGGTGTCGCGAAGCGTTTCGACCCATTCCGGCATGGCGGTATCGGAATCAACCCGCAACAGGGTCACGCCATCATGATCATGTCCGAATGACCGATGACCTTGCAGAACCGCACATGCCTGTGCCGGAAATCAAGGCACCATGCCCACCGTCGGTCCGCGCACTCATCAGCGTTGCCGAGAGGCCGGATGCGAAAGCCCGGGACGTTGACAGGTGGCCTGGCGGACGGATCGCCTTGCGCCGGGGCCGTAGTGCCGGTCAACCCCCTTGCGCGATTGATCTTTTGTCTCTTGCGTGGGGGCGGCGCATGGATTATACCCTCATCCAGCGCCACGCGAGGTGAGTGTGTCTGTTGGGAAGCCGCCCTTTGTTTTTTCAGCGGTTTCGGCATTTTCATCTCCAGGTCTGCAGCCGGCACCGGGGATTCTTTCAGTCCCGAGAACCGGCATTTTGTCAGGCTTGGAGATAAATTGCGTATACAAAAACAGATGCTTAAGCGCCTTAGTGCGACGCGGGTGTAGCTCAGGGGTAGAGCACAACCTTGCCAAGGTTGGGGTCGAGGGTTCGAATCCCTTCACCCGCTCCAGTTTCCAGACCATAAGGTCCGTGAGCCGGGGTTCAAGTGACTGTTTCCAAACGAATAACGTTTTGGAACAGGAGCTTGTGTTT
>JAAZUU010000091.1 GCA_018624035.1 Rhodobiaceae bacterium | reverse complement strand
CGCGCTGATCCGGTTTGCCGCTGTCGCCGGTGGCATTCATGGCGGCGCCTCGGCCGCGCTTGAGGCCGCGCTTGCCGATTATTCGCGCGATCTTGGTCTCGCCTTCCAGATTGCCGACGATCTTCTGGATTATGACAGTGATGCCGAATCTCTTGGCAAGCCTGCCGGTCAGGATGCCGTGCGTGGCAAGGGAAGTTTCGTCATTCTGATGGGGCTTGACGCCGCGCGGCAGACCGCGGCAGAGCTGATCGCCGGTGCCGAGGCGGCCCTCGCGCCGTGGGGTGAGGCGGCAGGTGACCTGCAGGCCATCGCACGATTCGCTATTGAACGACGGTCATGATAGACCTTATGTCGAGAAGTGATGAATTAGAAAGGCTGGTTCGCGATGGCGGACCGGAGGGCGAATGACAGCAACCCCCCTGCTTGACAGCGTCGCCACCGTTGAAGAGCTTCGGCGTCTCCCCGAGGGCGAACTGCAGCGTCTTGCCGCCGAATTGCGGACGGCGACCATTGATGCCGTTTCGAAGACCGGTGGCCATCTCGGTGCCGGGCTTGGCGTTGTGGAGCTGACGGTTGCCCTGCATTACGTTTTCCAGACCCCGGATGACAGGCTGATCTGGGATGTCGGCCACCAGGCCTATCCGCACAAGATCCTGACCGGTCGCCGCGACCGTATAGAGACCCTGCGCCAGAAGGGCGGGTTGTCGGGCTTCACAAAGCGGAGCGAGTCCGCGTTCGACCCTTTTGGTGCCGGCCATTCATCGACCTCGATTTCCGCCGGGCTCGGCATGGCTGTGGGAAGCGACCTTCAGGGGCATAGGCGTAACGTTATCTCGGTGATTGGTGACGGCTCGATGAGCGCCGGCATGGCGTTCGAGGGGATGAACAATGCCGGAGCGTCGGATTCGCGTCTGATCGTCATTCTGAATGACAATGACATGTCGATCGCGCAGCCTGTTGGCGCGATGAGCAGCTATCTGTCGCGTCTGATCACATCGGAGCCGTTCCACTCGATCCGTGATCTGATGCGCGAGGTGGCAAGCCGCTTTCCGGCCGAGATTGAACGCACGGCGCGGCGTGCCCGTGAGGCGGCACGTGATCTGATCAGTGGCAATTCAGTGTTCAGCCAGCTTGGCTTTCTTCATATCGGGCCGATTGACGGCCATGACATGTCGCATCTTCTGCCGGTGCTGAAAAACATTCGCGACGGGCACGCGCGCGGACCGGTGCTGGTTCATGTGGTGACCGAAAAGGGCAAGGGCCATCCCTTTGCCGGCCCGTCCGCCGAAAAATATCACGCTGTTCCGAAATTCGACGTCATTACCGGCACGCAGCAGAAATCGGTCGGCAACGCGCCAAGCTACACGTCGGTGTTTGCGCAGGGGCTGATGGCCGCGGCGGAGGCGGATGACCGGATTGTCGCGATCACGGCAGCGATGCCGTCCGGCACCGGGCTCGACAAGGTCAGGGCGCGGTTTCCCAACCGGGTGTTCGATGTCGGGATCGCCGAGCAGCATGCGGTGACCTTTGCCGCCGGCCTTGCGACCGAGGGGATGCGGCCCTTCTGCGCGCTCTATTCCACATTCCTGCAGCGCGGCTATGATCAGATTGTGCATGATGTGGCGATCCAGAAGCTGCCGGTTCGTTTCGCCATCGACCGGGCCGGGGTGGTTGGCAATGACGGTGCCACGCATGCCGGTGTCTATGATGTCGCCTATCTGTCCTGTCTTCCCAACATGGTCATCATGTGCCCGTCCGACGAAGCCGAACTCCTGCATATGGTCGCCACAGCCGCTGCTCATGATGACGGGCCGAGTGCCGTCCGCTATCCGCGCGGCGAGGGTGTTGGAATCGATCTGCCGGATGCCGGCGAGGTGCTGCCCATCGGGCGCGGCCGGATCATTCTCGAGGGTCACGGCACGGCCCTGCTGTCACTTGGCACACGTCTTGCCGACTGCGTGACGGCGGCGGATGAGCTGGCGGCGGCGCATGGTGATTTCACGATCGCCGACGCCCGCTTTGCCAAGCCGCTGGACACCGATCTGATTGACCGGTTGGCGACATCGCATGACCGTCTGCTGATTGTCGAGGAAAACAGTCCAGGCGGCTTCTCGGCGCATGTCATGCAGTATCTTGCCAATGCCGGCCATCTTGACAGCGGTCTTGTGGTGCGCTGCATGTCGCTTCCCGACCGGATGATCGACCATGACAGCCAGGCAGGGCAGATCGCCCTTGCCGGCCTTGATGCCCGCGGCATTGTGGAAACGCTTCTTGCCATGCCGGGGCTTGCTGTGCCGGGGCTTGCCGGGGATGCCGGCGACTCCGGGCATGAAACACGCGGCAAGTCCACGTCCTGAACCCATGGCCGATGATACGCCTGTTCGCGCCGACCTGTTGCTGGTGCGTCGCGGGTTGGCGGCATCACGAGAACGTGCGCGGAACATGATCATCGGCGGGCTTGTCAGCGTCGACGGGGCGGTGATGACGCGGCCGGCGCGCCGCCTTGCCGTGAGCGCCGACATCACTGTCAGCGCCCCCGACATGCCATGGGTCAGCCGTGCCGCGCTAAAGCTTCTTGGCGGCCTTGAGGCATTTCCCGCCATTAATCCGTCAGGTCTTCACTGTGTCGATATCGGTGCCAGCACCGGTGGCTTTACCGAGGTGTTGCTGGCACACGGTGCTGCCCATGTGGTGGCGGTCGATGTCGGGCATGGCCAGATTCATCCCGGGCTTGCCGGGGACCCGCGAGTCGACTCGCGTGAGGGTGTCAATGCCCGCGACCTCGTCGCGGCTGATTTCGCCACGCCGCCGGAACTGATCGTCTGTGATGCATCCTTCATCTCGCTGACCAAGGTTCTGCCGGCGGTGATGAATGTTGCCGCGCCCGGTGCCGGTCTGCTGGCGCTGGTCAAGCCGCAATTCGAGGTCGGTCGCGCGGCGATCGGCAAGGGTGGTGTGGTGCGTGATGCGCAGGCCATTGGCGATGCTCTGGCAATGGTTGAAAGCTGGCTTGCCGCCGATATGGGCTGGCAGCTGATCGGCATGGCACCATCGCCGATCGACGGTCAGGACGGAAACCGGGAATTTCTGCTGGCAGGCCGTAAAAACTAGCCGTCAAACAGGCTGCATTGCGCCCGGTGGCGCATCAGCGCGTCGAGGACCGTCACCGCCATCATCGCCTCGGCCACCGGCACACCGCGAATGCCGACACAGGGGTCATGGCGTCCCTTGGTGACCACCTCGACATCCGCGCCATCCATGTCCACCGAACGGCGCGGCGTCAGGATCGAGCTTGTCGGCTTGATCGCCACCCGCACGACAAGCTGCTGGCCGGTGGAAATGCCGCCAAGAACGCCGCCATTGTTGTTGCTGGTGAATTCGGGGCCGTTGTCACCGGCGCGCATCTCGTCGCCAGCCTCGCGCCCGTCAAGCGCGGACAATGCGAAACCGCCACCAATCTCGACTCCCTTGACCGCATTGATCGTCATCATCGCGGCGGCAAGGTCACTGTCCAGCTTGCCATAGATGGGCTGGCCAAGGCCGGCCGGAACGCCGTCGGCGACGATTTCGAGAACCGCACCGGCGGAACTTCCGGCCTTGCGGACTCCGTCGAGATAGGTTTCCCATTCACCGGCCGCCACCGGGTCTGGGCAGAAGAACGGGTTGTTCCCGGTCTCGTTCCAGTCAAGTCGGTCGCGGTCGATTCCGTGCGGTCCGATCTGCACGACACCACCGCGGATTTGATAGTTTTCGCCAAGGGCGGCCTTCAGCACCCGGTCGGCAACGGCGCCCGCGGCCACGCGCACCGCCGTCTCGCGCGCCGAGGACCGTCCGCCACCGCGGTAATCGCGAATGCCGTATTTCTGTTGATAGGTGAAGTCGGCATGGCCCGGCCGGAACTGGCGGGCGATCTCGCTGTAATCCTTCGACCGCTGGTCCTTGTTGCGGATCAGCATGGCGACAGGGGTGCCGGTCGTCATCCCCTCGAACACACCGGACAGGATCTCGACCTGATCTTCCTCGCGGCGCTGCGTGACAAAGCGGCTCTGCCCCGGCTTGCGGCGGTCAAGATAGGGTTGCAGGATCGCTTCGGACATTGGCACACGCGGCGGGACGCCATCGACAATGCAGCCGATGCCGGGGCCATGGCTTTCACCAAAGCTGGTGAAGGAAAAAAGGGTTCCGAAGCTGTTGTCGCCCATGTCAGACGACCGATATATCGGGCGCGTCGACCGCTTTCATTCCGACAACGTGATAACCGCAATCGACGTGGTGCGTTTCGCCGGTTACGCCTGATGACAGGTCGGACAACAGATACAGACCCGCCCCGCCGACATCATCAAGTGTCACATTGCGTTTCAGCGGCGAGTTGTATTCGTTCCATTTGAGAATATAGCGGAAATCACCGATGCCCGAGGCGGCCAGTGTCTTCATGGGGCCGGCCGAAAGTCCGTTGACCCGGATGTTGCGCCCGCCGAGATCGACCGCAAGATAGCGCACCGAGGCCTCCAGCGCCGCCTTGGCGACACCCATAACGTTGTAATGCGGCATCACGCGCTCGGCACCGTAATAGGTCAGCGTCAGCAGGGAACCGCCATCATTCATCATCGCGGTGGCCTTGCGGGTGATCTCGGTAAAGGAATAGACCGAGATATCCATCGTGCGGCGGAAATTGTCGCGCGTCGTGTCAACATAGCCGCCCTTCAGCTCCTCCTTGTCGGAATAGGCAATGGCATGCAGAACAAAGTCCAGCGTGCCCCATTCTGCCTTCAGCCGGTCGAACACGGCGTCGACGCTGGCCTCATCCGTGACATCGCATGGCAGAACAAGATCACTGCCAACCGAGGCGGCGAGGGGAACGACACGCTTCTGAAGCGCCTCGCCCTGAAAGGTGAAGGCGAGCTCGGCCCCGTGCTCGGCGAGTTTCGCAGCAATACCCCAGCCGATCGAACGGTCATTCGCGACACCCATGATGAGGCCGCGCTTGCCGGCCATGACGCCAGAGGAAGTCTGCTCAGACATGTGATTCACCCCTTCCGAAATACGCTAGACGGATCCAGCGCCAATATGGCACGGCTGATTCGTCAGAACAAGACGCCGCCGCGCCGACAAGGGCGCCGCGGTAAAGCTTTGCAGAATTCCCGGCGAGGTTCAGCGCAGGCTGTATGTGGTCCGGCGCGTGATCTCGACCCGCTCACCATCCGCCAGCGGGGTGTTTGTCTCGATGGTGATGATCCGGTTGTCCACCTCGATCCGGTGGCGATAGCCGGTGATTTCCTCGACCGTTTCCTCGAGCATCACCTTGCGGACATTGCAGACTTCCTGCTGCCGGTAGCCGACAATTTTCTGGCCTCCGGATTTGTTCTTCTTCGCATGTTCACGCCCGAGGATGGCACCGACAACCGCACCGGCGGCACCGGCCCCCTCATTGTCCGAGGTTTTGTTGCCGATGGCCGAGCCGATCACCCCGCCAAGGATCATCGCCCCCAGATCCGAGTCATTGTTCGCCGCGCCGGCCGCGGCATAGACGGGAACATCCTGCGTCTCGCAGACCCGCTGGTCCGACGGTGTCTTGCGGATATAGCTTGTCATGACCGGATCGGATCGCGTGACGGTTCCGATCACGGTTTCGATTCGGGTTTCCGCCAGGGCGGCAAGCGGTGTGAGCGCCAGCGTGCCGGCTACCGCCATCGTCGCGATCATCGCGCCAAGTACGGTTGGAAGTGAAGGACGTGCCATGGTGAGCCGCTACTCCTGAAATTGCGATCATCAGGACAATAAATCCAGAATCGTACCAAATTGTGGCAGACCGGCCGGACGACGGTGATGAAGCGGGCCGCACCATTGCCAAAGCGCCGCGCAATGCCCATCTGCGATGTGTTGGCGGGAAACGCCGGACACGCAAACTCCATCCGCAGACTCCATCCGAGGGCAAGATCATGCATATCGAAGCGGGAACCGATCCGTTCACCCTGTTCCAGACCTGGTATGACGAGGCTGCGGCCTCGGAAATCAACGATCCCGACGCCATGGCGCTGGCCAGCGTTGATTCGTCCGGCATGCCGTCGGTGCGGATGGTTCTGCTCAAGGAATGGGGCGAGGACGGATTCGTCTTCTACACCAACTATGAAAGTCGCAAATCGGGTGAATTGCTGGGCACCGGCAAGGCCGCCTTCTGCATCCACTGGAAAAGCCTGCGCCGTCAGGTGCGGGTCACCGGGCCGGTCAGCCGGGTCGATGGCGCGCGCTCGGACGCCTATTTCGCCAGCCGTGGCCGTGGCAGCCGCATCGGTGCCTGGGCCTCGGCGCAGTCACAACCGCTGGATTCGCGTGACGATCTTGCCACCGCGGTGGCCGAAACCGAGGCGCGCTTTCCCGGTGACGTGCCGCGCCCGCCGCACTGGGGCGGATTCCTGATCGCGCCGCAGGAGATCGAATTCTGGGCCGATGGCGAACATCGGCTTCATGACCGGTTCCGTTTCACCAACGGCGGGACCGGCGGCTGGGACATTCAGCGGTTGAATCCCTGACATAATTCATCCCCGCCGCACGTCTAAACTGGGCAAAACTGGTCGCATGGCAGACGCTTTTGCAACGGCATTTTGCCTACCATTCGCGCATGGAAATTCGGGTGGCGCCGGGCCGGTCGCAAGGCGGTCACCCGGTGATCTGCCGCCACAAATTTGCAGGAAAAGGCTTTTTTGCGGGAAAGACTTGCGGAGGTGTCGGGATGAAGACGCATGCACGCGTTGTTGTGATCGGGGGCGGTGTCGTTGGTGTCAGTGCGCTGTACCATCTTGCCAAGAAGGGCTGGTCGGACGTTGTCCTGATCGAGCGCAAGGAGCTGACGTCGGGATCGACCTGGCATGCCGCCGGCCTGCTACCGCTGTTCAACATGTCCTACTCGGTTGGCCAGATCCACAAATATTCGGTGAAGTTCTATCAGGAGCTTCAGGAGGAAACCGGCATGAATGTCGGCTTCCGCAATGTCAGCAATATCCGCCTCGCGCAGAATGAGGACCGGATGGATGAATATCGGCAATATGCCGGTGTCGCCAGCACCATTGGCGTTGACGTTGATTTCCTGACCCCGGACGATGTGCATGACATCTGGCCGCTCTGCAACACCGACGGTCTGGTCGGCGCGATCCGGCATCCCGGCGACGGCTATATCCAGCCGGCCGACCTGACCCAGGCACTGGCCCGCGGCGCCCGCGACCGCGGCGCCGAAATCTATCGCAACACCACGGTGACCGGAATTTCGCGGACCGAGGCCGGCGAATGGAAGGTGACGACGGACAAGGGCGAGATCACCTGCGAGCATGTGATCAGCGCGACCGGCAATTTCGCCCGCCAGACCGGGCGCATGGTCGGGCTGAACGTTCCGGTCATCCCGGTGGAGCATCAATATATCGTCACCGAGCCGCATGAGGCCATCAGGGCGCGGCAGGCCGAGGGGCTGCCGGAGATGGGTGTCCTTCGCGACTCCGACGGGCGCTGGTACATGCGCGAGGAGGCCGGCGGCCTGATCCTCGGCCCGTATGAGGCCGGCGCGCCGGCCTGCTATGTCGACGGGCCGAGCGCCGAGTCCGAATATGAGCTGTTCCAGGAGGATCTGGAGCGTCTGGAGCCGCATATCGAATCCGCGATGCACCGCGTGCCGGCCTTCGGCGAGGTCGGGGTGAAAAGAGTCTATAACGGCGCCATCGCCTACACGCCCGACGGCAACCCGATCATCGGTCCTGCCTGGGATCTGCCGAATTTCTGGCTCAGCGAGGGCCACAGTTTCGGCATCACGGCGGCCGGCGGTGCCGGCTGGCAGCTTGCCGAATGGATCGTCGAGGGTGAGCCGACAATCGACATGCTTGGCGTCGACCCGCGGCGGTATGGCAGCTACACCACCGAATCCTACCTGAAGGCGAAGAATGAGGAGGCGTATGAGAACGTCTTTGTCATTCACTATCCGGACGAGGAACGCGGCGCGGCGCGCCCGCTTCGCACCGCGCCCTGTTATGACAGGTTGAAATCGCTTGGCGCGGTGTTCGGTCAGAAATTCGGCTGGGAGCGCGCCAACTGGTTCGCGCCAGAAGGCGTGCCGCAGCAGGACCACTGGTCGTTCCGGCGCTCCAACTGGTTCGAGCATGTCGGCAACGAGGTGCGTCACACCGCGGCGCATGCCGGCCTTCTCGACATGTCCGCTTTCGCCAAATGCCGCATTTCCGGCCCCGGCGCCGAGGCGTTTCTCGACAATCTGACGGCCAACAGGCTGCCGCGTGGCATTGGTCGGGTGTCGTTGTCACACGCCCTGACCGAACGTGGCGGCGTGCATTCGGAATATACGATCCAGCGTGAATCCGCCGACAGCTTCTATATCGTGTCCGCCGGTGCCGGCCAGCGGCTTGACCATGACTGGATCAGGAAGCACATGCCTGATGACGGATCGGTGCGGTTCGACAATCTGACCAATTCGATCGGGGTTCTGGTGCTGGCCGGTCCGCGCGCCCGGGATATCCTTCAGAAGGTAACCCGCACTGATCTTTCCAATGCGGCTTTCCCGTGGCTGTCGAGCCGCCTGATCGACGTCAACATGGCGCCGGCAATGGCCTTCCGGATGAACTATGTCGGCGAGCTCGGATGGGAGTTGCACCACCCGATCGAGTATCAGAACCATATCTTCGATGCGCTGATGGAGGCTGGCGCCGAGTTTCAGCTGAAGCCGTTCGGCATTCGCGCCATGGACGCCATGCGGCTGGAGAAATCCTACCGTATGGTTGGCACCGAACTGTCGATTGAATATGCGGCACTGGAAAGCGGCCTCGACAGGTTCGTACATCTCAACAAGGGCGATTTCATCGGCCGGCAGAAACTGAGCGAGTGGCAGCAGCGCGGCTTTGCCAACGCCATGGTGACCATCGAGGTTCATGACACCAAGGATGCCGATGCCATCGGCGGCAACCCGATCATGCTGCCCGATGGCGGGGTTGTGGGGCGCGCGACAAGTGGAGGCTACGGCTTTCGGATCGACAAATCGCTTGCCATGGCGATGGTGCGGCCGGACCTTGCGACATTGGGAACAGAGCTGATGATCGACATTCTCGACCGGCGGCTTGCCGCAACCGTCATCGAAGAGTCCCCCTATGACCCGACAAACGAGAAGCTTCGCGCCTGATCCGCGCACAGCTTCACGACAGACAGTAAAGACAGGTCCGATAACATGTCCGATGTAGAAACAGTTCAGCGTGGTCGCCGTCGTGGCGGTGGTCGCGACGCCAGAAGGCAGATGCGCGCCGGTGGCGGCGCGGCACCGGCAAAGCCGTATATCACTCGCAATCTGCCACCGGTCGATATCCTGAGCGACGAGGCGGCCGAGATCATCGAGGCCAATGCCGAGACCATCCTTGAAGAAATCGGGATTGATTTCCTGGAGGATGAGGAGGCGCGCGGCATGTTGAGGGATGCGGGCTGTGATGTGCAGGGCGAGCGTGTGCATTTTCCGCGCGGACTGGCGCGTGAGCTGTGTGGGACAGCCCCGGCAAGCTTCACCCAGCATGCCCGCAATCCGGAACGCTCGGTCGAGATTGGCGGCAACAACATGGTGTTCGCCCCGGTCTATGGCCCGCCCTTTGTGCGTGACCTGACCGATGAGCGACGTTATGCGACAATCGAGGATTTCCGGAATTTCGTGAAGCTTGTCTACATGCTTCCCGGTTTTCACCATTCCGGCGGCACGGTCTGTGAGCCGGTTGATTTGCCGGTGACAAAGCGGCATCTGGAAATGGTCTACGCGCATCAGCGCCTGTCCGACAAACCCTATATGGGTTCGGTCACCGCGCCCGAGCGCGCGCAGGATACGATCGACATGTCGAAAATCCTGTTCGGTGACGAGTTTGTCGAGGACAACACCATCATCATCAATCTGATCAACGCCAACTCGCCGATGACCTGGGATGCGACGATGCTTGGCGCGCTGAAGGTCTATGCCCGTAACAACCAGGCGGTCATCACCTCGCCCTTTATCCTGGCCGGTGCCATGTCACCGGTGTCGGTCGCCGGCACGCTGGCACAGACGCTTGCCGAGGCGATGAGCGGCATTGCCTTCACGCAGCTTGTGCGCAAGGGCGCGCCGGTGGTCTTTGGCAGTTTCGCCAGTTCGATGTCGATGCAGACCGGTGCGCCGACATTCGGCACGCCTGAACCGGCAAAGGTGCTTCTTGGATGCGCCAAGCTGGCGCGTCGCCTCGGCGTGCCCTTCCGTAGCGGCGGGTCGCTGACAGCGGCGAAGACGGCCGATGCGCAGGCCGCCTATGAATCGACAAACACCATCATGCCGACCGTCATGGGCGGGGTGAATTTCGTGCTTCATGCCGGTGGCTGGATGGAAGGCGGGCTTGTCGCCGATTACGCCAAGCTGGTCCTTGATGCCGACCAACTGACGATGATGCAGAGTGTGGTTGACGGCATCGATGTCAGCGAGAACGGCCAGGCGCTGGACGCGCTTCGTGAAACGGGCCCCGGAAAGCATTTCCTTGGTTCGGCGCACACACAGGCGAATTTCGAGACGGCTTTCTGGCGTTCCGAAATGGGCGACAACACGACTTATGAGCAATGGTCGTCGGAAGGGTCGGTGGAAAGTCACAGCCGGGCACGGGAACGTGCGCGCCAGATGCTGGATGCCTATCAGGCCCCGCAGATCGACAAGGCTACTGACGAGGCGTTGCGTGCCTTCATCGCCAGGCGGGTCGAAGAGCTTCCCGATTCCGAATTCTGATCCTGCGGTCAGGATCGCATGGGCCGGGCCGTCACCCGCGGAAGCTGGCGCCGAACTCCAGCGCGGCATCCATCAGCCATTCCGTGACATAGGGCGCGAAACTGGTCCGACAGACCAGCGTGAACCCCGACGCATCATGAGCAATCAATGTCACCGCCGCATGCGCCAGCATCGTCTGCGCGCAATCGCCGGCCCCGAATTGCGAAGCATGCAGATCGAGGCTGCATCCCTTGGCAAGCACCCGGCGAGCCGCCTTTCCCCGCAATGACAGGGCGCACAGGCTGTCGGTCACATTCGTCACCGCGGCATGAATGCCGGCCATGTCCAGCGTCAGCTGGCTGTGAAGGTGCGTTTCGCTGCCGGCGGCGCAGAGAAGCAGGTATTCATCCGGCCCAAGCCAGACAATATGCCTGTCGCCGACGCTGACAACGCGGTTGTTGTCCGGCAGCTTGGCGCATCCGGTGTGATTGCTGATGACCGGCAGCATGTCGCTGCCGCCACGAAGATTGATCTTGCCGAGATGCGCCAGTTCGGTGATGACGAGTCCGGGCTTGCCACCCTCGGGGTTGTCATGCGCCATCACTGTCATGCCGGCGAGGGCGGTACGACCCGGTGGGCGTTGACCTTCGTTTGAAACGCTAGCCATTGATGCGCTCTCCCTTCGGATCAAAGAACAGGGGTTCGACGACTTCCGCCTCGATGACATCGCCGTCGAGCATTGGCAGATAGACGGTCCCGCCCATCAGCGCGCGACCCCCCTTGAGCATG
>JAAZUU010000176.1 GCA_018624035.1 Rhodobiaceae bacterium | reverse complement strand
GCTGTTCCCCTCTCCGCCGGCAGCACGAGATGCACCGCCTGACTGCGCGCGAACAGGATACCGTCAACCGGTGGACGCATGACAAGCCAGATGGCGAGACCACAGGCAAGGCAGGCGCTGCCTGCCAGTTTCAACCGCTTCCTGCCGGCAACGCACAGCAACAGGCCAAGACCGGCATAGCCGACAATCAGCAATGAAGGTGAAGGCGGGTTCACCGGCCATGGTGAGGCTGGCAGACTTTCAAACCAGCCGGCAACCACAATCAGAGCATCGATTCCCGTTTGCATGACCAGCAAGGCGGCCTTGTGGACAAGCACCGGTACCGGCGGTGCCGCGGTGATCAGCACGGCAAGCCCGGCCGGCATGATCCACAGGCCAGTCAGCGGGATGCCAAGCAGATTGGCCGCCACACCCCAGGGCGCGATGGCGCCGAAATGATAGGCTGTCAGGGGCAGGGTCGCGGCGCTGGCAATCAATGAGGCGGTGACCAGATCGGTCAGCCACCGCCCGGCCCGGCTGATGGTGCCGCCGCGGGAAGTCTGGCCACGCCAGCTTTCGAACCAGATCACCAATGCGGCCGTGGCCGCGAAGGAGAGTTGAAATCCTGCCGAGAACAGCGCCAGGGGCGAGACCAGAAGAATGGCCCCCGCCGCCAGACCGACATTGCGCACCGTCAGGCCCAGCCGGTCGATCAGCCATGCCGCAAGGATCAGCATCGCCATCAGAAAGGCACGGATGGCGCTGATCGAAAGTCCGGACAGAATCACATAGCCGAGCCCCGCCGATACGCCGGCGACAGCGGCAAATTTGTGAACCGGCACGCGGCAGGCAAATGATGGCACAAACGCGGCAAGCCCGCGTAGACAGGCAATCAGGCCAAAACAGAGCAACCCCATATGGAGACCCGAAATGGCCAGCAAAAGCGCCAGACCCGAACCGCGAAACCGATCATAAGTGGCCTCGCTCACATAGCGGCGGTCACCGATCAGCAATGCCGCGGCGATGCCGCCTGCCGGCGCTGTCATGCTGCTCGCAATCCGGTCGGCACGCGCCTGCCGAAAGGCGGAAAGGCGTGTCGCCCAGTCGCCATCCTTCTTCCCGTCCCGACCGGCGGCGCGCCAGACCGTGACATAGCCGCTGGCCACCACATCGCTGGCACGGGCCCGAAGCGAATAGTCCGGCGCGCCATGAAGCACCCGTGCGGGCGGCGGATAGATGCGCGCCACCACCCGCGCCGTCTCCCCTGCCCGCGGCACCATGTCATCAGGACAAACCGACAGCCTGACGATATGGCCGTCAATCAGTGTCGCGATGTCCTGAGGTCCGCGGTTGGTCTCGCTGACACGAAGCCACATCCGCAACCGCCCGTCAAAGCGGCCGTCGACATGTTGAATCATGCCGGTCACCTCGACCCGCGCTGCCCGGTCGGCAAGCCCGGAAGGCAATTGCAGGACATGAATCACCGATGACAGAATGCCTGCCAGAAACCAGGCCATACACACCGTCACCGGCTGCCATCGGGCCAGCCGTTCGCTTGTCGGGCGAAGCCCTGCAATCACCGCGATCAGGCAGGAAATCGTCACGATGCCAGCAATGACAGATGATGCCAGCAGATCGCGCCGGATGATGGCAAGCGCGACCCCGCCCATCATGGCGCCAACATATAGAAGGATGCGCCGCTCCGGTATCAGGCGCATGACGATTTCTCCTCGCCTTTCAGGCAGCCATTGCTTAGGATGCCGCCAGTTTTCAGGACGGCGACAGGCGGAGCCCTGCCACGCCCCGCCAGAGCCTATCAGCGAGGCCTTAACAGACCATGAACGTTGTCACGCGTTTCGCCCCCTCACCGACCGGGTTCCTGCATATTGGCGGGGCCCGCACGGCCCTTTTCAACTGGCTTTTCGCCCGCCGGCATGGTGGCAGATATCTGCTGCGGATCGAGGATACCGACCGCCAGAGATCAACGGCGGAAGCCATTGACGCCATTCATGACGGGTTGTCATGGCTTGGGCTCGAGGGTGATGAGCCCGCCATCAGCCAGTCGGCCCGCGCCACCCGCCATGCCGAAATCGCGGCAGAGCTTGTCAGACGCGGTGCGGCCTATCACTGCTATCTGACAGAGGATGAGCTGGCTGCGCTGCGTGACGAGGCACGCGCCGCCGGGGTGCCTGTCCGGTCTCCCTGGCGCGATCGCCGGGATGCGCCGGACGGCCCCTTTGTGGTTCGCATGCGCATGCCGGACAGTGGCGAGACCACCATCGATGACGCTGTCCAGGGCCGGGTGACGGTACAGAACCGGACGCTTGACGATATGGTGATCCTTCGCGCCGACGGGACGCCGACCTATATGCTTGCCGTCGTCGTTGACGATCATGACATGGGAATCACGCATGTCATTCGCGGTGACGACCATCTGAACAACGCCTTTCGCCAGACCATGGTCTATCGCGGCATGGGCTGGGATGTGCCGGTCTTTGCCCATATTCCGCTGATCCATGGCGCGGATGGCGCGAAATTGTCAAAACGGCATGGCGCGCTTGGTGTCGATGCCTATCGCGAGATGGGTTTCCTGCCCGACGCGATGGCGAACTACCTGCTTCGCCTTGGCTGGAGCCACGGTGATGACGAGATCATTTCCCGCGAGGATGCCATTGCCTGGTTCGATCTGGCGCAGGTCGGCAAATCACCGGCGCGGTTCGATTCCGACAAACTGTCCGACATCAACAGCCACTATCTGCGCCGCCTTGACGCCGACAGCCTGTGGGACCTGATCGCGCCGCATATCGAAGCCACGAGCCCGCAAGCGCGGGAACGGGTCGTCGCGCTGATGCCGCTTCTTGCCGAGCGCGCCAAAACACATCTGGATATCGCCGGGCGCATCAGCTATCTGCTGCGGGATGGTGCGCCAAAACTGGAAGAGGATGCGACGGGTCTTCTCGATGACGAGGCCAGAACACGTCTTGTGAAGCTTGTCGGTGACCTGCCTGCAGCGCCTTGGAGCGCCGAATCACTCACGACATTTCTTAAGGAATGGCTTGCCGCAAACGGGCTCAGAATGAAAGATGTCGGATTGCCGTTGCGGGCCGCGTTGACAGGAACCCGCCAGTCACCCTCAATCACCGACGTAATGGCCGTACTCGGGGCGCGGGAAACCGAAAAACGCATCGGAGAAACTTGCAAAAGCTAGCGGTTCGGGCTAATCAAAGGCTCCCCCATGCAGCGCGCCATCGGGCCACGTATCGCTGGCGTTTTCACCGAACACCGTCACGTCGAAGCGAGGACAGGCATGGCCACAGATACCGATACCCAAAAGACCGTTACCCTGACAGATAATGACAATGGTAACAGTGTCACGTTTCCTGTCCTTGGTGGCACCATCGGCCCGGATGTTCTCGACATCCGAAGCCTTTATGGCGAAACCGGGATGTTCACATTTGATCCGGGTTATGGCGCGACAGGGTCCTGCCTGTCAGGCCTGACCTATATCGATGGTGATGAGGGCGTGTTGCTGCATCGCGGCTATCCGATCGAGGAACTTGCCAACCGGTCGGATTTTCTCGAGGTGGCCTATCTGCTTCTGGAAGGCGAACTTCCGGGCGCGGCAGAAAAGGCCGAGTTCAACGATGCGATCACCCGTCATACGATGGTCCATGAACAGCTCTCGACTTTCTATCGGGGCTTCCGGCGCGACGCGCACCCGATGGCGATCATGTGTGGTGTGGTCGGCGCGCTGTCAGCTTTCTACCATGACTCAACCGATATTCATGACCCCATGCAGCGAACGATCGCCTCTCGGCGCCTGATCGCGAAGATCCCGACACTGGCTGCCATGGCATTCAAATATTCGCTTGGGCAACCTTTCAATTACCCGCGCAACAACCTGTCCTACGCCGAAAACTTCCTCCATATGTGCTTTGCCG
>JAAZUU010000175.1 GCA_018624035.1 Rhodobiaceae bacterium | reverse complement strand
GTTCAATTATATCGATGCGCGTGATCTCGGCCAGGCGGTCGATCTGTGCCTGCAGCATGACGGTCTTGGCTACGAAGTTTTCAACGTATCGAATGACCAGAATTCAGTTGATCTGGACAATGCGGACATCATTTCAAAATTCTATCGGGGCGTACCTCTCAAGCGCGGCATTGATCCGACAGAGTGTCTGTTCTCAAACCGGAAGATGAAAAGCATGCTTGGTTTCAAGCCAATATATGACTGGCGCCACGAAGCAAAACGTTAAGCAGGGCGGGCAAGACAGGTGCCGGCCCCGGGGGTAAGATATGCTGTCCTATGCGCTTGGGGTTTTGGTCCTTATGGCAATTCCCGGGCCGGCTCTTCTCACCATTTTCGGGATAGGCGCCAGCTTTGGCTATCATGCAGGGATAAGATATGTCACTGGCGTGTATGTCGGCGCGAATGTGACAACACTGATTGTATTCACTGGGTTGAGCACACTTCTGCTGGAATTTCCCGGGCTGCGTTCCGCGCTTTTCCTGCTGTCATTGACCTATTTCGTCTATCTCGCGGCCCGGATTGGGCTGGCCGGGTCAAGGCTGGGCATCGCAAAACAGGCACCACCCGGGTTCCGCGCCGGGGTCATGCTGCAGCTTGTCAATCCAAAAGCCTATATGACGATGTCGGCACTCTATTTCGGCTTCCCAATCATGGCCGATACGCCGGTGAATGAAGCAATAATAAAAATCATCATCGCCAATATCATCTGGATACCGGGACATTTTTTCTGGCTCTATGCCGGGGTGAAGGTCAACCGCCTGGACTTGTCGCCGCGCGCTACCCGTTTGCTCAACATCACCCTCGCGACAAGCATGCTCATCATTGTGTTTACGTCGGCAATTTTCGCGACATTGGGGGGATCAGCGAGCTTGTGGTGACTGGACAACAAAAACCGCCATCCAAAAGGATAGCGGTGTTGATAGGGTTCACTTGGTTGCGGGAGCGGGGTTTGCTCACGACCCTCCACTGGAAATCAGGGTTTGAACTGAACCTCATGCAACCTTCTTGCCTTCAGATCCTGAGGCCGGTTTTCAGGTCAAAATAATGCAACCGATCCGCGCGAATGTGGAAGTTGACCATCTCGCCGGGCTGAAAGCGCCTTTCGCCCTCATACTTGCCGACAATTTCGCCAAAACCGGCATCGCAGGTGAGGACGGTTTCATGCCCCATCGGTTCCACCACCGTGATCGAGCCGGCTATTGAAACATGCCCCCTTGCGGGTTTTGCCACATCCGCCAGTTCCATATGTTCGGGCCGGAAGCCAAGCTGCACCATGGTCCCTTCCGCAACATCGCAATCGGCAAGATCAAGGCTGGTGCCGCTGTTGGCCCTGAGGCTCATTGTCTTGCCGCTGGCCTCGATACGCCCGGTCGCGAAATTCATCGCCGGTGAACCGATAAAACTCGCGACAAACTGGCTTGCCGGATTTTTGTAGACCTCGTCGGGCGTGCCGACCTGCTCGATATGGCCTTCATTCATGATGACGATCCTGTCCGCCAGCGTCATCGCCTCCACCTGGTCATGGGTCACATAGACGGTGGTTGTCTGCACCCGCTGATGCAGGATTTTCATCTCGGCACGCATCTTGTGGCGTAGCTTGGCATCAAGATTCGACAACGGCTCGTCAAACAGGAATACCTTGGGTTTGCGGACGATCGCGCGCCCCATCGCAACGCGCTGTTTCTGACCTCCCGACAATTCGCCGGGGCGTCTTTTCAACAGGTCACCAAGCCCCAATATCTCGGCGGCTTCATTTGTTCGTTTGGCGATTTCGTCCTTTGGCAGACGCTTGGCGCGAAGACCAAAGGAAATGTTGTCAAACACGTTCAAATGCGGATAGAGCGCATAGTTCTGAAAGACCATCGCGATATCGCGGTCCTTTGGATGGATATTGTTGACGGCACGGCCATCGATCGAGATCGATCCCGAGGTGACATCCTCAAGACCGGCAAGCATACGCAGCGTTGTCGACTTGCCGCACCCCGACGGGCCGACAAACACGACAAACTCGCTGCTGCCGATTGACAGGTTGAAATCCTCGACCGCGACCACGGAGCCAAACAGCTTGTGCACCCCCTCAAGCCTGACCTCTGCCATCTTTCAACCCTCCCCCGCGATCAATTCCGCCACCCGTCGGGCGCGCTGTTCATCAGCCTGTGAAATCCGCCTGCGTATCTCGCCGACATTTGTTTTCAGCACTGCCAGCCGTTCGGCATAACCGGCCAGAGACTGTCGCAACGCCGCCGGCCCCGGTCCCCCGGGCAGTTCGCGAACCGCAACAAAATTCCGCGGGCTTGTCGCCAGCGTCAGCAGGTCTGAGTCCATCCCGGGCGCTCGCCCGGTGACCGCCTCAAAGGTGTGGGCGAACAGGTCCCACGGCAGTTCATCGAATGCCATGTCGCTTGACAGGGCCTCGCGGGCCAGCTTGCTGGCAACATGATGCGCTTCCCTGAAGCCTATCTTTTCAACCCTGACGATGGTGTCTGCCAGCTCCGTAATGGTGGCCATGGATTTCTGGATCCGCCGGTTGATGGAGGGCTGGTTGGTCTTCATCGCCTCGACAAAACCGCCCAACAGAGGCAGGGCATGGTCAAGTCGTTCAAACACCTCGAACCCGGTCGCCTGGGTTTCGCGCTCCGAGTCATTCATATCGGCAAAGGGCGTGTTGTGCATGGTCTGCACGATCTGGTCAGCACCGCCACCGGCAAGCGACAATTTCAGGCGCAGATGCTCGAGCGGCACCGGGTTGCGCTTCTGCGGCATGATCGAGGAAATCTGGACAAACCCGTCAGCCACATCGATCTGTGACACCTCGAACCCGGTCCAGGTCACCAGATCCTGCACCAGACGGCCAAGATGGATGCATCCAAGCCGGATCGCCGCATAGCTCGCCGTGATATAGTCAACATTGGCGATGGCCCCGTAGGAATTCTCGACAATCCCCGGGAAGCCGAGCAAATCGGCGACTCGATACCGGTCGAGATCAAAGCCGGAGGTGGTGATGGCCGCTGCCCCCATCGGGCAGTGGTTGACCTCTTCCAGCGCCGCCTGAAGCCTGGTCATGTCCCGCAGGGTGAATTCGATCGCCGCGCCAAGATAATGCCCTAGAACCGATACCTGAGCCGGCTGCCCATGGGTATAGAGCAACACCGTCTCGTCAATGCCGCTCTCGGCGCGGGCCAGAAACTGGTCCGCCATCACCGCATAACGCTCAAGAAGACCGAGAAGCCGGTCACGAAGTTGCATCCGGAACATGGTGTGTTCCATGTCATTTCGCGAGCGCCCCATATGCAGCCTGCCGGCCGTGTCCTCACCCACCTGTCGGCCAAGCTCCTGCTCGATCAGAAAGAAGAGATCCTCGAAGCTGCCGTCAAACGGCCGGTCTGCCCATGGGCGTGTCTGATCGATGCTGATCAGGGTCTCCAGAATGGCGGATGCATCGCCGCCCTCAAGCAATCCCCTTTCGGCCAGCATCACACCATGCGACAGATTTATGGCATGCAGCGGTGCCGAGAAATGCTGCCGGTAAATATCGAGATCCGGCGCAAGCACGCTTTGCGCGTAGATCGGGGCCGGGAAGGTGTCATAGTCGGAACACATCTCAACTCATCCCTTCAGACCGGCGAGCATGATCCCGCGAATGATGAATTTCTGCAGCAGCAGGAACACCAGCAGCGTTGGCAGGGTGGCGAGGCAGGACGCGGTCATGACAATTTCCCAGTCCATCTGGAATTCACCGTTGAATGAGGCGATCCCGACAGGAATCGTATAGATATCGGGGTCGTTGGTGACGATGAGCGGCCAGATGAAGGCTGTCCAGTTGCCCAGAAAATGGAAGATCGCGAGAGCCGACAGTGCCGGAATGACAAGCGGCATCGCGATCCGCC
>JAAZUU010000090.1 GCA_018624035.1 Rhodobiaceae bacterium | reverse complement strand
GCATGTTCAGTGGCGAGCGGCAGATCGACATGCTGAAGATGTGCGAGGATTGCCGTGTCGAGGCGATGTTCGACAAGGATGACAGGCTGATGGATATCGGCGAGCGCCGCAAGCCTCGGACAACCGACGACTATATGAACTAGGCCTTGACCGTGTTGATCGGCTGGCAGTCAGCCGGCGATCAGCTTGTCGCCAGCGGCAGATTGGCAAGCAGATTCTGCGGCTTCATCCGTACGCTGCCTGCCTGATCCATCGCCAGGCCAAGATAGACCGGCCGGCCGGCCATTTCGGGAATAAAGCCAGCATCCGCCTCGAGCTTGAACAGGCACAGGATCGCACGCAGGCGGTCATCGCCGACATCCGCCCCGTTATAGAGATCGTTGAACAGGTCGTTCGAGACACTGTCCAGCCCGACATGCCATGACCAGCTTTCATCCTCGATCTCGTGCATCGGCTGGATGCGCGTTGTCACACCCAGAAAATAGCCGACCCACGCTTCCATGACGCGGCACAGCCCGTCGAGTGCCGGCTGCGTGAAGGCAATATCGACCGAGGTATTGAACATGTCCGAGCGCGCCCAGTATTCATCAGCCGTCTCGGTGGCGAGAATATCGATGCTGACCTCGTCGGGGGCCGGCCCCTCCTGAAGCATCCGCGCCATACCGGCCTGAAGCTGCACCGTCGCATGATCAGCCACCATGATGCGGCCGTCATCCAGTGTCACGGTCTGATGACGAAACAGGCATTCCGCCGCCCGGATCTTCAGCGTGTCGGTCTCACCATCAAGGATGTTGCGAAGGATGATCTGTGTCAGCTGTTCAAGAAACAGCGGCGGGAAGTCGATCTTGGCGCCGCGAACAACCGCCATATAGGCGGCCTCCAAGGTCGGATATTGTGCCAGAAAAGCGCGAAAGGACAGCACCGCGCGGTAATTATGGACCACATCACGATCGATGATCGGCTCGAAATCCGCCTCCGTCACCTCGGCGAAGGGATCCTCGCTGAGCCGCGCATGCAGAGCCCGCTCTGCAGCGCAGGATTCCTCCTGCGGCGCGATCTCGTCTCGGGCGTAATAGGCCAGCATGAAGTCGGCGCTGGGAACAAGCCGCCCCTCGGCGTCGCGGTCAAGAAGATGCCAACCCGAGGTCAGCCAGAAATCCTGTGTCATGTCCATTCCCTCGGTTTGCGGTGTCGGGCCTCAGCCGGCATTGGCGGGTTCATCATCCTCGACAACCGTCCAGATTTTCTGCTCCGCGCAGGAATCAGCCTTTGACAGGCTGCGAAAACTCTCGGTAATGCCGTCATCACCAAGCTGGCGCTGGATTGTCAGCAATGTACCGGTCTTGTGCTGCGCGCACAGCTCGGCCATGAAGGCGATTTCCTCGGCGGCGGCGGCACGCGCCACCTCAAGATCGGGCGCGCCAAGGCGTTCGACAAAGGCCGTTGCCACCTCGTCGGTCAGCCGCGCGACATCATCCGCGCTGGCATTGACGATGCTCACCAATGTCGAGAAACCGAACGAGCCGGTTCCCAGAAAGCCGTTGCTGAACGCCTGTTTCACCTTGCCGGTCAGCGCGTCTGGCGCGATATCGGCAAAACAGAAGGTGCCGACAAGCGCCCATTCACCTTCCTCGGCGGCAGCCGGGAAGACATTGAGATCGGAGGGGTCAAACCTGATGGTGCGCGCCAGTCTCACACTATATCCTTTCAAACATATCCTTCACGACATGTGCCTCATCCTGATGTCTTCACCGATATAAGTTCGGCCGGCCCGCACACACTCTCGAACTCGGTCGGGATGAGACCAACCGGCCGACCATCAATCCTGATCAGCGCCGCCCCGTCTTCATCCAGACCGACCCAGTCGGCCATGCTGCCATCGGCCAGCACCATCTCGGCACCTTCCTGCAGGCGCTGCACCCACAGATCATGAAGCGGCCGGAACCCGTCATCCTCCCAGCGATTGACCCAGGCCATGAAGTGGCGGCACACCGATTCCACCAGCCTCGTGCGCGAGATGAACCCGCCACCTTCCTCGGCAAGCGAGGTATATTCGAGCCCGCCATCGTCACGCCAGACGTCCTCGGTGCCGGTTCGCACAGACAGATCCAGCGTCAGCCCGGCGACCATCCAGCCGGGCACATCCTCGCGCCCGGCGGCCGGGTCAGCGGCAACCCAAATACGGCCGGCACGGCCACGGTTCAGCAATATGTAGCCCGGAAGCTGATAACTCACGACAACCTCCGGCGGGGCCAGCGCGCCAATCGCATCACCGGCGCCGATCATCAGCGCATACAGCATCTGGCCGGCCCGGCGAAGCGGCACTTCCGGGCCAAGAATGATCGCAAGATCGACAACATCAGCGGCTTCGGAATACAGCACCGTGCCCACCTCGGCGGTGGCCACGGCGGCAAGCGCCTTTGCCGCCACATCCTGACCTTCCGGCACCGCCATGGCGGTCAGCAATGGTGGCAGCTGCGGCGCATCACCATCCTCGGCCGGAAATTCCTCGTAATAAAGGCTCATGCCTCTTCCTCCTCACGTCGCAGATCGGCGACCTCCATCAGGCGACGCGCAATCTGGCGGTAGGTTTTCGCCTGCACCGAGCGCGGATTGGCGACCACCACCGGTGTGCCGGAATCACCGCCGGTCCGCACCTCAAGCGACAGCGGGATCTCGCCAAGCATCTCGATGCCACGGCGCGACGCCTCGCCTGTCACGCCGTCATTACCGAAGATATGATCGGTTCGCCCGCAATCCGGACAGGACCAGTAGGCCATGTTCTGGATCATGCCAAGCACCGGCACCTCTGCCTTGTCAAACATGGTGATCGCCTTGACGACATCAAGAAGCGCGATGTCCTGCGGTGTCGACACGACGACCGCGCCGGCAAGACTGACCTGCTGCGCCAGCGAAATCTGGATATCGCCTGTTCCCGGCGGCAGGTCGATCACAATCACATCGAGCGTACCCCAGGCGACCGAGTCCAGCATCTGCGTCAACGCCGACTGCACCATCGGCCCGCGCCAGATCATCGCCGTATCATCGGGGACAAGAAGCCCCATCGACATCAGATGCACGCCATAATTTTCCAGCGGGCGCACCATATCGCCACCGGCCGCGGCGGGACGGCCGCTGACGCCAAGCATACGGGGCAGTGACGGCCCATAGACATCGGCATCCAGAAGCCCGACCCGCAACCCCTCGAGCCGCAGGGCGATCGCCAGATTCACGGCTGTCGTCGATTTTCCAACACCGCCCTTGCCCGACGCCACGGCGACAAAGCGCCTGACCTTGATTTCATGAACTTTCTCGACGGTTTCATCTGGCGCCGCATCAGCCGCCGAGGCGGTGCCGGAATGCGCGGTCACGACGACCGTGGCGCTTGTCACGCCGGGGATGGCCCGCGCCGCCTTTTCAGCAGCCTGGCGCACCGGTTCCATGGCCGGGCCGCGATGCGCCGGCACCTCGAGCGCGAAACTGATATTGGTCTGTTTGACATGGACCGCGCTGACCATGCCGAGATCGACCACGGACCGGCCCTGCGACGGGTCGATCACATCCCGCAGCGCGGCGATCACGTCATCTTCGGTGATCTCAGCCATTGTCATCCGGAGTCAGGAGGGTTGCCTCGACGCGATGCGTGAAGCCAAGGGCAGCAATTGTCACCTCGGCATTCACCGCAATTTCGGCGCCGGCGGCAAGGCTGCCATCGGCAACCGCCGCCTTCAGCGCCGCCTCGAGCTCCTGATGCGCCGTCACGCCAAGCTGCTTCAGAAATTTGCGCATGGCGATCTCGTCATCGCTCATCTCATCACGCTTGTCTGTTCCCATCTTTCTGTCCTCTCTGATACCGGCTGGCCATACTAGCGGGCCGGTGATGGCAATGTCCTGACAAAATCGAGGATGGCGTCGACATCCTCAAGCGTCAGCACGATTTCATGAACGAAGGCCGGCCGTTCCTCTGAGCGATCGGCGCTGACCTCACTGATCCGCACCAGCGCCGGATGTGGCGGCAGCACATAGAATTCCTCGAACCGGCGTTCCCAGTCCGCCAGATATTTCATGCCGATGAAGGACGGGGTCGATTCAATCCCACCATAGGGGTTTATGTCGCCGACGACATGACAGCGCGTGCAATGCGTCGCCGCCACCTCGCGCCCGTGGTCGACATCGGCGCCGGCCGGCAACGACGCCGTCATTATCATCATCCAGCATGCCGCCGCGCGCCACCCGCGTCGTCCCACCTGCCCGGCCAGCATGATACCAGACCGCATGATATTCTTTGCCTCGCGCATTGCCGGGCCTCAGACGTTGGGGTCGGCAAGGTGGCCGCGCAACATGTCGGCATATTGCGCTGTCATATGCTTGATGAACTCTTCCTGGTCGGACATCTCGATGACATTCTTGCCGACATGCGCCGCATAGCGCGCGGCCGCGAACAGCATCACCATCTGCAGCTCGGTCGCGTCGATCTTGCGGTTGCGCTGATTGGCGAGCGAGATGAACTGGTCGGCCACCCTCACAAAGGATTCACCATCAAGCTGGCCGGGAACAGCTGTCTCGGGGTCGAACCGTTCCGGACGCTGATGCCAGTTTGGATAAGTCATGACGGTCTCCCCCGCGCCTGCGTATAGATGACAAGACAAGAACAAACCAGCCGGGCAGGCAAATGACAAGGTGTCGCAACCGCGCACCGGCGCCGCGCCTCGGGGATGCGCCTCGGGGAAGCGCCTCGGGGGCGCGTCAATCTGTACCCTTTGCAATCGGCCGGCGTGCGCTAGCGTAGGGCCGCGAACGAATTGCTGTGAGCAACAATGTGGGTAGACCAATGGTGTCATGTGTCTGGTATCACCTTGTTCGGTTTGGAAAGAACGCTGTAATGCGTCGCCGCAATCGAACGATCGGCCTGGCCGCCATGCTGGCCGCCTTTCTTCATGTCTTCCCGGCTTTTCATGTTGCCGCGGCGCAGGGCGGCACGTCGCTGATTCTGCAATCGACCACCTCGACCGACAATTCGGGCCTGTATGACTATCTGCTTCCCCGATATGCGGCGATCAGCGGGACCGAGGTGAAGGTTGTCGCGGTCGGTACCGGACAGGCGCTGGAAAATGCGCGCAATTGCGACGGCGACATCGTCATCGCCCACGCGCGCGAGCTGGAGCTGGATTTCGTATCCGCCGGCTATGGCACCGAACGCCACGATCTGATGTACAACGATTTTATCATTCTTGGGCCGCACCGGGACCCCGCCGGCATCGCCACGGCAAAGACGGTTGCCGAGGCCATGCGGACCATCCGCGCGGCCGGCGCCAGATTCGCCTCGCGGGGTGACAACAGCGGCACCAACCGCGCCGAACGCCGACTGTGGAAAGCCAGCGGCCACACGCCTGACGCCGGAGACAGCGGCTGGTATCTTGAAACCGGCATGGGAATGGGCGCGACCCTGAACTTCGCCGTCCAGGCAGAGGCCTACACGATCAGCGACCGCGCCACCTGGCTTGCCTTTGGTAACAAGGCCGGTCATGACGTGCTGTTCGAGGGCGACCCGAACCTGTTCAACCAGTATGGCGTCATCCCTGTGTCACCCGAGAGATGCCCGATGATCCGGCATCAGGCGGCGCTGGAATTTCGCGACTGGCTGGTATCGTCCGACGGACAGTCGACCATCGCCGCATTCCAGAAACATGGCAGTCAGCTGTTTTTCCCGAATGCCGAGCGCGCAGGCCCGGCGCTGGCAGCTGGCGGCGCCCTCGATGCGGATCAATCGGGGATGACCGGCAAAGTGAATTGACGCACAATTCGGCCGGGGTTCATCAAATCGCGAAGACAGGCTGGCATGATGACGCCCCTCCCGGTCCCGAAGAGGTGCGTCCATGGCGACAACGCTGTTCACATCATCCGCCGGTGTCTTTCGCGGCAATCTTCATGGTCACTCGACACATTCCGACGGCCGGAACAGCCCGGCCGATGTCGTGCGTCTGTACCGCGAGGCGGGCTATGATTTCACCTGCCTGTCCGAACATCTGTGGACCGACCCGCGTTTCAGCGCGCCAACCGTCATCGATGCCACCGCATTCGACAATCCGGATTTCATCACCATCATATCGGCCGAGCTTCACTGCCCCGGAAAGACGCATGACCGCGACGGCCTCTGGCACATTGTCGCCAACGGTCTGCCGCCGGACTTTCCGGTGGCAGCTGGCAGCGAGACCGGACCCGAACTTGTCGCCCGTGCCGTTGCGGCGGGGGCCTATGTCACCATCGCGCATCCCGAATGGTACAGCCTGACCGATGACGAGGCGCGAAGCCTGGCCAGCGCCGGCGCGCATGGGGTGGAAATCTACAACCATTCATCGGCCATCGAGTCGGCGCGGGGCGGCGGCATCGCGACGCTCGACCTGCTGCTGAATGAAGGGCACCGGGTTTATCTGACGGCAACCGATGATTCGCACCATGTTCCCGAGGACGCCTTTGGCGGCTGGGTGATGGTGGCGGCGCAGAGCCGATCTGCCGGTGACATCATCGCCTCGCTGAAAGCCGGCAATTTCCATGCCTCCACCGGGCCCGATTTCACCGACCTGTCACTCGACGGCGCAAAGCTTCATGTCGGCACCTCGCCGGTCGACAGGATCATCCTGGCCGGCGACAGGCACAGGGCCGAATTTGTCGCCGGCAGCGGCCTGAGCAAGGCGTGTTTTGATCTCGCGGATTTCAACAGCGCTTTCTTCCGTGTCGTCGCGATCGACGCACAGGGACATAGCGCCTGGTCAAACCCCTATTGGATGGATGACCTTTGCCGATGATGACGGGACGGATGGTTGTGACCAGACCGACAAATCCCCACATCGCGCGCATGAAGTCACTGTCTTTCACCCAGTCACGATCACGCAGGCTGACGCGCTGGCGCGGCCTGCTTATGGTTATCCTGCTGGCGATACCGGCCTTTCTGTCTGTGTCCGCCGCGCGGGCCGAACCGATTGCCGAGGCCATCGACAGGATCGGCGGCAATGTGCTGTTCCTGCGGCATGCGCTGGCGCCGGGGTTCGGTGATCCGCCGCAATTCGCCATTGACGACTGCGCGACACAGCGCAATCTGAACGATGCCGGACGCGCCCAGGCGCGCGCCATCGGTGCCTATATGAAGCGCCATGATATCGTCCCGGACACTATTCTCAGCAGCCAGTGGTGCCGGTGTCAGGATACGGCGCGCGACATGGCGATCGGCCCCTTTTCCACCCATATCGGGCTGAATTCCTTTTTCAACGGGCATGTCGACCGCGGGCACACGCTGGCAGCATTGCGCGCCCATATGGCGACGATCGGGCCGGACAGGCTGGACCTGATGGTCACGCATCAGGTGGTGATCAGCGCCATCACCGGAATCGCGCCACAAAGCGGCGGCATGGTGGTCTATAACAGCCACACCGGCGAGGCTGTGTCGGTGCCTCTGTCAATCGACTAGACCACAGGCGAATTGACCGTGTCGGCGCGTCTGCTAGCGTGACTTGATATCTCATGACGAAGCGGCGGGGAGGCTGGCGACATGAATGAACCGGCACCATCGCGCGGCGGCCGGCGGGGACGGCGGGATCGCACGGCCGAAGGTGCACCGGTCCGAAAGACCGACTACCGGCGGCTTCGCAATCCCTTTCCGCAGATGAACCTCTATTCCGAAGACCAGATCGCGTCCATCCATCATGCCGCGCTGACGATGCTCGAGGAGCTGGGGATGAAAATCCTGCTTCCCGAGGCGCGGCGTATTTTTGCCGGCGGTGGCGCACAAATCGACGAGTCATCGGAGATGGTCCGGATCGGCCGCGAAATGGTGACGGCGGCGCTGGACAGCGCACCCCGGTCGATTCTGTGCCGCGCCGCGCGGCCGGATCGCGATGTGCTGCTGGAACCCGGCATGTTGGTCTTCCAGCCGGGAGCCGGCGCGCCGCACGCCACCGACCTTGAACGCGGCCGTCGCCCGGGAACGGGATCGGACTTTCGCGAGCTGATCAAGCTGACGCAGCATTTCGACGTGCTGCAGATGGTGCCGCCGCTGGTTGAGCCGCAGGACGTGCCGATGAGCCTGCGCCACTATTTCACCATGGAGGCACAGCTGACCCTGTCGGACAAGCTTCCCTTCATTTTCAGCCGCGGCACGCCGCAGGTGTTGGAAAGTTTCGAGATGCTGCGCGACTTCCGAGGCTGTGATGATGCCGGTTTCGGACAGGAAAGCCATTGCTACACCATCATCAACACCAACTCGCCGCGCCAGATCGATATCCCGATGGCGCAGGGGCTGATCGATTTCGCCCGCCACGGGCAACTGTCGATCGTCACCCCCTTCACCCTGATGGGGGCAATGGCACCAATCACCGTCGATGCGGCGATGACACTGAGCCATGCCGAGGCGCTGGCGGCCATCACCCTGACCCAGCTGGCGCGGCCCGGCGCGCCGGTCTGCTATGGCACCTTCACCTCGAATGTCGATATGAAATCGGGCGCGCCGGCCTTTGGCACACCGGAACATTTTCGCGCCTCGCTTGTCGCCGGCCAGCTGGCGCGGCATATCGATCTTCCCTGGCGCTGCGCCAGCGGTTCGGCCGCCAACATCAATGATTCTCAGGCGGCGAATGAAACCCAGTTCGCGCTGTGGGGATGCCTGATGGCCGGCGCGACGGTTGTGATCCACGCCGCCGGCTGGCTGGAAGGCGGGCTGACCGTATCCTATGAAAAGCTGATCACCGACATGGAAGTGCTGCAGATGGTGGCCGAGCTGTGTGCCGACAGCACGCCAGACAGTCCGCAGGTCAATCTCGACGCCCTTGCCGAGGTGGCGCCGGGCGGGCATTTCTTCGCCGCCGCCCACACGATGTCGCGTTACCAGACCGAATTCTATGAACCGCTGGTTGCCGACTGGGCCAATTTCGGCACCTGGACGGACAGCGGCGCGAAGACGGCAAGCCAGCGCGCCACCGGCATCTGGAAGGACATTGTCAGCCGCGATGCCGGGCTTGGCCATGACCCGGCACGCATCGGCGCGATGCAGGATTTTATCGCCGCACGAACCGCCGCTGGCGGAGCCTTGCCGGAAGGCTGAGAATTACCCTTGCGGCAACAACGGCCGGGCAAAAAAACGGGCCGGCAAGGCCGGCCCGTCTGCAGGGAGGAACCATGAAGGTATGGTTCAAGACTGCCGCGCCAGCATGGTCGCAAAATGGTATGAAAAAGGCCATTTCAGGGCAGGATGGCCAACCCCTTGAACAGCCGGTTTATCATCCCATATCAGCACTGTAACGCCGTAACGGGTTACAAAACCAAACGTCAAACCGCCATCTTGCCTGACAGGGAGATGGCACCAGACTCGCTTGAAAGAGGAGATGAAAATGACTCTGTTTACCACCCCCATGGCCCGCCAGTTCGTTGGCTTCGACAGCCTGTTCGAGGAACTGAACCGCCTTGCCGACCGCAAGGAGCCGAACTACCCGGCCTATAATATCGCCAAGGATGACGAGGAACATTACCGGATCGAGCTTGCGCTTGCCGGGTTTGGCACCGACGACATCAGCATCCAGACCGAAAAGGGCGTGCTGACCATCGAGGCCAGCAAGGGCGAGGATAGCGGCAACTATCTCTATCAGGGGATCGCGCAGCGCGGTTTCTCGAAGATGTTCCGCCTTGCCGAATATATGAAGGTCGAGGACGCGCAGTTCGTCGACGGCATTCTGACCGTCTTCCTGAAGCGCGAAATCCCGGAAGCCGACAAGCCGAAGCAGATCAGCATCAATGGCAATCCGAAGACGCTGATCGACGCCGCATAGGTCTTCATCAGAGCTCAAAATCGGGGGTGGCGGTCGCAGGGCCGCCGCCTTTCTTTTTGTATATTTTGACACGCGCGCGCCAGCGCCAACTGGCAATGGTCAATCACAAACCGGCCTGTTTCGTCGGGGCAGCAAGCTTCCCAGTGGCATTGACCACCGGAGAATCCGGGTTCAGGAGCAAGACACATGAGAAATTACGCATTCACATTCGCAAACGTCGTTTCGCGGGATTTGTTCAATCCGGGGCTCTGATCATCAGCAAACCACTTTGCCGGAAATATCATTGCCAGACCGGGCCATTTTGTCCTAGACACGAAGCCGGCCTTGAAGTTGAGGAGCCATCCCGTCATGCCCGAATTCATTCTTCACCATTACTGGCCGTCTCCTTTCGCCCATAAGGTTCGCATCGCGCTGAACATGATTGGCGCACCCTGGACATCTGTGGAAATTCCCCGTGTGCCGCCAAAACCGTTATTGATGCCGATGACGGCCGGCTACCGGCGCACACCGGTGATGCAGATTGGCGCCGACATCCATTGTGACACGCAGAACATCGCCCGCGCGCTTGGTGAGGCCGGGTATGAGGACAAGCTGTTCCCGGGCCGCAGCCGCGGGCGGGTGATGGCGCTGTCGAACTGGATTGACGCGGCGATTGCCGAGCTTGCCATCCGCATCGTCATCACCTCCTCGATCGGTACCGCACCGCCCGAATTCATCAGGGACCGGGGCGATCTCTATTTCGGAGCGGGTTGGACCGAGGCGGCGTTGAAGGCCGACCTTCCGGCAGTGATCCTGCAGCTGTCGGCGCAACTCGACCAGGTCGAGACAGCCCTTTCGGGGACCGATTTCCTGATGGGTGATGATCCGTCCTGGGGCGATGTCGGACTAGCCTTCCTTGCCTGGTTCCTGCGGGGCCGCTGGGATGGCGGGGCCGATCTGCTGGCACAGTTCCCTGCGATCGAACGGGTCGAGGCCGCGCTTGCCGCCAATGCCATCGATCATGAGTCCGAAATCACCGCCGAAGAGGCTCTGGCCGTCGCCCGCAACGCCACCCCCACATCGCCCACCGGCATCCATCATCCGGCCTCGGAGCTGACGGCTGCTCAGAGCGTGATGATCAGACAAAAAGGCCAGTCATCGGACCCGGACATCACCGGCGAGCTGCGATATCTCGATATGACACGCGTCTCGATCGACCATGAGAGCGACGAGACCGGACCGGTCGCGGTGCATTTTCCCGTCGCCGGCTATCGGATCACCGCCGCCTGAGGCATGGCATTAGGCGTCGAACCTTTCGGCCACCGTCGCCAGATCAACACATTCCGGCACCGGGCTGATGACACGCCCGTCGGCAAGATGCTGCAACAGATTGTCAACGACGAGGTCGCCCATGGCGCGGCGGGTCTCGACCGTGGCGCTGCCGATATGTGGTGTGAGAACGACATTTGTCATGCCAAACAACGCCTCAGGCACATGCGGCTCATTGGCGAAGACGTCCAGTCCGGCACCACCAAGCCGCCCCTCCCGAAGCGCCGCGACAAGCGCCGCCTCATCGACCACCGACCCGCGCGAGACATTCACCAGCAACCCGTCCGGACCAAGCGCGTCAAGCACCGCCCGGTCGACAATGCCGCGCGTATCATCCCCGCCCGGGGTCACCACAAACAGGATTTCACAGGCGGCGGCCATCTCGACCAGATTGTCATAATATTGATAGGGCACATCGCGTGGTGAGCGGTTGTGATAGGCAATCTCGGCATGGAAAGGTTCCAGCTTGCGCGCCAGCGCCAGT
>JAAZUU010000089.1 GCA_018624035.1 Rhodobiaceae bacterium | reverse complement strand
GATATCACCAAGTCCCAAATCATCAATCACAAGGCGGCTGCTTTCGACAGCAATGGCACCGGACAGCCCGAGCATCGCCATGGCATTGTCCTCCGGCGCGGCGAGAAGTGGCAGAAGTCGCGTATATACATCCTCGTCAACAGCAAAGCGGATGGCGAATTCGATGGCCGCCAGGTCATGAATGTCGGAGACGAACTCATAACCGACTGACATCCCCGTCCCTGTCATGTCGGTGGTCGTCATGAGAATGAAATCAAGCGAGACGGCGTTCAGTCCGCGCTCGGCGAATTTATCGATCAGCGGATTGTGATCACGTTCCTGTTCAAGAGGCATGATCGTCATCCCCCTGACGGCAAGACCGCCCTCGGTCACCACAATATTGCCCGGAGTGGGCTCGCCAATCCGAAACGGCAGGCTGCTGATTTCATCAATCGAGATCAGCGCCTCTTCGGCCTCGATACTGAGATTGGTCATCCGGAACAGACTTTGTTCGGTCACGGGAGCAGGCGCATCGGCCATCGTGTCGTCATCCAGCGCGCCGACAAGCAGATCCTGCACCTCAACCCGGTTTACAAAGAGACCGACCTCGGGCACCAGCGCGTTCTTCATCAACAGGTCGTTGATGTACCAGTCATCCTCACCGATGTTCCCGTCAGCGTCGACATACAGATAATCGGCAATCAGCGCCACCTCGCCATTGTCGCTGATCTCGACGTCGTAGAGTTCACCAGACCCGCTGCGGACATCGATGTCACCGTCGGCAAAGGACAGCATCACGCCGTCCTCAAGCTGCAGCATTGTTCGCGCACCGGCCATCTGCGATGTCATTATCGACACCACGAACACCCACAGAAGGGCACCGATAACCGGATGAGGGGAGCGGAGTGACAGTATCATGCTATTACCATTCCATGCAAAAGTGGCGGATTGGTGGCCGACAACCTATCTGGACGATAGCCTTTAAAGACGCTGGCGGTCGAGTCCCGTCAGGTGCCGAAAGGACAGAGACCGAAAGAGGCAGCAGCACAGCCCATGTTCTTCATTCCCCTGTTTGATGACAACCCGTCCCGGCGGACTCCCTGGGTGGCGTGGATGATCATCGCCGCCTGCGTGATTGTCTTTATGTGGCAGCAATCCTTGCCACCCCAGGCCGAACGGCTGGCCTTCTTCCAATATGGGTTCATCCCCGCCAATGCCAGCGGCGCCGCGCCGCTGCCGCCTGAAATCGCCATTCTGCCTGCCTGGGCGACGATGATCTCTGCCATGTTCCTTCATGGCGGATGGATGCATATCGGCGGCAACATGCTCTATCTGTGGATATTTGGCGACAATGTCGAGGATTCGATGGGGCCGTGGCGCTTTGTCGTCTTCTATCTGCTGTGCGGCGCCGCCGCGGCGCTGGCGCAGTATATGATCGGTCCCGCATCGCGCGTGCCCATGGTCGGTGCCTCGGGTGGCATCGCCGGTATCCTTGGCGCCTATCTCATCCTGCATCCACGCGCCGCGATCCGCACCTTCCTGCTGATCCTGATCTTCATCAGGTTCATCAACCTTCCGGCCTGGGTGGTTCTCGGCATCTGGATCGGCGGCCAGTTTGTCGCCGTACCGAACGCGCTCGGCGGTGATGATGGTGGCGTCGCCTATTTCGCCCATATCGGCGGATTTCTGGCAGGCATGGTGCTGATCCCCTTCTTCAAGCGATCAGATGTGCCGCTGTTCGGCGCGAATGACGCACCACCGGATCACCAGCCCGGACGCCCTATTCCCTTCTCCGATATCCGCAAGGAAGCCGGATATCGCTATGGCCGCCGCACCAATGACCCGCTGCGCTCACGCGTCGTGGTCCGCGATGCAGGGTCCGGGGATGATGGCGGCGATACAGAGGACTCCGCTTCGCCATGGCAGGCTGGAAGCGGCGAGGAGACGCGCGATCATCCGGGTGCCGGCAGGCGTGGCGGATCGGTCCCGAGGTTCAAACGCCGGCGGGACTAGCCCCCGCCACCCTCGCCAAGTGGCATGATCTCGGCAGCGGCACCAAGGTCGCGCACGCCGGCGGCAAGCGCCTCGGCAGCGGCCATGGTGACATGCGGATCAAGACCGCTGACAACAGCGGCGGTGCCGAACTGGCCGGGCTTGAACCAGGGATAGCTACCGATACTGACACCCTCATGGGCGGTCTGAACAGTTTCCATGATTGTCGCGATTGTACCCTCGCCGATGCCGCATTGCACGGTCAGGCGGGTCATGGCGACACCGCCCGGAAGCTGGTCGCGCAACCCCTCGAACATCGCCTGAAGAATGGACGGCACGCCGGCGAAGACATGGACATTGCCAAGGATATATCCCGGCGCGGCGCTCAGCGGGTTGTCGATCAGAGCGGCCCCCTCGGGGATATCGGCCATCTTCTGGCGGGCGGCGTTGAACTCGATATCGGTAGTCTTGTAATGCGCGATCAACCGCGCCTCCGCCTCGGGGTGGCGGATGACCTTTCTGCCAAAGGCGGCGGCGATACATTCGGTGGTGATGTCATCATGTGTCGGCCCGATCCCGCCGCTGGTGAAGACAAGGTCATGCGCCGCCGAAAGCAATTGCACGGTTTCGATGATCACCTCGCGCACATCGGGGATCACCCGCGCCTCTCGCAGCATGATCCCCTGTGAACCCAGCTGCTCGGCAAGCCATCCGATATTCCTGTCCTTGGTACGGCCGGACAGGATTTCATCACCAATCACGATTATTGCGGCTGTCGGGTTGGCCATGTCCGGTTCCTTTGACATTCACTGAAAAACACGTCACAGGGAGATAGCGTCTTTCCCGCGCCGGTCAAGTCCGGGCTGACGGCGACATGGCCGTGTGGCCGGCGACTTCGCCTAAATGGCTTGGCAAGCCGGCGTTTTGTGATTAGTGGTATCGGCGCAACCCACAAGGCAGAAACAAGGCAACAATGCGCACCGACCCAGTGATCCTTCACGATGAAACCGGCTTTGCCGGCATGCGCGCCGCCGGCAGGCTGGCGGCAACGGTTCTTGACATGATCACACCGCATGTCGAGGCCGGCATCACGACAGAGGAGCTGGACCGTATCTGCCATGACTATATCACCGCGCATGGCGCGGTTCCGGCACCGCTCAACTACAAGGGGTTCCCGAAGGCCACCTGTATTTCGCTGAACCATGTTGTCTGCCACGGCATCCCGGGACCGAAGACAATCCGTGACGGTGATATCCTGAACATCGATATCACGGTCATTCTCGATGGCTGGTATGGCGACACATCACGGATGTATTTTGTTGGCGAGCCGTCGGTAAAGGCGCGTCTGCTGACGTCTGTCACCTATGAATGCCTGATGCGCGGTATCGAGGCGGCACGGCCCGGCAACACACTTGGCGATATCGGACACGCCATCCAGAGCCATGCCGAGGCACAGCGATTCTCGGTGGTGCGTGACTTTACCGGCCACGGGCTTGGCCAGACCTTTCACTGTGCTCCGACGGTGCTGCATTTCGGCACGCCCGGTGCCGGCATGACGCTGGAGCCCGGGATGATCTTCACCATAGAGCCGATGATCAATGCCGGACGCGCCGAGACGAAGATCCTTGGTGATGGCTGGACGGCGGTGACACGCGACCGTTCGCTGTCGGCGCAGTTCGAACATTCCATCGGCATCACCGACGGCGACGCGGAAATCTTCACCCTGTCGCCGGCCGGCCATACGGCACCGCCATATCTCTAGGCCGATTGCTGCCAAAAGACCAAACTTCATCGGGCTGGCGGAATCTTAACGCTTTCTTTAGCCGTGATGGATTATCCCTGTGGGTATGACCAACCCGCCCGACACCCCGCCCGACACCCCGCCCGACACGCCGAACATGCCATCGGACGGCCGCGACCCGGCGCATGCCCGACATCCCGATCACCAATCCGGACATCGCGCCCGCATGCGGGCCAAGCTACTGGCAAAGGGTGCCACCGCATTCAGTGAACTGGAATTGCTGGAAATGCTGCTCTATGCCGGCAACCCGCGCGGCGACACCAAGCCGCTGGCGAAGGACCTGATGACCGGCTTCGGGTCGCTGTCGGCGGTGCTTCGCGCGCCGGCGAAATCGCTTCGCGATCATCGCGGGATGGGTGACGCGGCGGTCGCGGCGCTGAAAATCGTCGAGGCGGCCGGGCTGCATCTCAGCCATTCGGACATTCACAACCGGCATGTCCTGGCAAGCTGGAGCGAGGTTCAGCACTATTGCGTCACCCGCCTTGCCCATGAACCGATCGAACATTTCATGATGCTGTGCCTGGACAACCGCAACCGGCTGATCGCCGAGGAAAGGCTGTCCAGCGGCACCATCGACCAGACGCCCGTCTATGTCCGTGAGGTTGTCGCCGCCGCTCTGCGCCACCATGCCAAGGCGGTGATCCTGGTGCATAACCACCCGAGCGGCGAGACCGAGCCGTCGCGCGCCGATATCGACATGACAGCCGAACTGCGCGCCGCGCTGGCACTGGTGACCGTGACGCTTCATGACCATCTGGTGGTCGCCGGTCAGGAGGTGGTGAGTTTCAAGAGCCTTGGCCTGTTATAGGCGCAAAAGCTGTGAGGGGTTTATTTCGGGTCGGTGATGTCGTTGATCCTGTCCCGCGCCTTGCGGGTCAGCTGGCCAGCCCGCCGGCTGGCTTTCATCAGGTTCGGACGCGCCTGTTCCAGCGCCTTGCCGGCCGCCTCGCCGGCTTTTTTCTGCACCGCCGGATTGCGGGCGGCCATCAACAGGGCGTTGACTACAAGCCGTCGGATGAACATGGCTTCCTCGTGCCTCGCGAATTGACTTGATCGGCCAGCGGCGACCCTTTGCACCGGGTTACACACTGGTATTTTCACCTGCCTGATGCTACAACCACGGCGCTGGAAGTGGCAAAGGAAAACAGCTCGATGATTCCCCGATATTCGCGACCGGAAATGACCTCCATCTGGTCCGAACAGAGTAAGTTCCAAATCTGGTATGAAATTGAGGCACATGCCTGCGACGCGATGGCGGAGTTGGGCATGATCCCGCGCGAGGCCGCCAAGGCCGTCTGGGATCGGGGCGGTTTCGACATCGACCGAATCAACGAGATCGAGCGCGAGACCAAGCATGATGTCATCGCGTTCCTGACCAGCCTCGCCGAACATGTCGGCGAGGAGGCGCGGTTCGTTCATCAGGGCATGACATCATCGGACGTTCTGGACACGACCCTCGCCGTGCAGATGACCCGTGCCAGCGATCTGCTGCTTGCCGGCATGGATCGTCTTCTGGCGGCGCTCAGGACCCGCGCCGAGGAACATCGCCACACCCCGACAATCGGGCGCAGCCACGGCATCCATGCCGAGCCGACGACCTTTGGCCTGAAGCTGGCGACATTCTTCGCCGAATTCACCCGCTGCCGCCAGCGTCTCGAGGCGGCACGCGCCGAGATCGCCACCTGCGCCATTTCCGGTGCGGTAGGCACCTTCGCGCATATCGACCCGGCGGTTGAAATGCACGTCGCCGAAAAGCTGGGGCTGACACCGGAACCGGTCTCGACCCAGGTGATCCCGCGTGACCGCCATGCGATGTTCTTCGCCACCCTCGGCGTGATTGCCAGCTCGGTCGAACGGCTTGCCACCGAAATCAGGCACCTGCAGCGTACCGAGCTTCGCGAGGCCGAGGAGTTCTTCTCCGCCGGGCAGAAGGGCTCGTCGGCGATGCCGCACAAACGCAACCCGGTACTGACCGAGAACCTGACCGGACTGGCGCGGATCGTCCGCGCCGCCGTGACGCCGGCGCTGGAAAATGTCGTTCTGTGGCATGAGCGCGACATCTCGCATTCCTCGGTGGAGCGGGTGTTCGGGCCCGACGCCACCATTGCCCTCGATTTCGCGTTGCAGCGTCTGGCCGGTGTTGTCGAGAAGCTTGTGGTCTATACCGACTCGATGCAGGCCAATCTTGACCAGCTTGGCGGGCTTGTCCATTCACAGCAGGTAATGCTGGCGCTGACCCAGAAAGGCGTCAGCCGCGAGGATGCCTATGTCATGGTGCAGCGCAACGCCATGGCCACCTGGAAGGATGGCGGCAGTTATCGCGACAGGCTGAAGGCGGATGCCGACGTGCAGGCCGCCCTGAGCGCGGCGGATATCGACGCGCTGTTCGATCTCGACCAGCATTTTCGCCATGTCGATACGATCTTCGCCCGTGTCTTCGGCGGTGACTCATGATGAGTGACAGACAGCCGCTTTATGAGGGCAAGGCCAAGATCATCTATCCCGGGCCCGATGCCGGCACGCTGGTGCAGTATTTCAAGGATGACGCCACCGCCTTCAACGCGCAGAAGAAGGATGTCATCACCGGCAAGGGCGTGCTGAACAATTTCATCAGCGAGCATATCATGGGTCGGCTTGCCGAGGCCGGTGTGACAACGCATTTCATCAAACGTCTGAATGACCGCGAACAGCTGATCCGCGCGCTGGAGATCATCCCGGTGGAGGTGGTTGTCCGCAATGTTGCCGCCGGCTCGATCTGTCCGCGCCTTGGCCTGACCGAAGGTGACGAGCTGCCATCGACACTGGTTGAGTTCTGCCTGAAGGATGACGCGCTTGGCGATCCGATCATCGCGCGTGAGCATATTCTGACATTCGGCTGGGCCGGCGCGGCGGAATTCGATGCCATGGTCACCGAGACGCACCGCATCAACGCCCTGCTGACCGACATCTTCGCCGCCATCGATGTGCGGCTGATCGACTTCAAGCTGGAATTCGGCCGCCCGGCCGACGGCGGTGGCGGCATCATGCTTGCCGACGAGATCAGCCCCGACAATTGCCGTCTCTGGCAGGTCGGCACCGACGAGAAAATGGACAAGGACAGGTTCCGTCGCGACCTTGGCGGCCTGACCGAGGCCTATGAGGAAATCGCGCGCCGCCTCGGCGTGACCATACCGCAGGCAGGCTGACCGCCTGTCCCAACCGACCCATGCAAAGGACATATCCATGCAGGTAATCGTCAACATCTCGCTGAAAGAGGGCGTTCTCGACCCGCAGGGACGCGCCATCGGACGCTCGCTCACCGATCTCGGATTCCAGGAAGTCGGCGAGGTCAGGGTTGGCAAGCGCATTTCCCTCGACATCGACGAGACCGACCCGGCACGCGCCGAACAGCGTGTGGCGCGCATGTGTGAAACGCTGCTGGCGAACACGGTGATCGAGGATTACGAGATCGAGATCGCCGGGGAGAATGAGGCATGAGCCTGAGCGCGCTTCGCGTCGCCATCATCGTCTTTCCCGGATCAAACTGCGACCGCGACATGATGGTGGCTATCGAAAGACTGGCCGGGCGACGGCCGGCCCTTGTCTGGCACAAGGAAACAAGCCTCGATCCTGTTGATCTGGCCATCATCCCCGGTGGATTCTCCTATGGAGACTATCTGCGCTGCGGCGCGCTGGCGGCACGGTCGCCGATCATGGAGGCCGTCCTCGACCATGCCGCGCGCGGCGGCGCGGTCATGGGAATCTGCAACGGTTTTCAGGTGTTGCTGGAGGCCGGCCTGCTTCCCGGTGTTCTGGTCGAAAATGCCGGCCTGAAATATGTCTGCCGCAACACCTGCATAGAGGTTGTCGGCGGCACCGATTCACCCTTCACCGCCGGACTCGCGCCGGGACACAGGATGATCATCCCGGTGGCGCATAACGAGGGCAATTACTTTGCCGGCGACGAAGATTTACAGCGGCTGGAGGATAACGGCCAGATCGCCTTCCGCTATGTCGACAGCGATATCGTCGGCCCGGCCAACCCGAATGGCGCGGCGCGCGACATCGCCGGCATCGTCTCGGCGAATGGCCGGGTGATGGGCATGATGCCACATCCCGAACGCGCCATTTCAGCCGAGCTTGGCAGCGCCGACGGCGCCACCATGCTAACCGCCAGTCTGGAGGCCCTTATATCATGAGTGATATCATGACCGCGCCGCATCAAGACCCGGCCATGACCTTTGAAAACGCCGCCTCGATGGGGCTGTCGCGTGAGGAATGGGACCTCATCCTGACACGGCTTGGACGTACGCCGAATCTGTGCGAGCTTGGAATTTTCTCGGCCATGTGGTCGGAGCATTGTTCCTATAAATCCTCGAAGAAATGGCTGAAAACCCTGCCGACCGAGGGACCGCAGGTCATCCAGGGGCCCGGCGAGAATGCCGGCGCCGTCGATATCGGTGACGGGCTGGCGGCCATCTTCAAGATCGAGAGCCACAACCACCCCTCCTTCATCGAGCCCTATCAGGGGGCGGCGACCGGCGTTGGTGGCATACTGCGCGATGTCTTCACCATGGGCGCGCGGCCGGTGGCGTTGCTGAACGCGCTCCGCTTCGGTGCCGCCGATCATGAGAAAACGCGTCACCTCCTGTCCGGGGTGGTCTCGGGCATTGGTGGCTATGGCAACTGTATCGGCATTCCGACCATTGGCGGCGAGGTCAATTTCGATGCCTCCTACAATGGCAATATCCTCGTCAACGCGATGGCTATCGGCCTTGCCAACAGCGACCGGATCTTCCGTTCGGCGGCGACCGGACCCGGCAACCCGGTGATCTATGTCGGTGCAAAGACCGGCCGGGACGGCATTCATGGCGCCACCATGGCGTCGGCCGAATTTTCGGACGAGACGGAATCGAAGCGCCCCACCGTTCAGGTCGGGGACCCGTTCACCGGCAAACTGCTGATGGAGGCCTGCCTTGAATTGATGGCGTCCGACTCGGTTCTCGCCATTCAGGATATGGGGGCGGCCGGGCTGACCTCCTCGTCAGTCGAGATGGCGTCGAAGGGCGGTCTTGGCATGGAAATGGACCTTGATCTGGTGCCGGCCCGCGAGGACGGGATGAGCGCCTATGAGCTGATGCTGTCGGAAAGCCAGGAACGGATGCTGATGGTCCTCAAGCCCGACGCCACCGACACGGCGCGCCAGATCTTCGAGAAATGGGATCTTGATTTCATGCCCATCGGCAAGGTCACCGAGACCGGGCGGCTTGTCCTGCTGAAGGATGGCGATGTCGCCTGCGATATCCCGCTGGCACCGCTTGTCGATGACGCCCCGGAATATGACCGCCCGCAGGCCGAAATGGCGAAGCGGCCGACCCTTGCCAGCGCGGACATCACCGACGGCAGGCCGGTCACCGAGGTTCTGGCCGAACTTCTCGGCAGCGTGGATCTCGCCAGCCGCCGCTGGATCTACGAGCAATATGACAGCCAGGTGATGGCCGACACCATCGCACCGCCCGGCGGCGATGCCGGCCTTGTCAGGATACACGGGTCGCGCCGCGGTCTTGCCGCCAGCACCGACTGCACACCGCGCTATGTCGAGGCTGACCCGCGCACCGGCGGTGCGCAGGCCGTTGCCGAATCGTGGCGCAACCTGTCGGCGATCGGCGCGCGTGGCCTTGCGATCACCAACAATCTGAATTTCGGCAATCCGGAAAGGCCCGAAATCCTGACCCAGATGGCACAGTCGGTTCTTGGCATGGGCGATGCCGCGCGGGCGCTGGACACGCCTGTCGTCTCGGGCAATGTCTCGCTCTACAACGAGACGGATGGCAGCGCCATACTGCCCTGTCCGGTCATCGGCATGGTTGGCACGATCGAGGATATCGGCGCCGCCGTCGGCATGGCACCGACCGCCGGCATGGCGCTGGTTGTGATCGGGCAGACGGCGGAAACCGATGATGGCTGGCTTGGTGTCTCGCTCTATGCCCGCAATCTGGCCGGCAGTCCCGACGCGGCCCCACCGCCGGTCGATCTGCAGGCTGAACGCCGCAACGGACTGTTCGTGCAGCAACAGATTGCCGATGGCCTGATCACGGCGGCACATGATATCAGTGATGGCGGCCTTGCCGTTGCCGTTGCCGAAATGTGTATTGCCGGCCGGATCGGCGCGCAGGTCGCGCTTCCCGATGGCGGCAACCGGCATGGCTGGGCCTTTGGCGAGGACCAGGCCCGCTATATCGTCGCCACGTCTGACGCGGGGGCGCTTCTGGCGGAAGCGAAGGCGGCCGGCGTGCCGGCTGCGGCGATCGGCAGCACCCGCGACGCAGGTGAATTGCAATTCGGCGACGAGAATGCCATATCTCTAGAAGACCTGAGCAATCTGGTCGAGGCGACCATCCCCGCGCTGATGTCAGGCGGGTGACGCCATCCCAACAGGAGGACAATGCCTCATGCCGATGCAGGCATCTGAAATCGAAACGCTGATCAAGGTCGCCTTCCCCGACGCGGAGGTTGTCATCGAGGACCTTCGCGGCGACGGCGACCACTATGCCTGCCGGGTTGTCGCGCAGGCCTTTGCCGGCAAGAGCCGGGTGCAGCAGCACCAGATGGTCTACAAGGCGCTTGGCGGCCGCATGGGCGGTGAACTTCACGCGCTGGCACTACAGACATCGGCGCCGACCAACAACTGAATCCCGGGCCGCGGCGTCCTGCCCGCCCGTAGCTGGAGAAATGACCATGCTTGATGACGCAACCCGTGACCGTATCCAGGCCGATATAGGCGGCGACGACGTTGTTCTTTTCATGAAGGGCACCCCGGTGTTCCCGCAATGCGGCTTCTCCGCCGCCGTTGTCGGGGTGCTGACGCATCTCGGCGTGCCGTTCCGTGGCGTCAATGTTCTGGAAGATGAGAGCATCCGCGAGGGCATCAAGTCGTTTTCCGACTGGCCGACAATCCCGCAACTCTATGTGAAGGGGGAATTCGTCGGAGGCTGTGACATCGTGCGTGAAATGTACGAGACGGGCGAGTTGACCGAGATGTTCCAGACCCGCGGTGTTGACGCCAAGCCGTCAGCCTGACACGTCCCTGCGCCGTCAGCGATCACCTGCTACCATATCGCCGGCCACCATGTCGCTGGCGTCATAGCTGCGATGCGCGACAACCTCGGCGACGCGGATGTGATACCAGCTGTAGAATTCCTGGCGTCCCATCTGCTGCGCGGCGAGATGCTCGATATTGACCCGCCAGTCGCGGATTGCCGTTCGGTCGCGCCAGTATGACACGGTGATTCCGATCCCGTCCTCGCCGCGCACCGATTCCACACCGAGGAATCCCGGCTGCTGCTGCGCCAGCTCGACCATCCGTTCCGAGGTCAGGCTGTACATTTCGTCATCCGACATCGTTCGCTGGTTGGTGAAGATCACCGCGAAATAGCGCTCAGGCCAGCCATCCGAGGACGGGGCTGTCAGGTCTTCAATCTCATCATCACTGTTCGTCATGGTCCTGTCCCGTCAATGCAGGATATCCGGTGGCGCTTTGCCGGAATCACGCGGCGCAACGTCAGGGATAACGCAGATTTACCGGGAGACGCCACGCAAAAATTTCCATGCCATGGCACCGAAACCACCGGAAACAGGGATGACACCCCAAAACAAAAGGGGCGGACCCGCTGGCCCGCCCCGATGAATTTTGCCCTTTCGGATCGGCGCGCCGGCAGATGCCGTGCGCCATACCACGATTAACGCGAATAATATTCGACAACCAGATTGGGTTCCATCTGTACCGGATAGGGAACCTCGTCAAGACCCGGCACGCGAACGAATTTCGCGGTGAACTTGTTGTGATCGACCTCGACAT
>JAAZUU010000019.1 GCA_018624035.1 Rhodobiaceae bacterium | reverse complement strand
CTGGTTACCGTCATCATCTTCACCAGTGAAAGTGCTTTACAACCCTAGGGCCTTCATCACACACGCGGCATTGCTGGATCAGGGTTGCCCCCATTGTCCAATATTCCCCACTGCTGCCTCCCGTAGGAGTCTGGGCCGTGTCTCAGTCCCAGTGTGGCTGATCATCCTCTCAGACCAGCTATTGATCGTCGCCTTGGTAGGCCATTACCCCACCAACAAGCTAATCAAACGCGGGCCCCTCTTTCTCCGGCTGACCTTTCCCCCGTAGGGCGTATGCGGTATTAGCGGCCGTTTCCAACCGTTGTCCCGCAGAGAAAGGCAGGTTCCCACGCGTTACTCACCCGTGCGCCACTCTATCAAAGATAGCGTTCGACTTGCATGTGTTAGGCATGCCGCCAGCGTTCGTTCTGAGCCAGGATCAAACTCTTAGGTTAGACTGGTTCAACGGATTGCTCCGTGAACTTAGCCCGCCCAATTTAATCCATGTTCATCTACTTCACATTGAAGTAAGCGTTCAAAGATCCATCGGGCTGACTTTGTTGTTTACAAAGGACGATACGTTCACACGAACCGCCACCCGCGAATCTCTTCCAAATGATCTCACGATTTCAAATAGCGACCAAGCAGTCCGCGACACGCGCTGATTGTTGGTAAGTGCTGCCCAGCGGGGCAACGAGCGCGGTTTATATGCCGGACCAATGACACTGTCCAGCCCTAAAATGCGCTTTTTCCACTTTTTTTTCCCAGACCCGGAACCTCGGCTGACCTCCTTCCGGTGAAACCCTGTCAAGGCCCCGGAAACCCGCCAGAAAACCACTGTCACGGCCGATCGGAAAACCAGGCCGAACATAGCACATCCAGCTGCCACGCCGTGAGTCATTTCACAGGAATGAGGGCGGTTTTCCTCATTTCGCGACCTTCATGCAGCCATGTCTGGCCGGCACCGCACCTAGACAGCACTCTAACGTCCCGGCGCAAATTTCTGAATCATATCGGATTTTCTGCCTGATCTATTGACCGGAACGGTTAGTTGCTGAATGATGAGGCCCGTATTGCAACTGGCATCCCGGCAATTGACCGGACCAGCACATAGCGCAACAGGAATACGGGACCGTTAGTATGATTCGCAGTTTGGCGCGTTTGGTGATTCTCGGGTCGATGCTGCTGCCCGCCGTCGCAGGCGGCGCGGCGCTGGAACCGCTGAACAGCGACGGCATGCCCCTCCCCCTGCCGAAGCCTGACCCGGCTCTGATGTATCCGGCGGAACCTGTCGACATCGAAACTCCCCTTCCACGTCCCGATCTGGCGACCATTCTGCCGCGCGCCACCCGCACCGTGACCGAGATGTTCCTGCAACAGACCGGCAGGCTGACAGACGATGAAGCGACATATCGGCTGAAATCGGGCGAGGGTCTGGCGACGTTGCTGCGACGCGCCGGCTTTGAACGCGCCGACGCGGCTGCGGCGATCGAAGCGGTGATCGGGCGCGCCAGCCTGCGGTCATTGCCGGTCGGGCTGGAAGTGCGTGCGGCGCGCGACGGATTTGCTTTCACCGCGCGCAATGGGCGCGATATTTTTGCGATTCGTGATCCGGACGAAGGCTGGCTTGCCTTCACAGCGGTCCGGCCTGTCGAGCGCTACCTTGCCTATGCGCAGGGGCTTATCGATGATTCGATCTACCGCGCCGCGAGTGCCAGCGACATCCCCGACCCGGCGCTTGCCGAGTATATCCGCGTGATGGGCTTTTCAGTCGACTTTCAGCGCGAGATCCGCAGCGGTGATGCCTTTGAACTTCTGTATGAACAACAGGTCGACCAGATCACCGGCGAGGTTATCGGCACCGAACTGCATTACGCCGGCCTGATGTTGTCTGGCAAGCAGCTTGGCTATTATCGCTATGACCATGACGGGTCACGCGTCGGCTGGTATGACCGCACCGGCAACTCGGCGGCGCGAACGCTGATCCGCACACCGATTTCGGGTGCCAGGCTGTCATCCTCATACGGCATGCGCCGGCATCCGATCAGCGGCTATAACGCGATGCATCGCGGCGTTGATTTTGCCGCGCCGACCGGCACCCCGATCATCGCCGCCGGCAGCGGCGTGGTCACCGAGGCCGGCTGGTACGGTTCCTATGGCCGGTATATCCGCATCCGTCACAACAGCACCTATGACACCGCCTATGCCCACATGTCGCGGATCGCCCGCGGGGTCCGGCCGGGCGCGCGCGTCGAACAGGGACAGGTCATCGGCTATGTCGGATCCACCGGCCGTTCGACCGGGCCGCATCTGCATTACGAGATCCTTGTGAACAATCGCAAGGTGAATCCGCTGACTGTCAGCCTGCCGACGGGTGAACGGATCCCGCCGGATCTCCTGGAGAATTTCAACGCCAAGGTCGAGCTTGTCGAAACCGAGGTGCTGGCGACTGGCAATATGCACTTTGCCGCGATGTCGCTTCTGCCATCCGAGAGCGGCCGGCAGCTAGCCCCGTGAGAGGCCTGCAATCGAATCGCCAGAATTCATACCGATATGATTATTGACGCACTCTGGCAGTTTCCCGTGAAGGGTCTTTGTGGCATGCGGATGGATGAGGCCGACCTCGTCGCCGGCCAGCATTTTCCGGGCGACCGGCAATTCGCCATCATGGCAGGTCACCCGCGTTTCGCCGACATGCCCGCCGGCAGCTGGCAGAAAAAGGCGGCCTTTCTGCAGCTGATGACGCATGAACGGCTTGCCGCACTCGACTGTCACTTTGCCGGTACGGTGATGACGATTGCCCGTAACGGCACCGAACAGCTCAGCGCCGATATGGACAGCGCCGCCGGTGCCGATGCCATCAACGCGTTCTTTGGTGATCTGTTTGGTGACTCCCTCCCGGGGGCGCCCCGGCTGAAGCGGATCGGACATGGCGCCTATACAGACACAAAGGCCCCCTGGATCAGCCTTGGTGGCACCGCCTCGGTCACGCATGTCGCGCGGACAATGGGCCATCGGCCCGACCCGCGCCGCTATCGGCTCAATATCATGCTGGAAACCGGCACACCGTTCGAGGAGGCTGAACTGATCGGCCACCGTGTCGCTCTTGGCGATTCTGTTCTTCAGGTGCTGGCACCGGTCGGTCGCTGCGCCGCTATCGATGTTGATCCCGAAGACGGGACACGCGGCCCGCATCTGGTGCCGCACATGGAGTCGGCCTTCAACCATACAGATCTGGGGATCTTCGCGGAAATCATCGAGGGCGGCACTGTCAGACCGGGCGACCGGCTGACGCGTCTGGACTAGCCGGCACCGCCACGAGGATCAGGCCGTGGCCGGATCCTGATCTTCCTGAACCTTCTCGGCAAGCTGCGCCGGTGTCAGATCGACCACCTCGGCACCGCCATTCGACTGGCCTTCGCCAGTTTCGGCATCCTCGCCAGCGGGCTTGGCCTCGACCGCCGGCTGCTCGTCAATCACCGGCTGCGGGCCACCGCCACGCGACTGGCGTTCGGCGTGCTGCGCCTTGCGTTCCTCGGCCGCATCGATGGCCGCCTGATGCAGACGGTAATAGTGATCGGCAAATTGCGTATAGGCCTCGGCGGTGATCCGTTCACCGGCGGCGGCGGCGTCATGCGCCAGCGCCAGATATTTCTCGTTCAGCTGTTGCGCGTTGCCACGCAGCTTCACATCCGGCCCGTTGGATTCATATGAGGTATTCCTGTTCGGCACATTGGGTTGGGCGTTGCCGTTGCCCCGGCGGCCACGTCCGCGGCCGCGCTTTGCATTCTGAGGTTGTCTCATCGACCTGTTTACCGGTTATTGCAACTGTTGCGGCAAGCGGTCCGTGCCCTTTGAAGGCCCTGTTCGGCTTACCAGACGTCACCGCCATATTCGGAGGTTCGTTCGCGGCGCACCCGGCGCCGCCATCAACGCTCGCACAATAGACACCAGTGGCCCGGCATATCAAGTCAAAATATGCACCGGCGCGAAATATCCGCCGACATTCTTCGCGTCATTCGCTCGCCGCGAAGACAAGGCACCTGACAATGCCTGCCATATCGTCGGCGTCATCAACAGCCTGCAGGCCGGCCGCCATGGCGATCGCGGTGACCTGCGCCTGCTGACCTGCGCCAATCTCGACAAAGGCGCGGCCACCCGGCGCCAGCCCATCGGCAATGCGCGGCATCACACGCCGCCAGCTGGCAAGCCCGTCATCCCCGCCATCAAGCGCAAGTAACGGATCGAACCCGGTCACCTCGCGCGCCAGACCATTGATCTCGGCCAGTGGAATATAGGGCGGATTGCACAGGACCAGATCAAACCCGTGGCCACCAATGTCCGGGTCTTCGAAATTCCCTTCCACAAATGATGCACGGTCGCCAAGGCCGAGACGCGTGGCATTGGCGGTGGCCGTCCGGACGGCACCGGCGCTGATATCGATCCCGATCCCGCTGGCACGCGGCAGTTCCGACAAACAGGCCAGAAGCAGCGCGCCCGACCCGCTGCCAAGATCAAGCAGGCGCAGCCGCCCGCCACGCTGCCCCGCCCATAACAGCGCGGCGGCAACGATTGTTTCGGAATCGGGGCGCGGGTCCAGCGTGTCAGGTGAAAGGGCCAGCCGCAGCGACCAGAACTCGCGCCATCCACGAATCCGGCTGACCGGCTCGCCAGCAAGGCGGCGTTCCATCAGGGCTTCAAAGGCACCGCCTTGTTCGGCGGTCCAGCCGGCAAGAGTCTCATGAGGCAGCACCGCATCATCGCGGCCAAGAACAATGCCGAGAAGAAGCCGCGCATCCAGCGCCGCGCTGTCGATGCCAGCGGCACGAAGGCGGGCCTGCGCCGGCACAAGGATGCTGCGTGCCTCTGCGGCGTCAGAACCGGCCGGCGGCAGGCTCATTCACCGCCCTCGGCCAGACGCTGTGCCTGATCCTCGGCGACAAGCGCCTCGACCACCTCGTCAAGCGCCTCGCCGGCGATCACCTTGTCGAGCTTGTAAAGCGTCAGGTTGATCCGATGATCAGTCACCCGGCCCTGTGGAAAATTATAGGTGCGGATACGCTCCGACCGGTCACCCGATCCGACCTGGCCCTTGCGCGAGGCGGCGCGTTCGGCCTGAAGGCGGGCCCGTTCCGCGTCATACAGCCTTGCGCGCAGGATCTTCATCGCCTTGGCGCGGTTCTTGTGCTGCGACTTCTCATCCTGCTGGCTGACGACAATACCTGTCGGAATATGCGTGATCCGCACCGCCGAGTCAGTTGTGTTGACCGACTGTCCGCCGGGGCCGGAGGCGCGGAACACGTCGATCCGAAGGTCGCTTTCCTGAACATCTATATCGACATCCTCGGCCTCGGGAAGCACCGCCACGGTGGCGGCCGATGTATGGATACGCCCGCCCGCCTCGGTTTCCGGAACACGTTGCACCCGATGCACGCCGGACTCGAATTTCAGTCTTGCGAAGACGTCGCTTCCGGCGATGTTGGCGGTGGCTTCCTTATAGCCGCCGATGCCGGTTTCCGACACCTCCATCACCTCGAATCGCCAGCCATGCCGGGCCGCGAACCGCTGATACATGCCAAACAGATCAGAGGCGAACAATGCCGCCTCGTCACCACCGGTTCCGGCCCGCACCTCGAGAATCGCGTTACGCGAATCGTCCTTGTCGCGCGGTAGCAGCAGGAGCTGCAGCGCCTTCATCTCATCGGGAAGGCGCGAATCCACCTCCTCGATCTCGGCGCGCGCCATCTCCATGATCTCGGCATCACCATCGGCCTCATCGATCATCTGCGCCGCCGCGGCGCGGTCCGCCTCGAGGCGGCGCACCAGTTCAATCTGCCCGCAAACCGGGCGCAGCTCGGAGAGTTCACGCGACAGGCCGGCAAGCTCATCGGGTGCGAGACTTGCCGATTCCGACAGCCTCGCCTCGACCTCGGTCCGGCGCGACATCACCCGGTCCATGCTGTGATCAAGGCTCATGCGCCGGCCCCGCCAACGGGTTTTACCAGCAGGTCGACGAGATCTGACACCAGATCGGCCTGTGCGACTTCTTTCTGTGTGCCGGCCGCAAGCTCGCGAAGCTGGACTGTTGCGTTGGCAATCTCGTCACTGCCGAGAATGGCCGCCAGTCTGACACCGGCCCGGTCGGCCTTTTTCAGGCGCTTGCCAATGGCGCCGCCGGTCGGCACATCGACCGCGATACCGGCATTGCGCACCATCTCGGCGAGGGCATGGGCCGCGACACCGGCATCATCATCCATCGGCATCACCGCGACAGCCGGCCCGGCCGGCGCCTGGGCACCGGCAAGCATGGCAAGACGCTCGACACCGGCGGCCCAGCCAACCCCGGCCACCGGCGGCCCGCCAAGCATCTCCGACAGACCGTCATAACGGCCACCACCAAGCACCGTGCCCTGCGCCCCCAGCGCATCGGTGATGAACTCGAACGCCGTATGGCAGTAATAATCAAGCCCGCGCACAAGCAGCGGATCGAGCCGCCAGGCGATGCCGGCCTTGTCGAGCGCCGCCGTCACTGTCTCGAAATGCGCCTTTGACATGTCATTCAGGAACCCGTCAAGCCGCGGCGCGGCGGCCAGAATGGCGCGGTCACCCTGATCCTTGGAATCGAGAATCCGCAGCGGGTTTGTCGTCAGGCGCGTCCGGCTGTCCTTGGACAGATCGCCGGCATGCGCGTCGAGAAAGGCGAGCAGGGCCGTCCGATAGGCCTGCCGGCTTTCAGTGTCGCCAAGGGAATTGAGATGCAGTGTGCAGCGGTCAAGCACGCCAAGTCCGTCAAGTACCCGCGCGCCGCAGCCGATGATCTCGGCATCGGCAAGCCCGTCGCGTGGGCCCAGATATTCGATCCCGATCTGGTGAAACTGCCGCATCCGCCCTTTCTGCGGCCGCTCATAGCGGAACATCGGGCCGGCATAGAAGAATTTCAGCGGCAGGCTCTGCGTCAGTCCGTTCGAGATCATCGCCCGCACGACGCCGGCGGTGTTTTCCGGCCGCAGGGTCAGCGTCTCGCCGCCACGATCGGTGAAATTATAGGTTTCCTTGGTCACGACATCGCTGCTGTCACCAAGCGGGCGCGAGAACACCTCGGCAAACTCGAAAATCGGCGTCGCCATTTCCTGAAAACCGTACAGCGATGCCGCATCGCGGGCGGTATCGATCACCCGACGGTGTGCGGCCATTGCCTCGGGAAGAAGGTCCGAGGTCCCTCTGGCTGGTTGCAAACGAGACATGTTCAGCGTGTCCTTGGCATGATCCTGCACCGGAATGAATTGACCTTGCCGGAAGCTAGGCTTCGATTTCGCCTGACTTGATGGCGGCGGCGCGGGCCTCGACAAGGCCGACAACATGCTCGACGATGTCACCATTCGTCAACCTGTGATCGGCCATGCCCGAAACATAGATCTGATGCGTACCCCGACCACCGCCCGTCAGTCCGATATCGGTCTCGCGGGCCTCGCCCGGGCCATTGACGACGCAACCGATGATCGACACCGTCATCGGGATGTCGATATGTTCCAGCCGCTCTTCGATTGTCTGAACGGTGCTGATCACATCGAATTGCTGGCGCGCGCATGACGGGCATGAAATCACCGTGACCCCGCGCCGACGCAGTCCAAGCGATTTCAGCATCTCATAGGCCACCCGCACTTCTTCGGCAGGGTCAGCCGACAGCGACACCCGAATCGTGTCGCCGATACCTGCCCACAGCAACCCGCCAAGACCGATAGCCGATTTGACCGTGCCGGAGCGCAGACCACCCGCCTCGGTAATACCGATATGCAGCGGACAGTCAATGGCATCGGCAAGCTGATGATAGGCGGCAACAGCCAGAAACACGTCGGACGCCTTCACCGATATCTTGAATTCATGAAAGTCGTTGTCCTGCAGGATCCGCGCATGCTCAAGCGCCGATTCGACAAGCGCCTCGGGACAGGGTTCGGCATATTTTTCAAGGAGGTGCCTTTCCAGCGATCCGGCATTGACGCCGATCCGCATCGAACAGCCATGGTCGCGCGCCGCGCTGATCACCTCGCGAACCCGGTCGGCCCGGCCGATATTGCCGGGATTGATCCGCAGGCAGGCGGCACCGGCAGCAGCAGCCTCGATGGCGCGGCGATAGTGGAAATGAATATCGGCAACAATCGGCACCGGGCTTGCCGCGCAGATCTCGCGGAGCGCCGTCGTGCTGTCCTGATCAGGACAGGACACACGCACAATGTCGGCACCAACCTCGGCGGCGGCGTTGATCTGCGCCAGCGTGCCGGCGACATCGGTCGTCGGCGTGTTGGTCATGGTCTGAACCGAGATCGGCGCGTCACCACCAACCGGCACGGTGCCAACCATGATCTGGCGACATTGCCGGCGTTCGACTGTTCTGTAGGCTCGATAGGCGTTGGCCACGGCCGGCGCGCTCCTCTGGGTCAGGCTGGACAGAACATTGCGCGTTTCCACCCGGCGGAACCGGCGGACATGTCGCGCTCTGATGCCCTAGAATTGGTTGCGAAGCTTCGTGGCGTCAAGAAGCAGGTCACGCAGGATTTCGCCGGAATCACCGATCGACCGGGTTGTCCCGTCATTGAACACAAGCTCCAGACCACCTGCGTTGCCGGTGCTGAGATAGAGGCGGTCGCGACTGTCGACCAAATAGGTGTCGCCAGCCCGCATCAGCTTCGTCATGACTTCCTCGCCATCATTGCGGATGATTTCTACCCAGCTCGCACCGATGGCACGAAGGGTGATCTCCATCTCGGGAAGGCGCTGACGCGCGAAGGCAACACCGGTGCCAAGCTGGCCGCTCAGGCTGTCGGCTGTATCGGCAGGGTCCGGGGCGGCAGCCACCATCCGGTCATCCGTCAACACATCAGCCGGCATGGCGGCGCTCGCGGCTTCACCGGTGCCGTCAGAGGTGGCAAGTCCGGCCGTGTCTTGCGCACTGGCCGATGCGGGCGGCGTGACCGCCGCAATCGACGTGGAGTCGGCAAGCGTACCGGCGGCCGGCATGGTGTCTCCCGACATCTGAACTGCAGGGATGGACGGATCAACAGCCTGCAAAGGCGGAGTCGCAGCAAGGTCGACATCCGAACCGGTATCGGAATCGGGTGGCGGGACCGCCTCTCCTAACGGTGCATTTTCCACTGTGTCAATGACCGCGGGGATGGATTCCTGCGTTGGCATTCCCGAAGGCGCGTCGGCAAGGGTTGTCGCCGTATCCCCCGCCCCGGTCATGCTGCCGGATGCCGGCGTGACAGTCGCGTCCGAAGTGACGGGAACGACCGGCCCGATATCGGGGTTCGACATGTCGTCAGGCTCGGTTACGGTCGATTCAATCTGCTTCATCGCCACTGTTTCGGGCGGCGTCTGGCCAGTCAGCGCGGTCAGGATATCGGGCTTGCCAAGCGCGTACCAGCCGCCATAGCCCGCCACCGCGAAGATGACGACGATCGATGCCAGCATCGCACCGGACCTTTGCGGGCGCTGCGTATCGACAGGAAAACTGTAGGCTGGACCCTTTTCATCGTCGCCGAGAAGCGCCCGATAGCGCTGCGAGATGTCAGCCGCGTCGAGGCCGACCTCCTGCGCGAAACTGCGCAGATATCCGGCCACATATGTGGGACCGGGCAAGGCGTCGAAATCACCAGATTCTAGATTTTTCAGATAATGTCTGGAGATGCGCAGCAGCTGTGACAGCTCATTGATCTGCATGCCATTGGACAGGCGCGCCGAATTAAGGTCAGCTCCGATCTGACGGAAGCTGTCCTCCAAAACGCTCTCCTCGCGCGCCTCATGATCCATAGCAGCCAACGCGGTATTGCTTACAAATTACTACCAAGGATATCCCAAATCACCGGGATTGCAAACGTTTGAGGCTCAAATCAAGGCAAATTTTCAGGGCTGTCTCTCAGGGCGAATTCGTTGTTGGGGATCGACCGGGTCAATCCTCGGCGTCAAGCCCGAAAGCGGTGTGAAGGCTGCGCACCGCCAGTTCGGTATATTCTGCCGATATGAGCACCGAAATCTTGATTTCGGACGTGGAGATGACCTCGATGTTGATGCCGCGCTCGGCCAGCGTCTCGAACATCGTCCTCGCAACGCCGGGCTGCGAGCGCATGGCCATGCCCACAACCGAGATCTTGGTCACATCATCCTGTGCGTCGATCCCGTCAAAACCCAGTGTCTCGCGGCTCGCCTCGATGATTTCGAGGGCCTTTGCCAGATCGCCGCGTCCAAGCGAAAAGGTGATGTCGGTTTTCCGTCCCTCGCTGGCCGCCGTCTGAACGATCATGTCCACATTGATATGGTTGTCGGCCAGCGTGCCAAAGATCGCCGCCGCGATCCCAGGCTGGTCGGGCAGCCCCTGGATGGTGAGCTTGGCTTCGTCGGGACTATAGGCGATGCCACTGATTTTTTCCTGTTCCACGATTGCATCCTCGTTGACGACAAGCGTTCCCGGCGCGTCGGTGAAGCTCGAGCGCACCTGCAGATTGACATTATGGCGCATGGCCATGGCGACGGATCGTGTCTGCAGCACCTTCGCGCCGAGCGATGCCATCTCCAGCATCTCCTCGAAAGTTATCTGATCCAGCTTCCGCGCCCGCGGCGCGATCCGCGGATCGGTCGTGTAGACACCGTCGACATCGGTATAGATATCACAACGATCGGCATTCAGCGCCGCCGCCAGCGCGACCGCCGACGTGTCGGACCCGCCCCGCCCCAAGGTCGAGATACGACCATCCGGCGCCAGCCCCTGGAAGCCGGCAACCACTGCCACCTGGCCGGCAGCAAGCCGCGTGCGCATCACATCCGTGTCGATGCTCCGGATGCGGGCGGCGCCATGCACCTCGTCAGTATGGACCGGAAGCTGCCAGCCAAGCCAGGAGCGGGCGTCGACGCCCAGATTCTGCAGGGCAATGGCCAGCAGGCCGACGGTCACCTGTTCGCCCGTCGCGACGATGGTGTCATATTCACGGGCATCATGCATCGGCCCGATGTCGCGCGCCCATGACACAAGCTGATTCGTTGTGCCGGCCATCGCCGAGACAACAACGGCAACCCGGTTCCCGGACTCCACCTCGGCCTTGACGCGCGAGGCGACATTCCGGATCCGGTCGAGATCCCCGACCGAGGTACCGCCAAATTTTTGAACAATGAGCGCCATTTTTGTCTTATGGTTGCCGCAGCCTGTGAAAACCGCAGCTTTCATAGCGATTACGGCCGGATGGGGCAAGCCCGTGGACACCACAGCGGATCAAAAAGAAATCGACAACTTCGCGGCCATGTCCGCGCATTGGTGGGATGAGCGCGGGCCGATGGCACCTCTGCACGCCTTCGCGCCGGTGCGAATCGATTATATTCTGGACAGTGTCAGGCGCCTTGGCACATCCGCCGGCGGCAGGCTTGACGGGGTGCGGGTTCTGGATATCGGGTGCGGCGGCGGGATCCTTGCCGAGCCGATGGCGCGTCTTGGCGGACAGGTAACCGGAATCGACGCCACGCCGGAGGCAATCGCCGCGGCAAACGCGCATGCGGACATGTCGGGGCTGGCCATTGATTACCGCTGCACCACAGCCGAGGCGCTGGCCGGAAGCGGCGTGCAATATGATCTCGTCTATGCCTCGGAGGTGATCGAGCATGTCACCGACAGACGGCTTTTCGCCGCTTCGATGGCCGCGATGCTGGCCCCCGGCGGCACCATTGTCATCACCACCATCAACCGCACACTGGCCTCCTTCGCGCTGGCCAAGGTGGCGCTGGAATATGTGCTGCGGACGGTGCCGGCGGGAACACATGACCCGGCGCGTTTCGTGAAGCCGGCTGAACTTCGCGATGAATTCGCCGGGGCCGGCATCATGCTCGATGACATGACCGGCTTTGCGCCGCTGCCGGCACGCCAGATCGGCGGCAACGGGTTCATAAGGGTGGGAAGCCTGGCGGTGAATTACGCGGCCAGCGGCACGCACGCCTGACCAGCGACATCCGGACGGATGACTGTCCGGAGGGCAAGGGTCAGGTGATCCTGCCTAATTGTCCTTTGGCAGCCAGGGAATATCCATCACCGCGATGCCTTCTTCGTCGAGCGCCTCGCGCTCTTCCGTCGTGGCATTGCCGTAAATGCCTTCCGCCTCGACCTCGCCATAATGAATCTTGCGGGCTTCCTCTGCGAAGTCGTTGCCGACATCGCGGCATTCATCCTTGATCCTCGACTGCAGCGCCCGCATTTCAGTCATCAGGGCATGCATCCGGCGCGCCGCCTCCGCAGGCAACCCAGCGGCGCCGGGCGTTGTCGGCGCGTCGGGCGTTGCCGGCGCGTCAGGTGTCTTTTGCGGTGCCGGCGGGGATTTGCGGATTTTCGGGCTGGCGAGGTTTGGTGCCATCAGCGCGCGCCGCACAGTGGCCGACCCGCAGGCCGGACAGGTCAACAGGCCTGAATCCTGCTGTGATTCAAAGGCGGCCGAATCACCAAACCACCCTTCGAACTCATGACCGTCCTCGCATATGAGCTGATATTTGATCATCGCTTCACTACCGTGCCGCCGGTCAGGCCAGCCGACCATGGCAATGTTTGTATTTCTTGCCGGACCCGCAGGGGCAGGGCTCGTTCCGCGACACCTTGCGCTGTGGCATGGCGCGCGGCGCCGGCGCCTCCGCCGCGGCCTCTTCCGGCTCGGGCTGGCGGATCTCCACATGGCTGAGAACCATCGTCACCGTCTCGCGCAGGCCGGCAAGCAGCGATTCGAACATCGTGAAGGCCTCACGCTTGTATTCATTCAGCGGGTCCTTCTGTCCGTAGGCGCGCAACGAAATGCCCTGACGAAGCTGGTCGAGGCTCAGCAGATGCTCCTTCCATTGCTGGTCAAGCACCTGCAGGAGCAGTGATTTCTCGGCCATCCGCATCGTGTCAGGCCCGATCCGCACCGCCTTTTCAGCCATGTAGCGGTCGGACATGGCGGCCAGCCGCTCCTCGATCTCGGTCTCGGCCACACCATCCTCGGCGAACCATTCCTCGGCCGGCACCTCCAGCGCCAGAACCCGTGTGGCATCGGTGCGAAGCTGGTCGGCATTCCACTGGTCGCTGAATGTGCCTGCCGGCACCGCCTTCTCGACAAGCTGCGCCACAGCCTCGCGGCGCATCTCGGTGACCGTGTCCTGAACATCGGTGGCGCGCATGATCTCCTTGCGCTGCTCGAAAATGACCGTCCGCTGGTCGTTCATCACATCGTCGAACTTCAACAGCTGCTTGCGAATCTCGAAATTGCGCGCCTCGACCTTGGACTGGGCTTTTTCGACCGCCTTGTTGATCCAGGGATGGACGATCGCCTCGCCCTCCTCGAGACCAAGCTTCTGCAGCATGCCGTCAAGCTTCTCCGATCCAAAAATCCGCATCAGGTCATCCTGCAATGACAGGAAGAATTTCGACGCGCCCGGGTCGCCCTGGCGGCCGGTCCGGCCCCTGAGCTGATTGTCGATGCGGCGTGATTCATGACGCTCGGTGCCGATGACATAGAGCCCGCCGGCGGCCAGCGCCTGTTCCTTCAACGCCGTCACCTCGGTGACGATGGCGTCATGCTTCTTCGCCGGCAGCTCGCCGCCATCGGCCTCCGCCTCGAGACGCATGTCGAGATTGCCGCCAAGCTGGATGTCGGTGCCGCGCCCAGCCATGTTGGTAGCGATGGTGACGGCACCGGGCACGCCTGCCTCGGCGATGATCTTCGCCTCTTCGGCGTGGAAGCGCGCATTCAGCACCTGATGCTCAATCCTGCGGCCTTTCAGAACCGCCGAAAGTGCCTCCGATTTCTCGATGCTGACCGTGCCGACAAGCACCGGCTGGCCACGCTCGCGGCAATCGGCGATCAGATCAATGACAGCGTTGTCACGTTCCTCGCTTGTCCGGTAGACCTCGTCATCATGATCGATCCGTTTCACCTCGACATTGGTCGGGATGGCGGTCACCTCGAGCCGGTAGATTTCCGAGAACTCGCCAGCCTCGGTCATCGCCGTGCCGGTCATGCCGGACAGCTTGTCATAGAGCCGGAAATAATTCTGGAACGTGACCGAGGCAACCGTCTGGTTCTCGGCCTGGATCTCGACACCCTCGCGCGCCTCGATGGCCTGATGAAGCCCTTCCGAGAAGCGCCGCCCCTCCATTGCCCGGCCGGTGAATTCATCGATGATCACCACCTGGCCGCCCTTGATCATGTAATGGGTGTCGCGCTGGAACAGCTTGTGCGCCCGCAGCGCCTGGTTGACATGATGCAACAAGCCGACATTCTCGATGTCGTAGAGCGTGCCCTCACCCATCGCCCCGGCGTCGCGAAGCAGCTCCTCGGCATGTTCGATACCGGTCTCGGACAGCGACACTGTCCGCCCCTTCTCGTCAAGCTCGTAATCCTCGGGGACAAGATGCGGGATGATCCTGTCAGCGACGGCGTAATGTTCTGATGTCGTCTCGGCCGGGCCGGAGATGATCAGCGGCGTGCGCGCCTCGTCGATCAGGATCGAGTCCACCTCGTCGACGATGGCGAAATGGTGATCGCGCTGCACCATATCCTCAATGCGGAACTTCAGATTGTCGCGCAGATAATCGAAGCCGAATTCATTGTTGGTGCCATAAGTGACATCACGGCGATAGGCGGCGCGGCGGTCCTCATCCGGCATGTTGCCGGTGATGCAGCCCACCGTCATGCCAAGCCGTTCATAGACCCGGCCCATCCAGGCGGCGTCGCGCGAGGCCAGATAGTCATTCACCGTGACGACATGCACCCCCTTGTCCGGCAGCGCGTTCAGGAACACCGCCAAGGTCGCGACAAGGGTCTTGCCCTCGCCGGTCTTCATTTCCGAGATCTGGCCCTTGTGAAGCGCGATGCCGCCCATCAGCTGCACATCGTAATGGCGCTGCCCCAGGGCACGCTTCGCCGCCTCGCGGACACGCGCGAAGGCTTCGGGAAGAAGATCGTCGAGACTGACGCCATCCCCGAGACGGGCCCGCAGGGTGGTGACCGACGCGGCAAGGTCGTCATCGCTGAGCGCGGCGATTTCATCCTCAAGGGCATTGATTGCCGTCACCTGCGAGGTGAATTGCTTGGTCGCACGGTCACCGCCCGACCCGAAGAGATTTTTTGCCAAAGACCCAAACATATACTTCCCCGCATCCCATGCACCGCCGGGCATGTCGCGCCCGAACCTGACCGGCCCGCCAGCAGACCCGTATCATCGCGGATTTGCAAGCGTTTCCGGCTAGTCTCGACATAGTGCGCGCGTCTGTCATTGTCAATCAAACCACGTCCTTCGCACGCAGATTCACCCACCCGCCAAAAGCCTTTGGCGGTGGTGCTTTGCCGCGCATGGCAAGGCTTGAATTTGCCCGGCGCTTCGGCAACAATCGCGCGGCATTCAGACTGGCTCCACAGGGCAGGTTCGCGCCGCGTGCCGCCCGGGCCCACCCCGTTCATCCGAAAGGACAGATGATGAAATTTCTCTCCACGCTGGCGACTTCCGGCATTGTTTCCGCCACATTGCTGTTCGCATCGGTCATGGCGCAGGCCCAGGAGCGCATCGCCGTCGGTACGCTGAACGGGGAGCCGATCTGGCTTGATGAAATCATGGCTGTTGCCCAGACGCTGCCGCCGGAATATCGCGAAGGCGGGCTTGCCGGCCTCTATACGCAGCTTGTCGACGAGGTGGCGAATGCGCGGCTTGCCGCGGCGGCCGGTCGTGACAGCGGCCTTGACCGGGAGGAGCGTGTGGCCAACGCCATGAAACTCGCCGCCGACCGCGTTCTGGCCGAGGCCTACATGACCGATCTGGTGGCGGCGCAGATCACCGACGACGCCATCCAGACAGCCTATGACAATTTCGTCGCCGACGAGACGTCGCGCGAGACGGTGACAGCCTCGCACATCCTTGTCGAGACCGAGGACGAGGCGAAGGGGATCATCGCCCAGTTGAATGATGGTGCCGATTTCGCCGAACTTGCCCGCGAGAAATCCACCGGACCAAGCGGACCGAATGGTGGCGAGCTTGGCAGTTTCAGTCGCGGGCAGATGGTGCCGGCCTTCGAGAATGCAGCGTTCGAAATGCCGGTCGACAGCTATTCGGGCGCACCCGTCCAGACCCAGTTCGGCTGGCATGTCATCAAGGTCAGCGCCAGGGATATCGCCCCGGCACCGACCCTTGATCAGATGCGTGAGCAGATCGTCAGCAATCTGTCACGGCAGACTTTCGCCCGGGTTGTCGAGACCCTTCGCGCCGGGGCGGCCGTTGATGTGCGACCCTATGACGAGGTGCTTGACGAAGCACAGGCCGCGGATTCCTCGCAGTAATGACGATCTCGCCGCTTGCTCCTGAAGGCTTTCCCGAGCTTGCTCCGATCGACGGGGTAACCCTGTCGACAGCGGCCTCGGGGATGAAATATACCGGCCGTGACGACATGATGCTGATGCGTCTTGACGAGGGCACGGCACTTGCCGCCGTTTTCACCCTCTCGGACACGGCGGCGGCCCCGGTGAAATGGTGCCGCGAGCGGGTGTCGGAGGGCATCCCGACACGCGCGGTCCTGGTCAATGCCGGCAACGCCAACGCCTTTACGAGTATCGGCGGCATGGAAGCTGTTACCAGCTGCTGCCGGGGCATCGCCAGCGCGCTTCGCTGCGATGTCGGCGCGGTGATGATGGCATCCACCGGGGTGATTGGCGAGCCGCTCGCATATGCTGATCTGGCCCGGCATTTCCCGGCGCTGGCCAGCGGTCAGGCCAGCTGGCAATCCGCCGCCGAGGCAATCCGCACCACCGATACCTTTGCCAAGGGCGCGAGCGCCACCGCCACCATCAGCGGCACCGAGGTGAAGATCACCGGTATCGCCAAAGGGTCGGGCATGATTGCGCCGAACATGGCGACGATGCTGGGATTTGTCGCCACCGACGCGGCCATTCCACAGGCCATTCTGGCGGCGCTGCTTGCCGACGCCACAAGGCGCAGCTTCAACGCCATCACCGTCGACAGCGACACATCAACCAATGACAGCGTGTTTCTGGCGGCCTCCGGCAAGGCCGGCAATGCGCAGGTGAGCGGCCCGGATGATCCGGAGCTCGCCGGCTTTCGCGCCGCGCTGAACGAGGTGATGCAGGATCTGGCGAAGCAGATCGTCCGTGATGGCGAAGGCGCCAGCAAATTCATCACCATCGATATCAGCGGCGCCACCGATGACAGTGCGGCGCACCGGATCGGCTTGGCCATCGCCAACTCGCCACTTGTGAAAACCGCCATCGCCGGTGAGGACGCAAATTGGGGACGGATCGTCATGGCCATTGGCAAGGCCGGCGCCGCTGTCGACCAGTCGCGGATCGGCGTGACGATTGGTGGCATCAGGATTGCCGCCGACGGCGCGCGTGTCGAGACTTATGACGAGACGCCTGTCGCCGCCCATATGAAGGGCCAGATGATCGACATCGATGTCAGCGTCGGCACCGGTGCCGGCACGGCGCGCATCTGGACCTGCGACCTGACGCATGGCTACATCTCGGTCAATGCCGACTACCGCAGCTGAAACGATGCCAGCTGCGGATGATGCACGCCCGGTTGTGCTGGTCAGCGCAGTGGCGCTGGTCGATGCCGACGGGCGGGTGTTGCTGGCACGCCGTCCGGAGGGCAAGCAGATGGCCGGCCTTTGGGAGTTCCCGGGCGGCAAGATCGAGCCCGGCGAGACGCCCGAGGCGGCGCTGATCCGCGAGCTTGACGAGGAGCTGGGGATCGATACCGCCGAATCCTGTCTCGCGCCGCTGAGCTTCGCCAGCCACGCCTATGATGATTTCCATCTGTTGATGCTGGTTTATGTCTGCCGAAAATGGAACGGTACGCCACGGCAGCTGGAGGGGAATGAACTTGCCTGGGTCCGTCCGGTGCGGCTTCGCGACTATGCCATGCCGCCGGCCGACCTGCCGCTGATCCCGGTGCTTCAGGATTTGCTGATGTAGACGTCGGGCCAGGATTTCAGGCCAGGATTTCAGGCCAAGATTTCAGGCTTCCGGGTCCTGCTCGGCGGTGCCAAGCATGTCGGCCAGCCGATTCGCCGCGCTGCCCGGGCGAAGCGGCGTCTGCTGGCTTTCATGCGGGGCCCATCCGGTCAGTGTGATGATCTCGAAACTCGCCGGAATACGGCCGTCCGGCGCGGCGAACCTGTCATGATAGATTTCCGCCGCGCGCAGGAACAGCTGACGCCTCGCAGGGGTACGGCTTCGGGCCAGAAGCGCGTTCTGCTCGCCCATGCCGCGCAAATCGGCCATCAACCGGAACATGTCGGTATAGGTGATGGTCAGCCTGTCGGAATCGGCCACCGGCAGCGCCAGCCCGGCGCGGCCAAGCAATCCACCGACATCGCGAATATCGGCCATCGGCGCGGTGCGCGGGCTGGCCCCGCCGACAAGTTCCTGTTCAGCCTCCAGAAGCGAGCCCCGCAATTCGGCAAGCGTCGCGCCGCCAAGAAGGCTGACAAGGCACAGGCCGTCGGGCTTCAACAGCCGCCGAATCTGCGCCATCACACCGGGCAGATCGTCGATCCAGTGCAGAAAAAGACAGGAAAAGACGGCATCGAAACTGCCAGCTGCAAAAGGCAGGGCGTCATATTCGACGGCCACCGCCGGGCCGGTGCCGGCGGCGCTGGCGGCGAAGGCCGGCGCCGGGTCGGCCTGGATCACCCGCCCGACCTTGCCGCCTTCCATGATTTCGCGGGTCAGCATCCCGTCATGGCAACCGAAATCGAGACATAGAGGAAAATCACGCCGCATCAGAGCCAGCCTGTCGGCCATCCGCAGTACGGCCTCGCGCTTCAGGAAATCGAACCCGTCAAAGCCGGGCGCCGCGCGGGTACGGTTCCGGCGCTGTGCGGCGCTGTCGAAAAAGCGCGGAATGGTCGGGGCCTCGGTCATGATGAGCGCACCATCACCGAGGCTGGCCGGAAGGGCAAGAAAAAATCCCGACCAGAGAACCCGGGCCCATAATATTCGGGAACTTGATATCGGGGGACCGGTTCTTAAGGGTAAATTAACCCGGCCGTGTCTAGGCTGACAGCATCATGGAACGGACCCGAATCATGTCGGCGGCCGCCATCGCTTCCCTCACTGTGGCGGCGCGGCACCTCATCACGCTGCTGTTGCCGCATCAATGTGTCCTGTGCCGGCGATTCGCCGACACAACCGGCCTGTGCGCCGCCTGCTGGGAGGGTCTGACGCCGATTTCCGCGCCGCTCTGCGCGCGGTGCGGCCTGCCGCTTGGCCACACGCTTGCCGACCCGCTTTGCGCCGGATGCTGGACAAACCCGCCACCGCTGGCCGCCATCCGCGCCTGTTTCCACTATGCCGACAGCGCGCGCGACCTGATCCTCCACTACAAGCATGGTGACGGATTGCAACTGACGCCGCTTCTGGGCCGCCTTGGCGCGCGGCTGTTCATCGAGCTTGCCAGCGACAGCCCGCTTGTCATACCGGTGCCGCTTCATCGGCGGCGTTATTTCCGGCGGCGTTACAACCAGGCGGCGGAATGGGCCCGCCATCTGTGCCATCACACCGGACAGGGTGACTTCGCCCCGAATCTGCTGGTCCGACAGCGGGCGACGCGAAGCCAGGGCGGGCTCAGCCGGCATCAACGGCAACGCAATATCGCCGGTGCCTTTGCCGTGCTGCCTGAGGCCGCGCCGCGCATTCACGGCCGGCCGGTACTGCTGGTCGATGATGTGTTGACCACCGGCGCCACCCTTCACGAGGCGGCACGCCGACACGCCGCCGCCGGCAGCGGGCCGGTCTCGGCGCTTGTGCTGGCGCGGGTGACGCGGCTCTCCCACGCCTGATCCTGCCCGCGCCCGATCCTGCCCGCGCGCGATCAACTATGAGCTTGAATTTCCGGACCAACCGGCTGATATATCCGGCAGCAAGCCGTCTCGTGACCGGAACCCCCGTAATCAGGTGAACACCGAAATGCCGAAGGTCGAAATCTATACCGGAATGATGTGTGGTTACTGCACCAGGGCCTTACGCCTGCTGGACAGCAAGGATGTCGCCTACCGGCAGATCGACGTGTCGATGAGTTCGAAGCTGCGCGCCGAGATGCGGGAGCGCGCCGGCGGCCGCACATCGGTGCCGCAGATCTTCATCGACGGCGCGCATGTCGGGGGATGCCGGGAACTTTACGAACTGGAAGGCGCCGGCAAGCTTGACAAGCTGCTGGTGGCATGACCGAACCCGGCTGACGGCGCGCGCCGGTATGGCAGGCCATTCGGCTGATCAGCCGCCGCCATCACCCATCGCCAGGTATTTGTCCGCCCGGTCGGCGATCAGCGCGTCGCGATCCATGTCCTGAAGATCGCGAAGCTGCGCGAAACAGGCATCGCCAAGGCTGGCGATGGCGGCTGTCTGGTCACGATGCGCGCCGCCAAGCGGTTCCGGGACGATGGCGTCGATGACCCCGAGTTCCTTCATATGGTCGGAGGTGATCCGCAGTGCCTCGGCAGCCTCCTTGGCGTGGTCGCTGCTGCGCCACAGGATCGAGGCACAGCCTTCCGGCGAGATCACCGAATAGATGGCGTGTTCAAACATCACGACACGGTTGCCGGTTGCCAGCGCGATGGCGCCGCCAGAGCCGCCCTCGCCGATGATGCTGGCCACCATCGGGGTCGGCAGGCGCAGACAGGCGCGAATGGCGGTGGCGATGGCCTCGGCCTGGCCGCGTTCCTCGGCACCGCGCCCCGGATAGGCCCCGGCCGTGTCGACAAAGCTCAACACCGGCAGGCCAAACCGTCCGGCAAGTTCCATCAGGCGCGACGCCTTGCGGTATCCCTCGGGCCGGGCCATGCCGAAATTGCGCTTGATCCGCTCTTCGGTGCTGCTGCCCTTCTCGGTTCCCATGACCATCACGGCCTGACCGCGGAATCGCGCCATGCCCCCGATGACGGCATAATCCTCGGCATAGTTGCGGTCACCCGCCAGCGGCGTGAAATCCTCGAACAGCTGACCGATGATGGCGCTGACACGGGGGCGTTCAGGATGACGTGCCACCTGCACCTTTTCCCACGGGCCAAGCTTTTCATATGTCTGTTTCAGCTCTCGGTCGATGCGGGTCTGCAGCTTGCCAATCTCGTCGGCAATGTTGATGCTGCCATCCGAGCTCATATGGCGGAGTTCCTCGACCTTGCCCTCGAGGGCGGCTATCGGTTTTTCGAAGTCCAGAAAGTGGCGCATGGTATCCTGTTGAAATTGTTTGCGTTCCGTTCCCGTACCACCGGACCCGTCACGATGGTTGCAGTTTAATCCTGTTGATTCGCGTTCGCAAGCGGATGCGCAGCGGCGACCAGCCCGGCAAGCCGTTCCGGACGTGTCGCGGTATAGATCTGCGTCGTCGAAATGTCGGCATGACCAAGCAGTGTCTGCAATCCGCGCAGATCGGCGCCGCGGTTCAACATATGCGTCGCGAAACTGTGCCGCACGACATGCGGGCTGACCCGGCGCGGATCAAGTCCGGCCCTGCCGGCTAGCCGCTTCAGCGCCGCCGCGAATTGCTGGCGTGACAGATGCGTGTCGCCATGCGGAAACAGGAAGGACGAGGTGATATGGGCCGGTTTGGCATCGCGTTCCTCCAGCCAGGCGGCGATGGCGGTGCGGGCCGGCGATCCAAGCGCCACAAGCCGCTCACGCCCGCCCTTGCCGGTCACGATGATGGTTGCCAGATCGCGCCGGAACTGGTCGACCGGCAGCGACACCAGCTCAGAGACCCGCAGACCGGTGGCGTAGAGAAGCTCCAGCATGGCGGTCATGCGCCGCGCCTGCGCCATCTCTGGCAATTCGCGCGCGGCGGTGATCAGCGCCGCCATTTCGGCCTCTGACAGGCTTTTCGGCAGGGATGCGGGCTGTTTCGGGCTGTCGATCCAGCGACAGGGATTGTCCGCCCGGATCCCCTCCTCGACAAGCCATCCCATGAGCTGACGAAGGGCGCTCAGGCGCCTCGACACCGAACGGGCCGCCAGACCGTCGGCATGCCAGTCACCAAGAAGATCACGCAGATCATCCGCCGTGCAGTTCTGAAAATCACCGCCGCGCGCGGCAAGGACATTAAAACTGGCAAGAAGGTCGCGCCGATAGGCGGCAAGGCTGTTCCGCGCCAGGCCGCGATCAGCGGCCATTGCCTGCAGGAATTCGGTGACGACCGGTACGCCCGGGTCGGGGCTAGAGATTGCTGTCGGCATCGGTCTGCTGCGCAGAAGCGGCACCGGATGCCGGCGTCAGCGCCCCCTGCCCATCGCCAGACTGCCCATCGCCAGGCTGCCCATCACCTGCCTGTGCGCCGATATCCTGACCGGAATCCGTCCCGGCAGTCTGTTCAGACCCGGCTTCAGTCGTGGTTCCCGAAGTGGCCTTGGAAGTGGCATTTTCAGAGAGTTGCGCCGGACCCGTCATCGTGCCGGCGACAGGCGGCAGGGTGAACTTCCGCGCCTGCGCGGCTGCCAGAAGATGCGCCATCACCACATCGCGCCGGAATCGCTGTGCCGGCTGCTGCTGGCCGACAGCATCTAGGGCGGCCGCAATCCTTGCCACATCCGCCGGATTCATCTCGGCGAGGCTGTGAGTGCCAACAACCCGATGTGCCAGCAGGATGGCTTCCGCCACACGGCCGGCAGCCGCGGCATCGTCAAGCGCCTGCAGCATGATCGGCGACACGGCAAGGAATGTCTCGGTTCTGATCGCGCCGGGTGATGCCGAGACAAGCCACGACATCGCCTCGCCGGGTTCCATGGCCATCGCGCCATCAGGCGCGGTGGCAAGTGGCAGCAGGCTGTATTTGCCAAGTATCGCCAGTGAGGTCATGTCGACGCGCCCGGTCTGCGCCATGTCCAGCAGATCGCGCGCCGCATCGGCCGCGCCACCGGCTATGCCAGCCGGCAGATCGACAGTATCACCGATACCAATCAGCAAGGCCAGCTTGGCGCCAAGCGCCCCGTCATCGGCTGCAAGCTGGTCATCGGCTCCGGTGAACCCCAACGCCTCACGCGCAAGTTCGGCATAAAGCGGTGCCATCATCCGGCCGGCGCCGGCGGCAATGTCTACATCCATCGCGGCGGCAATGAAAGGCAGGCGAGCAGCCGATTTCTCGGTATCAAGCGCCCGCCACACCAGGGCCCGGGTCAGGGCGGATGGCTGGCTCTGATGGCGGGCAATCGCCAACCGCGGCGAATCCGTCTCGATCGTCGCACTTCGCCACAGCTTGGCAGCGCGTTCATGTTCGATCAGCCCGTGACTGAGCGCCCGCCAGGTCGCCACCAGGCGCGCATCCGGATCAAGATAGCGAAGCCCGACCGCCGTCTGGGTCGAACTCACCGGAAGCGCATCAAGGCCCGCAATGTCGATGTCATGATGCGCGGCCTCCATAAGAACGATGTGGAGCTGGTCGACAAGCGCCGGGTCAATGGGCCCGGGATCAGTATTGTTCAAAAGCTTGCCAACAAGGCCGGCAAACACCGGATCATCAACACCCATCGCCAGAAGAATGTCGGCGGCAAACTGCGCACCGGCAATGTCGCCCTTGTGGACGGCGGTGCAGATCACCTTGGCCTTGTGCCAGAACGGCTCGAAGGTGCGGCCGGCCTGATACATGACGTTGCGGCAGGCATCGGCGTCACGGCGCGACATCAGCTGTGTCTCGACAAGCCACTGTTTCCAGTCAAGCCACGGCGCCTCATTGGGAAGCTGGTCAACCATCTGCGCCAGATCCTGCGAACGCCCGGCGGCGGCAAGCCAGTCAAGACGCCCGGCCATCAATGTCCGGTCGGTCCCGTTTGCCCCGTCCGGCCGCACCGCGCGCCGTGCCACGACATCGCCGGCAAGCCATGACAGGGCCGGTGAAGACCCGATCACCACCTCATTGTCCAGCAGCATGGTGGCGCGCTCGATCGAGGTGCCGCGCCAGATGGTTGCCGTCAGTCCGCTGTCAGCACCGGGTGCCGGATCGATTCCGATATCAGCAACGCCGAAACTCGGCGCGTCGGCCTTCTTCAGGCTGACCCCGCCGGACGAGGTCATTGTGGTCCCGGCACTGGTCTCGGCGGTGGCCGCCGGTGCGGTGTTCGCGGAAGCTGTGGCGTTGTCGACCACCGGCGGCGACACGGAGATGATCAGCGGCGCGCCGCCGGTCGCATTGTCTGCAGTCCCGCCAGCATTGTCCATCGAGGATGCAGACGCGCCATCCTTGTCGGCAGTGCCGGAAATCACCGCGATCGCCTCGTCAATGGAGGAAATGGTCGGTGACGGAAGGTTGGCGTCCCGGCTGCCATTATCCTGGACCGTCGCCAGAAGATCGACCTGCCCGGTTGTCTGGCCCGATATCTGGCCCGATGACTGGCCCGATGACTGGCTGGCCGAATATTGCTGCGCGAGGGCCGTGCCGCTGACAAGAGCGGCGCTGACAAGCAAAAATCCGGAAATCATGAGTCCGGAAATCATTGGTCCGGCAAATGGAGCGACGCCGGCCGATATTTGCCGACGCGCCATGACGGACCGCTCAATTGGAAAGCTGTTCATTGGGGACGACCTTGTTCACGGCAACCGTCGGAGCCGGGATTTTCCACGCCGACAACGCGAAAAGTCCGGCGCCAACAAGGCCCGCCAAAACAATCAAAACAATACCAACACGATTCATGTCCGCTCCGCCATTCCGCCCGCCATCCCTGTCCGTGAGGCGCGGCGCATCTCGCGACCGACAATCCGGTCACACTCCAGATAATCCCCTGTGTATGGCAAGAATATGTCTGCAATACGGCATCATGAACGCCGCGCCGGCACGGTTTCAGGGCATCGTGCCATGGCGGCGGGTCGATATTCGCCGCCGCCGGGAAATTGCGTCTCTTGCGGAATTGCGGGCGCTCGCCATGTCAGGCACAATGCACGCCATTATGCCATACAGTGATTCTTCCATGCCGGATATCGCCGCCCTTATCAAGGCCATCGACAGGCCCCTCGCCCTTGTCGGCATGATGGGAAGCGGCAAGTCTCTTGTCGGCCGGCGGTTGGCGCAGCGGCTCGCTCTTCCCTTTATCGACAGCGATGCCGAAATCGAGAAGAGCGCCGGCATCACCATCACCGAAATTTTTGAACTGGCCGGCGAGGACAGGTTCCGAACGCTCGAGCGCAACGCCATCAGCGACGCCGCGGATGCCGGTCCGCTGGTGCTGTCAACCGGCGGCGGATCCATCTGCACGCCCGAAACAGCGACGCTGCTGTGCGAACGCACAATTGTCATATGGCTGCAGGCCCAGCCGGAAACGCTGCTGTCACGAATCGGATCGATCAGCAGCCGACCGCTGCTGCATACGGATGACCCGCTGGCAACGCTGCGCGACCTTGCCGAACGCCGCGCCGCGGACTATGGCAAGGCCCATATCACCGTCACCACAGACAAGCTGTCCGCCGCGGCGGCCGTGGCGGCAGTGCTGCGCGCCCTTGACAGCCATCTCGCGGTTCCATAGGTCGTTGTCATTATGACAGACAATTCCACCCTGACCGTCGGTCTCGACGAGCGCGCCTACGACATCACCGTCGGCCGCAGACTGATCGCGCGTGTAGACGAGGTCGCCGACGCGCAGCTTTCCGGGCGCCATGTGGTGATCATCGCCGATGACGCGGTGGCGCCGCATCATCTGACACTGCTGGCAACGGCCTGCGCCCGCAGCTGCCACCGGGTTGACAATCTGCTGGTTGCCTCCGGCGAGGCAAGCAAGAGCATGGCTACACTGGCCGGTCTTCTCGAGGACATCCTGGCGTTTGGCGTCGACCGCGATGTGGTGCTTGTCGCACTTGGCGGCGGGGTGATTGGCGATCTTGCCGGTTTCGCCGCGGCAAGCCTGCTTCGCGGCGTTGATTTCATCCAGGTGCCGACAACGCTGCTGGCGCAGGTTGACAGCTCGGTTGGCGGCAAGACCGGGGTCAACGCCGCTGCCGGCAAGAATCTGATCGGTGCCTTCCACCAGCCCCGCGCCGTGATCATCGACATCGACACGCTGGCAACACTGCCTGACCGTGAACTTCGCGCCGGCTATGCCGAGGTGATCAAATACGGGCTGCTTGGCGATGCCGCCTTTTTCGAATGGCTCGAGGCGCATGGTCATGACGTTCTGCACCGCGACGAGGCCGCGCTGCGTCATGCCATCATCACCTCATGCACGGCCAAGGCGCGGATTGTCGAGGCCGATGAGCGCGAGGCCGGCCGCCGGGCGCTGCTGAATCTGGGCCACACCTTCGCGCATGCCTTTGAATCGGTCTGCGGCTATGACGGACGACTTCTGCATGGCGAGGCGGTCGGGGTTGGCATGGCGATGGCCTATCGGCTTGCCGGCGAGATGGGTCTGTGCCCGGGACAGGATGGCGGCCGCGCTGCCGCGCATATCGCCGGCAGTGGCCTGTCGACACGGCTTTCCGACATTCCGGCAGCCACCGCCACCACACCCGAGCTGATCAACATCATGCGGCGCGACAAGAAGGCGCGGAATGGCCGCATGCGTTTTGTGCTGCCGCGCGCCATCGGCGACAGCTTTGTCTGCGACGAGGTGCCGGAAGGGCTGCTTACACAGGTTCTGGAGGCAAGCCGATGAGCGGAGATCTTCTGGGGCTCATCGCCGTCATCCTGCTGCTGATCCTTGCCTCGGCTTTCTTTTCCAGTGCCGAAACCGCGCTGACCGCGGCATCGGATGCCCGCATGCGTCAGCTTGCCGGCAAGGGCAACCGCCGTGCCAGACTTGTCGAGACACTCCGCGATGACCGTGAGGGACTCATCGGATCGATCCTGATCGGCAACAATGCGGTCAATGTCATCGCCTCGGCGCTGGCGACATCGGTGTTCATCTCGGTCTTTGATGATGCCGGCGTCATCTGGGCCACGATCACCATGACCGTGGTGCTGGTGGTGTTTGCCGAGGTCATGCCAAAGACCTATGCGCTGAACAATTCCGACAAATATGCGCTGCTGATCGCGCCGGCGGTGCGGCTTGTCGTGGTCGTGCTGAGCCCGCTTTCGATCGCGCTGCGGATGCTGGCCAACAGCCTGATCCGCAAACACCAGACAGACGAGAGCGACCGCGAGGAGGAGCTTCGCGGGATGATTGAACTGCACGGTGCCGAGGGCGACGGCGACAGCCGCGAGACACAGGCGATGCTGTCCTCGGTTCTTGATCTGAATGAAATCAGTGTCGAGCAGATCATGACGCACCGCGCCGGGGTGAAGATGATCGATGCAGACAGCGACCTTGAATCGCTGCTTCGCGAGGTGCTGGCCTCACCGCACACCCGCCACCCTGTCTATTCCGGCAATCCGGACAACATCATCGGCGTGCTTCACGTCAAGGATCTGCTGCGCGCCATAGACGGGCAGGGTGCCGACGCACCGCCGGGCGACGGGCTTGGGCTGCTTCAGGATATTGTCAGCGAACCCTATTTCGTGCCCGAGACGACGCTTCTGTTTGACCAGCTGCAGTCCTTTCGCACGCGGCGCGAGCATTTCGCCGTCGTTGTCGACGAATATGGTGACCTGCAGGGAATCGTCACGCTGGAGGACATCCTCGAGGAGATCGTCGGCGATATCGATGACGAGCATGATGTCGACCTTGCCGGCCTGACAGCACAGCCCGACGGGTCGTGGATTGTCGACGGCGCGGTGACGATCCGTGACCTGAACCGCGCCCTTACCTGGCAGCTTCCCGACGAGGATGCCTCGACAATCGCCGGCCTCATTCTCTATGAAAGCCGGACGATCCCGCGGCCGGGCCAGGAATTCCGGTTCCACAATATTCGTTTCAGAATCCTGAAGCGTGACGGCAACAAGGTGACAAGCCTGCGACTCTGGAGCACCGGACATGGATAGACCCGCCACACCCTATGGTGATGACCACATTGTCACGCTGAGCCCGCCGGCGCCGCGCGAGGAGGTGCATAATCGCCGCATCCACTGCAACGGCTTTGTGCGCGAGGACGGGCTGTATGATATCGAGGCCGAGATCACCGACAACAAGACCTACAGCTTCCCGTCGGATTTCCGCGGCGAGGTGACGCCGGATGATTTCGTGCATCACATGAAGGTGCGGGTGACATTCGACAGATCAATGACGGTGACCGCCGCCGAGGCGATCACCATTTCGGGACCCTATGACATCTGTCCGACAGCGAATGATGTCTTCCGGAATCTGATCGGGCTGACCATCGGGCCGGGCTGGCGCCGGCGCGTCGCCGCGGCCATCGGCGGCCGGCATGGCTGCACCCATATCAGCGAACTGATGGGCACGGTCGGCACCATCGCCTTTCAGACCCGCTATGGCGAGGACGCGCGGCGCGCCCGCATATCGGTTGGCAGCAGCGGTCTGGAAACCGCAAGGGCACGCGGCGATGCGCGGGCCAGCGCGCTGGCGAACAGCTGCGTTGCCTACGCCACCGACGACTGACCTCAGGCTGACAGGTCGAGCTGCAGCGCGTGTACAGTGCTGGCCAGCTCGTCGGCCAGAATGCCATTCACCATCCGGTGGCATTCGACACGGCCCTTGCCGGCGAAAATATCGGCGCGGATCCTGACCTCGAAATGCGTTTCGCCACCCTCGCGCCAGCCGGCATGGCCGGCATGTTTGTAGCTGACATCAAGAACCTCGATCTCGCGCGGTGAGAGCGCCTGTTCAAGCTTCCCGGCTATGGTGTCCGCCATTGTCATGTGCTATCTCCTGCCGCGGGGGATGTGGTTGCCAGCCAGCTGACTGGCATTATGATGGAACAGGTTATGAGACGCCCCTCCAGACCAGAGGTCAAGATCCCCGGCACCGCCAAGACCGATGAGCAGGCCGACCGGCAGAGCGCCGGCGCGACGAGACTGTGCGCGGCCGAGGGATGCAATGCCGAGGCGCATTATCCGGCACCGAAATCGCGCGACGCCTTGCGCGACTATATCTGGTTCTGTCTCGAGCATGTCCGCGCCTATAACAAGTCATGGAATTATTATGAAGGGCTGCAGGGCGCGGCGCTGGAAGCCGAAATCCGGCGCGCCACGACCTGGGAACGGCCAAGCTGGAAATTCGCCACCGGCAAACCGGCCGAGGAGATGTTCGACGATCCGATGGGGCTGTTCGATTTCGAGAACAGGGGAACCGCCCCCGGTGGCCGTCAGCTCGGCCCGGAGGAACGACGCGCCTGGAAAACGCTGCGTATGGAGCCTGTCGGCGACCTTGACCGGGTGAAGGCGCAGTACAAGCAGCTGGCAAAACAGCATCACCCTGACATTAATGGGGGTGACGCCGGGGCCGAGGAGCGTCTAAAAGAGATCAATCTGGCATATGATTTGATCCGCAAATCATTGCAAAGCGCCGCCACACCAACCATTTCCTGAATCAGACGCCCTGTCGGTGACGTGTTTTCGGAGACAAGACTGCCATGCCCAACGAACAGACCATGACGAAAATGAGCGCTCATACGATTGCCGCGCCGGACACCGAAGTCGACGTTCGCAGCGTGTTCGGCCTTGATGTCGACATGAAGGTACCCGCCTTTTCCGAAAGCTCGGAATATGTGCCGACACGCGACGATGCATATCAGTTCGACCATGACACGACTCTGGCCATCCTTGCCGGCTTCGCGCATAACCGGCGGGTGATGATCCAGGGCTATCACGGCACCGGCAAATCGACGCATATCGAGCAGGTGGCGGCACGGCTCAACTGGCCGTGCATCCGGGTCAATCTGGACAGTCATATCAGCCGCATCGACCTGATCGGCAAGGACGCCATCGTGCTGCGCGACGGCAAGCAGGTGACCGAATTCCGCGAGGGCATCCTTCCCTGGGCGCTGCAGAACCCGGTGGCGATCGTCTTTGACGAATATGATGCCGGCCGCGCCGATGTGATGTTCGTGATCCAGCGCGTTCTCGAGGTGGACGGCAAGCTGACGCTTCTCGACACCAACCGCGTGATCCACCCGAACCCCAGCTTCCGCCTGTTCGCCACCGCCAACACGGTCGGGCTTGGCGATACCACCGGCCTCTATCACGGCACGCAGCAGATCAACCAGGGCCAGATGGACCGCTGGTCGATTGTCACCACGCTGAACTATCTGCCGCATGATGACGAGGTG
>JAAZUU010000174.1 GCA_018624035.1 Rhodobiaceae bacterium | reverse complement strand
TGTCGGCGTCGATCTATGATAGCATCCTGCGTGACAGCCGCGCGACGGCGCTGTTCGTCTCGGCGCCGCTCTATCCCGTTGTTGCCGACATTCTTGCCGACAACCCCTACCTGCGCACCGTTGTCGTGATTGGCGGCGATGCTCCCGAGGGCAGCATCACTTTCGAGACATTCATCAAGGGCCACGCACCAGCGCAGACGGTTGACGTTCTGCCGGACGAGGTTGCCTTCTGGCTCTATTCATCCGGGTCCACCGGCCAGCCAAAGGGCGTCACTCACATTCATGGCAGCCTTCGTGCCACCGCAGATACCTATGGCAGCAAGGTGCTGGGGATTCGCGAGGATGACCTTGTCTATTCGGCGGCAAAGATCTTCTTTGCCTACGGTCTTGGCAACGCCATGACCTTCCCGATGTCGGTCGGCGCCACGACGCTGTTGCTTGCCGGAAGGCCCACGCCGGACGGGGTGCTGGAAATCCTGACCGACGAACGCCCGACCCTGTTCTGCGGTGTGCCGACACTGTTCTCGGCCATGCTGGCGGCCCGTGACGGCGATGACCGGATCGAGTCGGCGCTGCGACTTTGCATTTCTGCGGGCGAAGCGCTTCCGTCGGCCGTCGGCGAAGGCTGGCTTGCCAGGGCCGGTGTCGACATCCTCGACGGTGTCGGGTCGACCGAGATGCTGCATATCTTCCTGTCGAACCGCGAAGGTGACGTCGTTTATGGAACCAGCGGCGTGGCCGTTCCGGGCTATGAAATCCGGCTTGTCGATGAGGCTGGAGGTGAAGTCGGGGTCGGCGAGATCGGCGAACTGCTGGTCGCTGGCGACTCCGCCGCTGACGGATATTGGAACCAGCGAGACAAGAGCCGCGCCACCTTCGAGGGCGTCTGGACCCGCACCGGCGACAAATACGAACGCCGCAAGGACGGACGGCTGGTCTATTGCGGGCGCACCGACGACATGTTCAAGGTGTCGGGGATCTGGGTCTCCCCCTTCGAAGTCGAACAGTCGATAGCCGCGCATGACGACGTTATCGAGGCCGCCGTGGTTCCCGCCACCGACGATGACGGGCTCTTGAAGCCGAAGGCGTTCGTGGTGCTGAAGGGCGATGTCGACGCAGACGGCATCGGCGAGGCCATCAAGACGCATGTCCAGGCGGATATCGGCAAGTGGAAATATCCGCGCTGGGTTGAAATCGTCGACGATCTTCCGAAAACGGCAACGGGAAAAATTCAGCGGTTCAAGCTTCGCGAGGAGGCATGATGGCAGGTCTTGCCTGGCGGGATGGCGCCTCCGGGTTTTTGGAGGTTGACGGAAATCGGATCGAATATGGCATGTGGGGACCCGCTCCCGGGACCGGCAAGGCCGGATCGCCGGATGCCGCGCCGACGATCGTTCTGCTCCATGAGGGGCTTGGATGCGTCGCGCTCTGGCGCGACTTTCCGGAACAGCTCGCCCGGGCGACCGGCTGCGGTGTCTTCGCTTTCTCGCGCCCCGGATATGGTCAGTCCGATCCGAAGCCGCTGCCATGGCCGCTTGATTACATGATCCGCGAGGCTGCCGATACCCTGGCGCCGGTGCTCGATGCGCTGGCGGCGCCGGCGGTTGTTCTTGTCGGTCACAGCGACGGCGCGACAATCGCCGCCATCCATGCCGGAAGTGTCGAGGACAGGCGGCTGTGGGGTGTGGTCCTGATGGCGCCGCATTTCTTCACCGAACCGGAGGGGCTGGCGTCGATCGCCGAGGCCAGGACGGCCTATGACGGCGGTGATCTGCGTGTGCGGCTTGGAAAATACCACCGCGATCCGGACAATTGTTTCCGGGGCTGGAATGACAGCTGGCTTCATCCCGAATTCCGTGACTGGAACGTGTCCGACTGTCTTGACTACGTCCGTGTGCCGGTTCTTGTCGTGCAGGGCGAGGATGACCAGTATGGCAGCGTCGCGCAGGTCGATGAGGTGGCCGATCGCTGCTACGCGCCGGTCGATGTCATGATGCTGCCGTCCTGCCGCCACGCGCCGCATTTCGACCAGACGGAGGCAACCCTCGACGGCATCGCCTCATTCTGTGAGCGCCTTCGCCAGATCAATGCCTGATGGTAAAATTATGCAATATATTGCATTAAATTGATAAGTATGGGCCAAAATCTCCAAAAAATTCGAAATTTTATGCATGATAATGCATTAATTTTTTGACTTGCGCTTCCGTGTTGGGTCACAGTGGCCAATCGCAGGAGGGCGACGATGACCGACATGATCGAATTCCAGACCGAGCCGTCGCGCTATCGTCACTGGCGCGTGTCCTATGAAGGCGACGTGGCCCGCGTGGTGATGGATGTTGACGAGACGGGCGGGTTGTTCGACGGATACGAACTGAAACTCAACTCCTATGATCTCGGCGTCGACATCGAACTTGCCGACATCGTCCAGAGAATGCGTTTTGAACATCCGGAGGTGCGTGTCGTCGTTCTTTCGTCGGGGAAAGAGCGCGTCTTCTGCGCCGGCGCCAATATCAGGATGCTGGCGGGCGCTGAACATGCCCACAAGGTGAATTTCTGCAAATTCACCAATGAAACGCGAAACGCCATGGAGGCCGCTGAGGCCGATTCCGGGCAGAAATATATTGCCGCCGTGCGCGGTGCCTGTGCCGGCGGCGGATACGAGCTGGCGCTGGCCTGCAACCACATCATGCTTGTCGAGGACGGCTCGTCCACGGTGGCGCTTCCCGAGGTGCCGCTTCTGGCGGTGTTACCGGGAACCGGCGGCCTCACGCGGCTGACCGACAAGCGACAGGTCCGGCGCGACCTGTGCGATGTGTTCTGTGCCATGGAGGAAGGGGTGCGTGGCCAGCGCGCCCTCGACTGGCGGCTTGTCGACGAGATCGTCCCAAATTCGAAATTCGACGAGACGGTGGCGGCGCGCGCCGCCGAATTCGCCGCAGCCAGTTCCGGGCATTCTGAAAAGGGTATCGAACTGACGCCGCTATGCAGAGACGTCAGCGACGACGGTTCAGTCAGCTACAGCACCGTCGAGGTTGCGATTGACCGCGGCCTTGGCGCGGCGACGATCACCATTCACGGTCCGAGCGAGGACGCGCCGACGGACATGGACGCCTTCACCGCGCAGGGTGCCGACGCCTATCTCTTGCGGCTGGCGCGCGAACTCGACAATGCCATTCTTCATCTGCGGCTGAACGAGCGCGAGATCGGGCTGCTGCTGTTCCGCAGCCAGGGCGACCCCGAAAAGGTGCTGTCGCATGAGTCGTTGCTTCGCGACAATGCCGACCACTGGCTCGCAAACGAGGTGCTGTGCTTCTGGAAGCGGCTACTGAAGCGGGTCGATGTCACGTCACGCTCTCTTGCCGGCCTTGTCGAACACGGATCCTGCTTTGCGGGACTCCTCGCCGAACTGCTGTTCGCCGTCGACCGCAGCTACATGATGGAAGACGAGTTCGAGGGCGACAACAGGCCTTTGGCGACGATCACGCTGTCACCGGCGAATTTCGGTACCTTCCCGATGGCAAACGGGATCAGCAGGCTGGCGACCCGCTTCCTCGGAGAGCCCGGCAGCCTCGCCGCGGCCGAGGCGTCGGTCGGAACCGTGCTTGAGGCCGAGGCGGCGCGCGATCATGGTCTTGTCACCTTTGCCTATGACGATGTGGACTGGGAAGACGAGCTGCGGATCTTTGTCGAGGAGCGTGCCAGCTTTTCTCCCGACGCCATGACAGGCATGGAGGCGAACCTTCGCTTCGCCGGGCCTGAAACCATGGAAACCCGAATTTTCGGGCGGCTTACCGCCTGGCAGAACTGGATCTTCCAGCGGCCGAACGCCGCTGGTGAAGAGGGGGCCTTGCAGCGCTACGGAACAGGCGTACGCGGCAAATACAGGATGGAACGCGTCTGACGGCGCGGCTGATTTACGAGGTGTGAACGATGCAAACTGTTATGAATGTCAGCTACGA
>JAAZUU010000088.1 GCA_018624035.1 Rhodobiaceae bacterium | reverse complement strand
GATCCAGTACGACGCCGAACTCAAGTCGGCGCTGTCGAACGCAGGCTTCGTAACTCGCGATGCACGTGAAGTTGAGCGTAAGAAGGTCGGTCTGCACAGCGCCCGTCGCCGTAAGCAGTTCTCGAAGCGTTAATGCTTCATCGCATCTGGGCAGCAATGTCCGGGTGTGCGGCCAGTTAGCTCAGTTGGTAGAGCAGCGGATTGAAAATCCGCGTGTCGGTGGTTCGAATCCGCCCCCGGGCACCATTTACCCAAAGATTCGTGGTTCAAGTTTCTGATTTTCAGGCATTTCGATGTTTGACGTCAGGAAGTGTGAGCCAAACTGTGATCCAAAATCACGCCTATCTTATCCGCCGTAATGGCATCTTCTGCTTCTCTCGCCGTGTCCCTGCCGATGTGCGCTCTCGGTTCAACAAGGATCGGGTGATCGTCTCGCTGCATACAAGATCGCTGCCCAAGGCGCAGCGATCTGCTGCCGCCCTTGCTGACAGGCTGGAGCGTTACTGGGACAGCATCCGTCTGGAGGTCTTCCACACAAGAGAGCTTGGGCTTTCATTGGTACAGGAAGTTGAGGCAGACCGAAGTGGCGTGTCTGTCTCCATCCGGGATGCGCTTGATAGCTATCTCCGCCTTAAGGGCGCTGGCCGGAGCAAGACCTTCTTTAAAGGGGGCAGAGTGTGCCGTTGGCTATTTGACAGAAGCCACTGGTGCAAAGGAACTGTCATCTCTATCGGCTGCGGATGCCGCAACTCAGGCTGAGGGGTTGTTGGGGCTGGTCTCTGGATCCGGATCGGTTGAAAGACCAGACTGCGGTCGTCAATGGCGATGACGTTCGAACAGCGGCGCTGGCATTGGTCATACTTCAAGCAATTCCAGCAGAAGCGCCACCTGAGCTCCATGCATGTCACGATCACGAAGACTGCCCTGCGGATGCGGACGTGGGAAGCTGAATTTCAGGACATTCAGCGTCGGTATTTCGAAGCGTTTGAGATGTGAGGCATCAAGCTGTAGATGACCTGCCACCCGTTCCACCGGCAAGGCTGCTGTCACGCGCGCCAGCACATCCGTACTGTCACAGAAGATATCGATGGTGATCCAGAACGGACCGGCATTCTTTGACCTGATGCGGCGCACCACATGGCGCAACTCAGCCATGACCAACCTCGTCAACACGCAGCCGGAACCCATCCATCGGATCATTCAGGCCCAGAACATGATTGAGTGCGAATTCATAGACCGCGCCACGGTCGGAATGCACAGGTGACATCGGAAAAGCAAAGGTTGGCATCGGTTCGTCATCGGTCAGCGGATAATGCAGAAGATGCGGGTTGATCAACGCGGCAATCTCACTTGCCGCCGCTTGGCTAGCGGCGGTGATCAGAAGCATCACACCAACCTCGACAGGTGAGCCGCGATGCCGTTCCAGACCGCCCAGCGCCGAATCCACCCCAATCAGGCGCAGCTCGATATCATAGGCATCATCAGACAGGCCAAGGGAGGCAGCGATCAATTCCCGGCAATGTGTCAGTAGCCGGTCCGCCCAGTCCGATACCGCGTCGACATAGCGAGGATCGCGAATCACCGCCAGCATCATTGTCTGGTACCCGGCAAGGCGCGCACCCTCCAGCTTGACCCGGTAATCCGGGGCTGTCATCCAGGCGGCGCCCTCGACCCTGACACCATCATCTGCTGCCTTGACATAGCTGGCTGACGTCACATCAAGATGGCCGCCAGGTTCATGCAGGATCCAGGGATCGCTGTTCTCATACAGCATATGCGCCGCCACTGATTGTGGCGTGCATCGTACACCGTCACCCATTGGCGTGACGGTAAATCCCGTTTCATCGAAACTCACCATGACCACACCGCTGGCAGGCCGAGTGGTGCAAAAAGCGCCGCATTCGGCGATTTTCGCGCCATGCCAGGCTGCGCCGGCATGCATTCCACGCGCCAACGGCAGTGCGGCAATCGTCGCGGTGTCCGTGGTCCGTCCGGCCAGCACCACATCGGCACCGGTATCGATGGCCGCCTGTATCTGCTCGGCACCAGTCAGCGCAACGATGTTCGTCATGCCCGCCAGCGCGGCATCATCGATCGGCGGTGCCGGATCAAGTGGCGACAGGCGGCCCGCATCCCGCGCGCGCCGAAGTTCATCGATCGGTACATCGCTGTAGAGACGCGCCACGCGCAGGGTCTGGCCAAGCTCGGTGGCAAGCTCGGCCGTGATCTCGAACATCCAGTCAACGGCGCTGGCGGTCCCGCAGGTCCCGCAACTGCCTATTACCAGCGGCACACCGGCGGCGGCGCGCGCCTCAAGAAGCTGCCGCCATTCATCGCGGCAGACAGCGCGGCTGTATTTCGATGTGCCGGTACCAAGATAGAACGGGCCGCTGTCGGTCGATCCGCCATCAATGGCAATGATGTCGGGACCAACCTCGATCCCACGCGCCAGCGCGTCAGGATCAAAACCGAGACCGAGAACGCCGGAGGGAATCAGGACCCGGGTGGGCATTATCCCTTGCCCTTGCGAGGCTCCGCGCCCGCACCCTCGTCAGACGCGGCCGGAACCGGCGTACGCAGATAGGGGCGAAGGAACAGCGGCAGAATGAATCCGGCTACCGCGGCGATCCACAGCCCGATCGAGATCGGCGAGGCGAACAGATAGGTCCAGTCACCGTCAGACAGCACCATGGCGCGGCGAAGGCTGACTTCCATATGACCGCCAAGAAGAATGCCAAGAATGACTGGTACGGCCGGGATCGACAGCTTGCGAAGCACATAGCCGAGAACGCCAAAGCCGATCATCAGCAGCAGATCGAAATAGCTTCCCGACAGCGAATAGATGCCGACAAAGGAAATCATCGTGACGCCCGGCAACAGCACCGCCGCCGGCACCTGCAGGATCCGGCTGAACACCCGCACCAGCGGCACATTCAGGACCAGAAGCACGACATTGGCGATCAGCAGCGAGGCAATCAGACCCCACACAACCTCCGGCCGTTCGGTAAAGAGAAGTGGCCCGGGCGTGATGTTCAGCGTCATCAGCAGCGCCAGCAATACCGCCGTCGTCCCCGACCCCGGCACGCCAAGCGTCAGCATCGGCACCAGCGCGCCGCCAGCCGCCGCGTTGTTGCCGGCCTCCGGCGCGGCGATGCCCTTCGGCTCGCCGGTGCCGAATGTACTCTTGTCGCGGGCGGTTGATTTCTCCAGCATATAGGCAAGGAAGCTGCCAAGCGAGGCACCGGCCCCCGGCAACAGACCGGCGACGAAGCCGATGCCGGTGCCGCGAAGCATCGTCCAGCCGCTATTGACGATGTCCTTCACCGGGATGCGGATTTTTTCCAACTTCACGCCAATGGCGGAATCACGTCCATGGCTCTCGATGAAGACGAATACCTCGGCCACCGCGAAAAGGCCGACAATGGCGACAAGGAAATCAACGCCGTCGAACAGATGCAGGCTGCCACCGGTGAATCGGGTCAGGCCGGTCGATTTGTCAACCCCGATCATCGCGATACCAAGCCCAAGGCAGACCGAGATCGCGGCCTTTGCCTGATTGTTCGAACCAAGCCCGCCAAGCGTGCAGAAGGCCAGAAGATAGAGTGCAAAATATTCAGCCGGCCCGAACATGAAGGCCACCCGCGCCAGAACCGGTGCCAGCAGCATCAACCCGATGGTGGCCAGAAACGCGCCGACAAATGAGGCCACACCCGACAGCACCAGCGCATCGCCAGCCCGCCCGGCCTTGGCCATCGGGTATCCGTCAAGTGTCGTCATCATCGCCGGTTCATCCCCCGGGATGTTAAGCAGGATTGACGAGATCCGCCCGCCATACATGGCGCCGTAATAGACAGCCGTCATCAGTACCAGCGAATGTGTAGCATCGAGCCCGAAGCTGAAGGCAAGCGGAATCAGGATGGCGACACCATTTGACGGACCAAGCCCCGGCAACGCGCCGATCATGGTCCCAAGGATGCACCCGGCCACCGCCAGTGCCAGCGTTTCAGGCGATAGCGCGATGGAAAAACCGAGGGCAAGATTGGTGAACAGATCCATATCCCTACCCCATCAGCCAGCGCGGCAAGGCGAACAGCCCGAGCCCCAGCGCATATTTGAAAATCACAAACAATCCACCCGCCAGCGCCAGGCCGATGACAACGCTTTGCCCGGCACGTGGTCTGATCTGCCAGGACAGCGCCGTCGAGGCGATGGCGGTTGGCAGCAGAAAGCCAAGCGGTTTCAGCGCATAGGCATAGGCCACCAGAATCACGGTCGCGACGGCCAGCCGCATGAGCGTCGCCAGGCCCGGCCAGGCAGGCTCGGCATCGGGGCGCATCACCATCGTGGCACCAGCCAGAAAGGCAACGGCAGAAATCAGCAAAGGAAATGCCTTCGGACCCAGCGGGTCGGCGAAGAAAGGCTCTTCAAGCTGACTGGCGCCCGCCGCGAAGGCGAGCGCCAGAACAGCCACAATCAGTCCGGTGATCCGGTCTGACATTACTTCATCACGCCCAGTTCGACCGACATGGCGCGAACCTCGCCGATCACGCCGTCGACATAGGACTGGAAGTCACCGCCAACCATGTTGAACGGAGCCAGACCATTGGCGACCATGGCTTCCTGCCATTCGGACGACGCGCCTACCTTGCGAAGGGCCTCGGTCCACTGCTTGTAGGACGCGTCGGACGCCCCTTTCGGGGTGTAGAGCCCACGCCAGTTCACGGCGATGACATCAACGCCCTGCTCGCGCGCTGTCGGGATGTCCTCGAAGCCGGGGATACGTTCCTCGGTGAAGGAGGCCAGAACCCGCACATCGCCGGACTTGATGAAACCGACAACGCCCGAGATATCACCGGTCATCGCGCTGGTGAAACCACCAACGGTCTGGGTGATGGCGTCGGCGTCACCGTCGACACCGATATATTTCACCTTCTTGATGTCGGTGAAGCCCTTGCGCTTCAGCGCCATCAGAACCTTCAGATGGTCATAGCCACCGGCGGCGGAACCGCCAGCGAAGGCATGTTTCGACGGATCGGCGATCACCGCGTCCAGAAGGTCGTTCAGGTTCTGGTAGGGCGAGTCCTTCGCCACCACTATAACGCCGGGATCGGCGCCGATAGCACCAAGGAAGCGCACCTGATCGGCAGTCATGCCGGAATAGGCGTTTTGCGCGAGGCGCGTCGCAGTCGCGGTCGAGGCAGCGACGATTAGGTCGGCGTCACTGTTGCGCTCGTTCACGACATGGGTGAAGGCGAGTCCGCCGCCACCACCGGCCATGTTGGTCACCTGGATCGAATCACCATAGGCACCGATATCGGTCATGATCTTGGTGATGGTCCGGCAGGTGAAGTCCCATCCACCCCCGGGGTTGGCCGGTGCGATGCACTCGGCGGCAAATGACTGCGCGCTCAGACCGACGCTGAAGGCGGCGGCAAGCGACAGTTTCAGGATATGTTTCATGTCAATTCCTCCCATGAACAGGTAATGATCAGCACCCGATACGGGTTCTGTCCGATCTTTACGACATTACCATTCCTCACTAACCTGACACCATCCTGACACGGAATGGTGCCATTATGAAGGTACTGATTATTGAAGATTCGCGCGACTTCGCCCAGCCACTGAAGAATTTCTTCAGCCTCGACGGTCATACCAATGATCATGCCTGCACCCTTGGTGAAGCAAGGGAGTTCATGGATGTCTCACACTATGACATGATCCTTCTCGACATCATGCTTCCCGATGGTGATGGCCGCAGGTTCCTGAATGAAATGCGCTCCCGCAATGACGATTCACCGGTGATTGTGATGACCGCGCGCTCGGAAGTGTCGGACCGGATCGATCTTCTTGATATCGGTGCCGACGATTATATCGTTAAACCTTTTGAATTCGCCGAACTTGAAGCACGCTGCCGTGCCGTCCTGCGGCGGCACAAGGGGCAAAGCCAGCTGCAGCTTGCGTTTGGGCAGGTTGTGCTGCACCCGCTTCTGGCAACGCTTGAACACGGCGGCACAACGCACTCGCTTCGCAACCGTGAGCTCCGCCTTCTTGAGGTCTTCTTCAATTCTCCAGAAATCTATTTCACAAAGGAGCAGCTTACCGATCGGCTTTTTTCGATCTCGGAATCGGTGACTGAGAACGCCATAGAGGTCTATATTGGCCGCTTGAGGAAGAAACTCGCTGGCAGCAACGCACGTATCGAGACTGTTCGCGGCATCGGATACAGGCTCGTCGCGACATGATCCAAACCTCGACAGTACAGCTGTCGCTCCGCAACCGGTTGCTTGTGATCCTCGCCTTTCTGGTAGCGATATTCTCGCTGGTTCTGTTCATCTCCATGCGAACACTCACCGGCCAGGCGGTGAGCGCGGCACAGGACGGCCTGCTAAAGGCGGCAGCGGTCAGCATTCTGGAAAAGGTCAGGATCAGCGATGGTGCCCTGTTTTTCGACCTTCCCTATGACACCTTCACGATCCTCGGTTCGATCGGCGAGGACCGTATCTTCTACCGGATTGATGCCAATTCGGCCTTTCTGACCGGCTATGAGGATCTTCCGATATCGGATTCATATGGTGATGAAAGAACGCCTGCCTTTGCGTCGATTGACTATCAGGGAGAGATATTGCGGGTGGCGGCAATCGAGAAACCCGTGCTTGTGGAAGGGCAAAGCATTCGTATCCGCGTGCTCATCGGCCAGACATCAAATTTCCAGGTTCAGCTGCTCTCTCAGCTGACAGAAAACCTGCTGATCATCGTTGTGAGTTTCTGCTTGTTCGCCGGGCTTCTGGCGGCACTGACGGTGAATTCGATGCTCAATCCCATCCGACGGCTTGCCGACGCCGTCGGCAGACGCGGACCCAACGACCTTCGCCGGGTGGACCATCCGACACCGCAGGAACTGGCGCCGCTGATGACAGCGCTCAATGACTTCATTTCGCGGCTCAGCGGGGCTCTCAAACAGACCGAAATCTTCATCGCGGAGGCAGCGCATCACATCCGCACCCCGCTTGCAACGGTGAAGTCGGAAGGCGAACTCGCGCTGCGCAAGGTACGGAAGCCGGAGAACCGGGCGCATCTTCGCAATATCGTCAGATCGGTCGAACAAGCCAATCGCTCGGCAACCCAACTGCTTGATCACGCCATGGTCCTATACCGGATGGAACAGCCCGAACGGCGCATGGTTGGACTGCTTCAATGCGTCAACGACATGGTTTTCAACTTTGCACCGTCGGCTGAGCTGCGTGACATCGAGATTACGGTCGACAGCGATATTTCACAGGAGCTGGAACTGTATCTTGACCAGACGCTTCTGGAAACGGCATTGCGGAATCTGCTCGACAACGCGCTGAAATATTCCGCCGCCGAGACAACAATCTCGATCAGCCTGAATGCCTCGCCAGATAGCTGCAGGATTTCCGTTCGCAACCGGCCGGCAACGATGATCGAAATCGATCCGGACCTCATGACAACACGGTTCAGCCGCGGCGCGAACGCCACCGATGTGGTCGGGTCGGGTCTCGGGCTGGCCATCGTGCGCGAGGTAATGATGGCGCTTGGCGGCGCGCTGGAGATAGAGTTCGAGAAAGGGGGGCATTTATGCGCATCACTGTCGTTATCGCGGCGCTGATCTGCTGGTGGGGACCGGCGACAGGCATGACAATCGAGCTGGAACGGCGCTTTGGCGCCGAGCAGGCGATAGAAGACTTCACCATCCTGTCCTCAACGGATATCGAGTTGTTCGCGCCTGTCATCGAGGCATTCGTGGCTGCAAGACCGGATGTCGCGATCCAGTATGTTCTGGCATCTAGCCGCGATATCTATTCCGAAATCGATTCCGGTCGGGGGCGGCATGATCTGGTCATTTCCTCGGCCATGGACTTGCAGATGAAGCTGGTCAATGATGGCCATGCCGACAGATTTGAAAGCCCCGTGACAGCGGGTCTTCCGGACTGGGCCATATGGCGCGACCAGCTTTTCGGGTTCGCCGTCGAACCGATCGTTCTGGTCGTGTCTCGCCGCGATTTCGCCGCGCTGCCCACACCGGCCAGCCGTCGCCATTTTCTCGACATCATCAGGTCGAATCCGGAGGTCTTCCGTAATCGGCTAATGACCTATGATGTCAATCTTTCCGGCACCGGATTTCTGTTTGCCACCCAGGATGCCCGGCAATCCGACACATTCTGGCGGTTGTCAGAGGTCATGGGGTCGATGGGAACCAGACTGTCCTGTTGCTCGGGAGAGATGCTGGCCCGCGTCGAATCCGGCGAGATGGCCGCAGCCTACAATGTCGTTGGATCCTATGCGCAGGCCCGCGCCGCGAAACATGGCAACATCAAGGTGGTGCATCTCGAGGACTACACCAACATCCTGCTTCGCACCGCCTTCATACCCCGCCGCAGCCCGAAATCCCGTCAGGCTGGCGAATTCCTGGACTTCCTGCTCAGTCGCAGAGGCCAGGTCATTCTCGAAACACAGGGCGGTCTACCGTCGATTTTCAACAGTTCGATCGTCGAGATCACAAATGCAAAGCCGATTGGTCTGAACACGGGATTGCTGGTCTATCTCGACAGGTTGAAGCGGGAAAATTTCCTTCGCGAGTGGAACGCCGCGCTTGTTCAGTAGCAAGTGGGAAGGCTATGAACAAGCATACTCGCGTTGCTGCTCTCCCGGCAGTCAACAGAGTGATCAACGTCTCGCAAATCGGGGAAGCGAATGCAACGGTGATACAGGACCAATCTGCGTTGCCACACCGATGCCACAGCAATGGACAATCCATGGCGGGCGAATATCGATGGTGTTTATCGGATTACCCATGGCCGACCCCGCATCACAACGCTGATCCGGCCACCGGCGATGTTTGGAGGGGTGGCGGCAAGATCGCGCATTTCACCGCGCCCCGCTAATGCGGCAGGTTTTCCCGGCCTGCGGGGCCGGGTTACATAGGTCTTCTCGTATTTGCTGTTTCAGTAGGTGGCTCGACCGCCCGAAAGATCGAACACCGCGCCTGTTGTGAACGAGTTTTCCGGAGAGACTGTCCAGGCGATCATCTTTGCGGCTTCTTCGACTTCCAGAAAGCGACCGCGTGGAATCCTGGACAGCATGTAGTCGATATGTTCCCCGCTCATCTGATCGAAAATTCGGGTCCGCGCCGCCGCCGGTGTAACACAATTGACCGCGATGTCCTGTCCGGCCAGTTCCTTGCCGAGGGATTTGGTCAGCCCGATGACCGCAGCCTTCGAGGCCGAGTAGGCAGAGGCATTCGGGTTGCCCTCCTTGCCGGCGATGGAGGCGATGTTCGTGATGCGGCCATAGCCACTTGCTTTCATACCCGCGACGCACACGCGATTCACGTAGAAGGTGCCGTGCAGATTGATGTTGATCACTTTGTGCCACGCCTCAACGTCGTACTCATCAAGCGGCGCGTTCGGGCCGGCGATTCCGGCGCTGTTGACCAGAATTGTCGGTGTCCCGACTTTCCGACATGTCTCGGCATAGGCGATCTCAACCGACGTCAGATCCGTGATGTCGCACGAGATTGCGGTGGCGTCGTCGCCCAGTAGAGCCATCGCAGCGGCGTTGGTTTCGTCGATGTCCCAACTGACCACCTTGGCCCCCCTGGCGGCCAGAACCTTGGCGACCGCCAGTCCGATCCCCTGCGTTCCGCCGGTAATAACGCCTATCTGATTTTCCATTTGATTCTCCTGAAAGCATCTCAATCCATTTACAGGCGACAATTGGTTTGGCGCGCAATTCCGACAAGCTTTATCGGGTCCGGGTCCACCTTCGGGCAGGAAATGTCGCGTCACGATCGGTCAGGTTCCCGCCGGAAACACAGGAAAGGGATACCCAGACCCGCTTGCCGGAAGTCATCACGCGCGGCACCGGCCCTGTCCTGTCAGAAATGTTGAATCGTGACGCAGTTTGCCTTGCACTGGTTATGACTTGAGGCGTTGACTTTATCGGGCTGAGCGGGGATGCCAAACCCATGTCGATATGCTGAAACACCATCGATAAGAGTTCAAGCCGGTATTGCCGAACCGCCCCAACATTCGCAGCAGGCGAAATTCGGGCCTCATTGACCGGGACATACCGGATTCAGTCAGTTTTCAGGATGATGCCGCATAAAGACCATCATGCTGTCATCGGAAGCGTCCGCCTCATAGCGATAGCCTCCGGCCGAGAACCCTTTCATGTCGGCTGGATCTGTCAGCCGGTTTTGCACAATATGTCGGGCCATCGCACCGCGGGCCTTCTTCGCAAAGAAACTGATGATCCGGGCCTTGCCGTCCTTGATTTCCTTGAAGACAGGTGTAATCACCGGGATCGCCAGCGCATTCCGGTCAACAGCTTCGAAGTATTCCTGGCTGGCACAGTTCACCAACGACTGTGATCCGACCGCCTCTGCCTGCGCATTCAGCGCCTCGGCAAGCCGCGCCCCCCAATATTCATAGAGTGATGCCCCTTTTTCAGTCTTCAGCCTGCTGCCCATCTCAAGCCGGTAAGGTTCGATTGCATCCATTGGCCGCAGCATGCCGTACAGGCCTGAAAGGATCCGCAGATGGTTCTGTGCCCAGGCCATTTCATCGTCATCGAGCGTTGAGGCCTCCAGACCCTGATAGGTGTCACCTGCAAAGGCCAGCGCGGCGGCCTTGGCCGGCTGCGTGCCAAAGTCGGCAAACCGTCTGGCATTGAGTTCCGCAAGCGCCGGACTGATCGACATCAATGCCCGCAGATCATCATGGCTAAGATCACGTGCCACACCAGCCAGTGTCGCGGCATCAGCGGTAAAGTCCGGCACTGTGGTCGGAGCCCGGTCATCAACGCTCATATTCAGCTTTTTGGCGGGTGAAATAACAACTAGCATAAAAAACTCCCTGCATCCGCGGCCTCCGTTAAAGGTAATACAGCCGCGCCCTCACATCCAGAGGGGAGCAGAGTTCGGTGGGTCTTCATGATGTCGCGGGCGGCTGATGCCGTGCCGGGGCCGGCGGGTGGGTAAACTCGTCAATGTCTGTGGGACGCGATGAGAGGTGCCCATGCGCGCACGCCCCGCCATCCCGAAGATTCGTGGTTCAAGTTCCTGATTTCCAGACACTTCCATCAGCCTCCTTATCACCTCTTCTCCACGGTCATCATTATTCCGTCGCTTCGCCCTAATCTGGCCATCTATGCGTGTGTAGAATTGGTCCTGGAGAATGGCGTGGGATCTGCCCCAACGTCTTGTGTGCCCGGTCTTCCGATCAAGGGGATGTTAATGCAAAGCGTTTCAATGAACAGAATACCCACCCGTACATACAATGCCGGTGACGTCATCTATTCAATAGACGAGACCAGCAAGAATGTCTTTTTGATACATTCTGGCGAGGTGAAGATCGAAACCCGATTTGGGTTGATTATCGGGCGCCTTCATGAAGGAGAGATATTCGGCGAGGTTGGGCATATCATGTCCCGTCCACGAACGGTTACCGCAAGAGCGGCCTCCAAATGCATCGTCAAGGTGATCGACGAGGAGACTCTCAAGGCAAAGCTTCAGGAAGCTGACCCCATATGCCTTGCGCTTGTCAGGGGACTTGCGATGCGGATCAGTGATGCCAATGAAGCGGCGGAAAATTACTGGCGAGAATTGAGTGTCTACAAGTCGTTGATGGAGAACCCGGGTTCTGAGGAGGAATGACCTCTTTCCAATTTTCTTCCCTTGAGCTCCATATCATCCTCTTGCGAAATGGTAGATCAGGTACAGGCAGATTATGATCAGGAACAGCGTGACAAGACGTTTGGGCTTCCTGTTTCGGT
>JAAZUU010000087.1 GCA_018624035.1 Rhodobiaceae bacterium | reverse complement strand
GAATCATGACGCAGTCGCTTGCCCGCGCGGCCGATTTCCGCCGCCGCGCCGAGACCGGTGTCGTCATGGTCAATCTGGCGACCGCCGGCACCGACTATCATGTGCCGTTCGGCGGGCGCGGTGACAGCTCCTACGGTCCGCGCGAACAGGGGCAGTACGCCGTCGACTTCTTCACCAGCACCAAGACCGCCTATATCGCGGCCGGTGCGGTGTCATAACCCGGCATCGCAGGTGTTGCCATGCATGTGATCGACTGCCTTCAATATTGCAACTGGTCGGAAAAGATATTCCGGCAGATGCGCGAGGGCGGCGTGGACGCCGTTCACGTCACCATCGCCTATCACGAGATGTTCCGTGAGACGGTGGCGAATATCGGGCAGTGGAACCGCTGGTTCGAGCAGTTTCCCGAGCTGATCTTCCAGGGCCGCACCGGCGATGATGTGCGCCGCGCCCGCAAAGAGGGGCGGACCGCGATCTTTTTCGGCTTCCAGAACCCGTCGCCGATCGAGGATGATATCGGGCTGGTGGAAATCTGCCACGCGCTTGGCGCCCGCTTCATGCAGCTGACCTACAACAACCAGTCATTGCTGGCGACCGGGTGTTACGAGACCGAGGATACCGGCCTGACCCGCATGGGCCGCGCTGTCGTCGCCGAGATGAACCGCGTCGGACTGGTCGTCGATATGAGCCATTCCGCCGAAAGATCAACCCTCGATGCCATCGAGTTTTCCAGCCGTCCGATCGCCATCACCCATGCCAATCCGGCCTTCTGGCATCCGGCACGGCGCAACAAGTCGGACGATGTGCTGCGCAGCCTCGGCCAGAGTGGCGGCATGCTTGGCTTTTCGCTCTACCCGCATCATCTGAGGGGCGGATCCGACTGCACATTGGACGATTTCTGCGAGATGGTGGCGAAAACCGCCGAGTTGATGGGGCCGGAGCGGATCGGCATCGGCACCGATCTGTGCCAGGACCAGCCTGACAGCATCGTCGAATGGATGCGTGTCGGCAGATGGACAAAGGACATCGATTATGGCGAGGGAAGCGCTGGCAATGCGGGGTTTCCGCCGATGCCGGACTGGTTCCGGGACAACAGACACTTCGTCGCACTTGCCGACGGTTTGCGCCGGCAGGGCTTTTCAGAGGCCGAGATGGCGGGCATCATGGGCGAGAATTGGCTGACCTTCTTCGACACAAGCTTTGGACCAGGCGATGTCTGACGGCCGCGAGACAACTGAAAACCGCGAAAGAGCCAGGGGCGACGCGTTCCGGCAGGCACCGCTGCGGCCACCGCAGACGGTCATGCGGCTGGCGCGTATGGGTGCCTTTCATCAGAGCCGCCTCAGCTTCATGCGGGTGCTGTTACGACGTCTGAAGTCCGAGGGATGGGTCATCGACCGGCCGGTCTTCGATATTGATGATCGCGGTGTCGGCGTCGCCACCTACCGGGCGCGCGGACCGCAGGCCACCTACACGCTTGTCGCCTTTGCGCATCAGCTTGACGATGACCAGCGTTCCGACAGGGTGATCGCCGAGGCGTGGGACGCCACCTTCACGCTGTGTGATGGCGAGGTCGACGCGGCGCAGATCGACAGGCTGTCGGGCAATGTCCCGAAACAGGAGGCCGGGCGCATTTCGGAATCCGAGCTTGTGCTGTCGCGGGCCAACAAGTCGGTGCGGCTGTTCAGCCATGTGGTGGACCAGCTTGCCGCCGGCCGTCAACCCGACCCGGAGATGATCGAGTCCGTCGGCTATCTGTTCCGCACCACCGCCGTCTATGGCGCTGGCAAGTTCGGGGCCGCCGACCGCTCGCAATGGAGCGCCAGGCCCGAATTCACCGGATCCTTCCAGCCCGAGATGCTGGCCGTGTGGCTGATCCGCGCCTTTTCCATCGACATCGTCGAACATGCGGCGCGTATGAAATCACCGGCAACCGCCATCGCCATGGACCCGGACATTCGCCGCCGGCTGGGGATCGGCAATTCCACCGGCCTTGGCATGGCACCCTTCCTGATCAACCATCCGCGTCTGATCAACAGCTGGATCGCCGCGCGAGAGACCGCGCTTGCCCGCGTGCGCGCACTTCCCGACGCGACAATGCCGCAGATCGAGATGTTCCGGCAGCTGACCCGGCGCGCGGCCCACAACGCCGCTGACTGGCATGTCGCCGATGAACGGCAGATGGCGCGGATCGAACGGCTTTGCGCCGATTTCGACTGGATCATCGCGCGGGCGGACAGGCTGTCGCCAGACGATGAACTGCCATGGGACGCCCTTTATCGCGCCGCCGAGGCAGCGCTGTCACTGGAAGGCCAGGAGGCGCTTGTCTCGCTGATGCTGGAGCCGCATGCCGCGCTGGTGGACGGCCTTGCCGACTGCATGCATGCCGAGGAGGATGTGGCGCACCGGATCGACGGGACGGTGCCGGCCGGCGATGTGCTGGCGGCGCTGGAGTCGCAATATGACTGGACCGACAGCATTGATTACGACAGCCCGGCCGCGCAGGCCCGTGTCTGGTACGTGTCCGAGGAAAAGCTCGAGCCGCGGCTTGGTGAGCGCCATGAGGAACCGCTTGAGCCCTATGAGCAACCGCTATGTCCGGGGCGCGACGCGGTGCGCATGCGCCGCGACCTCGCCAGCTTCGACCCCGCGGACAGTCTTGGCGCCTTTCTGCTGAAACATCCCGAACATCGGCACATGGCACGCCGTCTGCAGATTGTTGGCGGGCTTGAATTCGGCGAGATTCGTGACAACACCATCGGCGCCAGCATGATCCCGATCGATCTCCTGCGCTGCAAGCTGTCCTTCTTCGGCGCGACGAAATTCGATCCGCGTTCCGACAGGTGGCTGCGGATCACCATGTATCAGGGTGCCCCCTTCCCTGACGAGCTTGCCACACTTGATCCCGACGACCTTGTCTATCCGCCTCTGGACGAGGCTGCTCCCGCCTGATGAGCTGGTCGCTTGGCGAAACGGCGGCACTGGCGCTGAAAGCGACACGCGGGGCCGGCCTGTCCTGGGGTCTGGCAGAAGAAGCGGCCGGCGCGGTGTTCTGGCTTCATCAGCGCGGCCTTCCCGGGATCTCCGCCCTGTGTGGCTATCTTGAGTCCCGTTGCGTGGCCACCACCGACGATGATGCCGCCTGCCCGCTTGTACTCGGCACCGCGCTCAGTGACGGAACGCATGCGGTTCCGGAACAGGTTGGTGAGAGAATCGACCTTGGCACTGTCAGCGCACCGCTGCTGTTGCTTCCCTTCGTGGCGACAATACCGCCCGGCACATGCTGGCTGACCGTACCGGGGGGTGATGACGCCGCGACCGACAAGTGGCACAGCGGCTGGTTGCGGGGCAGCGCGCCCTGCCAGCTGCGCCATAGCACAGCGGCGCAGATTGCCCATACCCGTGCGGGACAGACCCGTCTTCCCGACCAGTTTGCCTGCTGTGTTGACCGGCTGACCGGCTATGCGCACCGCACCTATGCGCCGGCAACCAGCCAGTCGCGCCTCGCCGGCGCCGGCGCCGGGCTGACCGACAATGACTGAAACCGGCTAGATTTCCGCACCGGCGCGCCATTCGCGCCAGCGCAGCACCAGCGTCGCGCCAAGCCTGGCAATCGGCGCAGGCGGCAGTTTCGCCGGTTCATCATAGGACAGCAAATCCTGAACAATCGGCGAATTCGACCTGGTGGCCAGTTCGACGGCACCGATGCCGGCCAATGTGCCCTTGGCGGTGCCAAGCCCGTTCTGGCAGCAGGCCGAGAACATGCCGGGTTCAACCTCGCCAAAGGCCGGCACAGAATTGCGCGACAGGCACAACCGCCCGCCCCAGCTGAATTCCAGATCGACATCGGCCAGCATCGGAAAACGGCGCCGGAAGGCACGATCATGGTCGCGTCGGAACCGCGCGATTCGTGCCTCGTCAACCTCCATCGACGGATCGAAGGTCCAGCGGTTGCGGATGACAATCCGGCTGCCACCGATGCCGGTATGGCGGCGCACCGTCGATCCCATCGGGTCGGCCGGGGTGATGCCCCAGGCCGGCAGCCCGCCGAGGCGGGCCTGCTGGTCGCCGCTCAGCGCCGCTGTCATCGAGGCGTAGGTGAAGACGTGCATCAGGCGCCGCCGGAAGAAGCCGAAACTCTCGGCATGGCCGTTCACCGCCATCACGACCTTGCCGGCGGTGATGCTGGCCTTTGGCGTCGTCACCTTCCATGTATCGCCCTGGCGGCTGAAGGCGGTTGCCGGGCTTGCCTCATAGATCGAGATCGGCATGGTCTCACGGCCGGTCAGCCCGGCGGCCATCTCGCGGACATAGAGCGCCGGCTGCAGCATCACCGCGCCGGGAAGGGACAGCCCGGACCGATAGGTGCCGGTACCGGTCATTTCGGTCATTTCGGCGGCCGACAGTTTGGTGTGGGGCTCGCCAAGCGTCTCAAGCTGCGCAGCATAGGCGTTGTTATGCGCCTCACCCCGCGCGTTCACGGCACCGTTGATCCGGCCGATCGGGCTCACCGCCTCGGCCGGCATTTCATATTCGGCGGCACAGCTCCTGGCGAAATTCTGCGCGTGGCGATTGAGGCTGATCTGCAGCCTGTCACCCTCAATGTTGCCGGCATATCCGTCGCCGGACAGCTCATGCGGCAGGTCGATCATGAATCCTGAATTGCGGCCGGCAGGCCCCTCGCCAATCCGTCCTGCCTCGAGAAGCACGATCCGGTCACCGCCGCGAAGTTCACAAAGCCGTTTCGCGGCCGACAGCCCGGCAAAACCGCCGCCGATCACCAGCCAGTCGGCCTTGATGTCGCCCTCGGCCTCGGGCCGTGACGGTGCCGGACCGAGAACGGCGTTCCATCCGGCAACCGCGGTATCGCGCGGCAGTTTCGTGATCTGTCGTTTCAAGGTCAATTCCGGTCTCCCGCCCACTTGTGTGTGGGATGCATTCTCTGTTCTAGTGACCGGAGACCGTCACAGGAAGCGAATTCATGAGTGAAGAAGCCCCCCGGGAGCAGCGCCGCCGCGGTGGCAGACGCGAGAGACGATATCTTCGCACGCGCCCGGACCATGACATGCTGCCAGGCCTGACCGGCAGGCTGCCGCTGACCGAGCCCATGGATGCCGAGCAGATCGAGCGGATCGACGGCGCGTCACTGGATATTCTGGAGGAAGTCGGGGTCGTGTTTCGGGACGATATCGCGCTGGATGACTGGCGACGCGCCGGCGCCGATGTGCGCGGCGAGCGGGTGCATCTGGACCGGGCGCTGGTAAAATCGCTGATCAGCACAATCCCGCCTGCGATCACCCTTCATGCCCGCAATCCGGACAAGAGCGTCACGCTTGGCGGTCGCCAGTCGATCTTCGTGCCGATGACCGGCGCGCCCTATCTTCGCGACCTCGAGGATGTACGGCGCGCACCCACCCTGGATGACCTTGCCACCTTTCACAAGCTGGCGCACATGCTGCCGGCAATGCATTCCTCGGCGCACCATATTGTCGAGCCGATGGACCATCCGATCTCGCACCGGCATCTGCGAATCACCCATTCCTCGATCCTGCATTCGGACAAGACCTTCATGGGCATGACGACCTCGGGCCGGAATGCCGAGGATGTGCTGGACATGGCCGCGATCCTGTTCGGCGCGGAATATCTGGAGACCCATGCCGTGGTGGTCGGCAACTGCAACGGCAATTCGCCGCTTGTCTGGGATGAAACGATGCTGTCGGCGATGCGCGCCTTCAATCGCCGGAACCAGCCGGTCCTCTGCTCGCCCTTCGTGCTTGGCGGGGCGAACACGCCGGCCTCGACCGTGCCGGCGGTGGCGCAGCTCAATGCCGAGGCGTTGTCGGCGCTTGCCTACACGCAGCTGATCCGCCCCGGCTGCCCGGCCATCTACGGGCATTACCTGTCAACCGTGTCGATGCAGTCGGGGGCGCCAATGGCCGGCACGCCGGAGATCAGCCTGATGAATTTCATGATCGGCCAGATGGCGCGGCATTACGGCATTCCCTGGCGGACCTCGAACACGCTTGGAGGGGCGAAGACGCTGGACGCGCAGGCGGGATATGAATCGGCGACGACGCTGATGGCGGTGCTGATGTCGGGGGCGAATTACATCTGGCATTCGGCCGGCTGGAACGAGGCCGGCATGCATTGCTCGATAGCCAAATTCATCGTCGATGCCGAACAGTGCGCGATGGGATACCGCATGGCCGAGGGGCTGGACTGGGATGATTTCGACGAGGCGCTGGCGGCGGTGCGTGATATCGGACCCGGTGGGCATTATCTGGGACATCCGCACACGCAGGAGAGATTTCAGCAAGCCTTCTTCATGCCGAAACTGTTCGACAACAATTCCTATGAACAATGGATGGCCGAGGGCTCGCAGGACGTGACCGCACGGGCGCTGCAAACGGCGAAATCGCTGTTGCTGTCTTATGAGGCACCGCCGCTTGACCCGGGGATCGACGAGGCGCTGCGCGAATACATCGCCCGCCGCGAGGCCGAAATCCCGGCGATGGACGCGCTGAATCAGGAATTCTGACGGCACGGCACCTTTCCCGTTGCGACATTTTCGTGGTTTCACATGGCCGGGTTTTGCGGTTTCATGACACCAACAGATCGCCAACAGGGAACAGCGTGATGATCCGTACAGGGCAGCAATATCGGGACAGTATCCGCGGCACGCGGGAAATCTACATGAATGGCGAGCGGGTGAAGGATGTCACCACGCATCCGATGTTCAAGCCGATCGTCGATATCCGCGCCCGAATCTATGACATGCAGCATGAGGCCGCAACGCATGATCTGATGACGGTGCGTGACGGCGATGAGGTGAATGCCGTCGGCAACGCCCTTCCCTTCACGCAGGAGGATTGGTGGGCGAAACGCCGGGCCAGCGACCTTGTGATGGAGGATGTTGGCGGAGTCGTCACCCGTGTTGGCGACGAGACGGTTGGCGAGATGTGGTCGCTCTATGACGGGCAGGATGTGCTGAACGAGGTCGACCCGCAATTCTCCGAGAACATCAGGACGCATATCCACAAGGTGCTTCGCGAGGACCCGTTCCATGTCTCGGCGAACACCGACCCGAAGGGCGACCGGTCGAAAGCCCCGCAGGACCAGGACCCGGACATGCTGTTGCATGTCGTGAAGGAGACAGATGAGGGTATCATCGTTCGCGGCGCCAAGTTCGAGACCGCCGCCGCCTATGCCAACCAGGCCTTCACCAAACCGACCATCGCCAACTGGGGTGACGCCGCGCTGTCCGACTATGCGGTCGGCTTTATCTGTGATCTGAACTCGCCGAACCTGAAATTCATCTGCCGCGGCGGTTTTGCCGGGGCCAGTGGCGGCTGTCCGCGAGCCGACCAGCAGGACTACCCGCTGGCCAACAAATTCGACGAGGTCGACACCATGGTGATCTTCGACAATGTGTTGATCCCGTGGGAGAATGTGCTGTTCTACCGGCATACCCGCGCCGCCGCCTTCATCCGCGCGACGCTGCATCGCTATTCCGCTTTCGCCTTCGTGCAGCGAACGCTGAAGCTTGCCGACATGATGATCGGCGCGGCGCTGTTCAACGCTCGCCAGACAGGTCTCGAACAGCAGCCGGCGGTGCAGGAAAAGCTGTCACAGCTGGCGATCTGGCGGGAAAATATCAACGCGCATCTGACAGCCGCCATCACCCTTGCCGAGCCGTCACCGGCCGGACTGCTGATGCCGAACCAGTCGCTGCTGTTCACCGGCCGCTGCGCGGCACTGAACCAGCTGAATGAAATGATGCATATCGCGCGCGAGCTGTGTGGCGGGCAGATCTGCGTCACCCCGAACATGGCAAGCTTCACCGCGCCCGACACGAAGCCGTGGATGGACAAATACTACACCATCAATGACGAATGGCAGGCCGAGGACAGGCGCAAGCTCCTGGCCTATGCGCGCGATCTGCTGAATTCCGACTATGCAGGCCACCGGCTGACCTTCCAGCTGTTCGCGCAGTCCGCGCCCTTTGCCCAGATGGGCGCCGTCTATCGCAATTTCGACTGGGAGGCGACGCTGGATTTCGTTCAGAAATCGGCCGATCTGTCCGACCGTGTGCGGCCCCCGCGTGATTGCCCCGCCGGTGACCCGTCTGTCCGGCAATGGTTCGACCGCGACCGCAAGGCCGCCGAGTGACCAGCCAGCACGGCGCGCGATGACCGGCCATTCCGCGATCCGACATTGGTATGAAATCATCGCCGAGATGGTGATGGCAGAAGGCGTGCGCGATATTTTCGCGCTTCTTGGCGATGCCAACATGCATATGGCAACGCATCTTGCCTCGCGCGGCGCCAGGTTGATCCATGTACGGCATGAACATTGCGCGGCGGCGGCGGCGATGGCATATGCCCGCAAGTCCGGCACGGTCGGCGTGGCGACGGTCACCTGCGGCCCCGGGCTCACCCAGCTTATGACGGCGCTGCCGGCAGCGGTGCGGGCGCATATCCCGCTGGTCATCCTTGCCGGCGAGGCGCCGCTTGGCAGCGGTTGGTACAATCAGGGGATCGAACAGGCACCTTTCGTGACCGCCACCGGCGCCGCCTATCACAGCCTGCATCATCCGGACCGCTTTGCCATCGGCATCCGCGATGCCTTTCTTCAGGCACGAAGCGAATTGCGGCCTGTCGTGGTCGGCATTCCGTTCGATCTTGCCGAGAGCGCAGCCAACAAGGATGCTGCCCTGCCGCCAGCATCGGCTGAGACGATCCCGGTGGCATCGCCGCTGCCGCCGGACCCGGCCGCGACCGGCGCCGCCAGGGACATGATCGTGGCGGCGGACCGGATCATCATCATGGCCGGGCTTGGCGCGGTGGCGGCAGGGGCCGGGCAGGCCTGCGCCACGCTTGCAGACAGGCTTGACGGGCTGCTTGCGACAACCCTGCCGGCGCGCGGCCTGTTCCATGATCATCCCTTCAACCTGAATGTCGCCGGCGGGTTTTCATCCGAGATTGCCCGCGAATGTTTCGCCGAGGCCGACCTCGTAATCGCGGTTGGCGGATCGCTGGCGCGGCATAATGCCGACAACGGAAAATTGTGGCCGTCGGCGAAGCTGCTGCAGATCGACATCGCCCCCGCCATGCATGTTCAGGGACGCCGCGCGGCCGATGCGGCGCTTCGCGCCGATGCCAGGCTGGGGGTGGAGGCACTTCTTGACATACTGGATCAACGGCCCGCGACGTGGCGGACCGACGCGCTGGCCACCGACATCGCCACGCGTCCATTCGACAGCACCGCATTCACCATTGATGATGGCACGCTGGACCCGCGTGAGGTGGTGGCGGCACTGGAGACGCATCTGCCGGCAGAGTGCCAGCTTGTCAATTCATCCGGCCACTGTTCATGTTTCTTTGCGCATATGCCGTCGCGCCCGCATACGCATTTCCTGACCATCCGCGAGTTCGGCGCCATCGGCAACGGCATCAGCTTTGCGATGGGCGTGGCGGCGGCGCATCCACAGGCGCCGGTCGTGCTGTTCGATGGCGATGGCAGCCTGATGATGCATGTGCAGGAGCTGGAGACGATCAGACGAAGCGGTCTGCGGGTGATCATTTTCGCCATCAATGACGGTGCCTATGGATCGGAGATCCACAAGCTTCGCGCCGACGGGCTGCCCGATGCCGAGGCGGTGTTCGGACGACCGGATTTCGCCGCCATCGCCAGCGGATTCGGCATTGCCGGCCATCGTCTTGCCAATCTTGCCGACCTGCCGGCGCTTGTCGACGATGTCATGGCGTCGGGTGGGCCGGCGGTGATCGACGTTCCGGTGTCGGACAAGGTGATCTCGCCGGTGATCCAGCGCTCACACGGCTGAGCGGCGCACCTCGCCGGCATCCGCCAGCAGCGCGGCGAACCGATAGATGGCGTGGACGAATTTCGAGAAGGGCAGCACCAGGAAAAACGCGTAGACAACGCCGAGATGCACCGCCAGTGCCAGCCCCATATAGCCGGTCTCGCGCAGCGCCAGCAGCAGCAATCCGGTCGCGCTGACCCAGAACAGCAGCCAGATGAAGGCATAATCCATCCCGAGGCGCGACAGCGACCGGACTGCCGGTTCCATGCGCCGCTTCTCGCGCCACAGCCCGGCAGTGCCAACACACAGCATCACGCCGCCAACCGTTCCCAGAACCACCGGAAGCTCAAAATAGCCATAGGGCGCCTCGCGGCCGAGGACGTAGTGATAGAACGTGCCGGTGCTTGTCGAGGCAAAACAGAGCATGAAGCCATAGAAGGTCAGGTGATGGTAATGCCGCCGGGCAAGGCTGCTGCGGTCATCCGCGCCGGGGCAGCCGCCACCCTTGCCATTATTGTCGCCACCAAGATTGCGCAGCGTGGCCGTGGCGCGAAACGCGTCCGAAAGCGCCGGCATGCCACCCCACCGCGCGCCGGTAACCCGCCAGTAACGCCGCCAGCCAACAATGAAGGAGAGGATGACAAATGCCGAGATGGCCAACGGAATGCCAGCCATGACCGCATGCGGCATCAGGACATAGAACGCCCCCTCACCAAGATGCACGCCCCAGAACAGATGCGGCGCGATCATCGCCAGCATCAGGCCGACGGCCAGCGCAAGCCCGGCCGTCGTCACCATCGCCACGACAAGACCGTTGCGGTCGAACAGGCCGGCAAGCGGCCCCGGCCAGGCGAATTCCCGCCAGCTTGCGGCGCGGCGCTCGGCAAGGGTGAGCGGAACATTGACGGCGAATTCATGCGGCGGCGCATATTGACAGGCATGGTAGCAGGCACCGCAATGATGGCACAGATTGGCCAGAAAGGCGGTATCCCCGACATCAAACAGGCGGCGGCGTTCCATCGCCGGAAAGACCGCACAGAACCCCTCGCAATAGCGACAGGCATTACAGATCTGCATGATCCGCGCGGTCTCTTCATGCGATTTCGCGCTGGCAAGGCTGGCGAGATTCAGATCATCCATCGGTGACGGTCCTCTTTCATATGTATCAGCCGCGGTTAAGCTGGCGTGATGCCTCGGCACCGGCGATGCGCCCGAACACGGCGCCAATGGTCATGCCGATGCCGGCGAGGTAGCCCTGCCCGAGAACGTTGCCGGCCATGATCTCGCCGGCGGCGAACAGATTCGCCGACGGGCGGCCATCCTGCATCAGGATTTGCGCCGATTCATTCACCTCGACCCCCATATAGGTGAAGGTGATCCCGGGCCGTAGCGGAAAGCCGAAGAAAGGCGGTTTGGCGATCGGTGCCGCCCAGTTTGTTTTCTCGGGCGACAATCCTCTTGTGGCGCAGCCATCAAGGATCGACTGGTTGATCGGGCCTTGCGGACAGGCGGTGTTGAATTCGTCAACCGCAGCGCGTGTCGCGGCAGGATCCAGCCCCAGCTGTCCGGCAAGTCCCTCGATACTGTCATCGCGGATCGGTGTGAAGACCGAGGGCATGAAGCGGTCAACGCCAATCGAATCGAGGATGGCATAGGCAATCTGGTCAGGCTGCGCGGCGACAAGACGGCCCCAGATGGCATAGCGCTTTGGCCAGAAATCCTCGCCTTCATCATAGAAGCGCCTGGCGTCGCGATTGAGAACGATGCCGAACGGCACGCCATCAATGCGGCTGGCGATGCCACCGTCGAATTTCGGCGCCCGCGCATCGATGGCGACAGCGTGGCACTGGTCAAGCGCCCCGACCGGCCGCGCGCCATGATCAAGCAGGCTTTTCAGCACCGTGCCGGTATTGTGGGGTGTTCCCCGCACAAGAAAATTGCGCGCCGACTCTCCCCACCCCTCGGCAAGCCAGTCGAGATTGGCCTCGAACCCGCCAGCGGTGGTGATCACCTTCTTGGCCTGCAGATCCCGGCCATCCGACAGCGTGACCCCGTCGCAATAGCCATCCTCCATTCGCAGCTT
>JAAZUU010000173.1 GCA_018624035.1 Rhodobiaceae bacterium | reverse complement strand
TGACTTGGCATGGATCTGTCCTGATACCGTCAGCATGTCGCTGCGATCGAAAGCTCCCGGCGCGATGCTGAGCAGAGGCAGATCATCACGACGATAGAACATCTGCGACCCGCAGGTGGTACAGAAGCCGCGCTCGGCCCAGCTTGAGCTGCGATACCAGCGCAGCCCGGCATCCGTCAGCAGGGTGAAATGATCGGCATGAACCGCCGATGCGCCCCAGCTTGTACCGGTGATCTTCAGACAGTCCGAACAATGGCAGATCAGGATCTGGCGCAACGGCCCGACGGCACGGAACCGGACCGCCCCGCAATGGCATCCGCCCTCAAAACCTCGCCCCTCGGTTCCGGAAATCAGCCGGTCCATGATGGCACCTCCCATGCTGGCCTGATCAGGGGAAGCCTACACACAGGCAAGGATACGCCGAAAGCCCTATCTGGGGGCTATATGGGGGGGCTATCCGGGGCTCCTATCTGAAGTCGCGGCTTCGCATGCGGGTGCCGCGCTGGTCACGGGCCGCCTCTTCGTCAAGATGACGAAGATACCCGTTCAGGTTGAACAGCGATTCAGCAATGAAATGCAGCACCGCCTTCTCGCGCTGAATGCGTCCGACGACGCCCAGAATTTGCGATCGCAGCATCGCATCGCGACAGGTTTCAGTCAGCTTTGGCCAGATGATCACATTCAGCGAATGCAGCCCGTCCTCCAGCGTCAGGAACACCGTTCCGCCGGCGGTGCCGGGGCGCTGGCGCATCGTCACCAGACCGGCCAGACGCAGCCTCTGCCCGTCACGCGCCTCATGCACCACCGCGCAGGTCTGCCAGCCATCGGCGGCAAGCGGGCGCGCCAGCAACCGCACCGGATGCGCCTTCAGCGACAGCCCCAGGCTGCGGTAATCGGCGGCCACCTCCTCGCCCGGCGCTGCGCGCGGCAGTGTGACAGGTGGTTCGGCGCCGGCAAGGTCATGATGCCGGCGGGTGGCATGCGCGAAAAGCGGCAGTTCCTGCCACCGCTGGCCAGCCAGCGCGCGCACCTCCCACAAGGCGGTGCGGCGGTCGAGACCGAGGCTGGCGAACGCATCTCCCTTCGCCAGCGCCTCCAGCGCCCGCGCCGACACATCGGCCCGCCGCATGATGTCGGACAGCCCGTCATAGGTCGGCATGCGGCTGGCGGCGATCCGCGCGCCCTCGCTCTCGGCAAGTCCCTTGACCAGACGCAGCCCCAGCCGTAGCGCGTGGCGGCCCTGCCGGTTCCGCGGGTTGGCCTCCAATGTGCTGTCCCAGTCCGAATGCCCGACATCGGCGGGCCGCACCTCGATGCCGCTTCGCCGCGCCTCGGCGACAAGCTGCGAGGGGGAGTAGAATCCCATCGGCTGGGCGTTCAGCAGCGCGCAGATGAAGACATCGGGATAATGATTCTTGATCCAGGCCGACACATAGACAAGCAACGCGAAACTGGCGGCGTGCGATTCCGGAAAGCCGTAGGTGCCGAACCCCTCGATCTGGCGAAAACAGCGTTCGGCGAATTCCGGTTCATAGCCGCGCTCGACCATGCCGCGGATCATCTTGTCGTGAAACCTGCCGACATCACCGTGTTTCTTGAAGGTGGCCATGGCGCGGCGAAGCTGGTCCGCCTCGCTGCCGGTAAAGCCGGCGCCGACAATGGCGATCTGCATCGCCTGTTCCTGGAACAGCGGCACGCCAAGCGTGCGCTCCAGCACATCACGAAGCGCCTCTGACGGATAGCTGACCTTTTCCAGCCCGGCACGGCGGCGAAGATAGGGATGCACCATATCGCCCTGAATCGGCCCCGGCCGCACAATCGCTACCTGCACCACCAGATCGTGAAAGCAGCGTGGCTGCAGGCGCGGCAGCATCGCCATCTGGGCACGCGATTCCACCTGGAAGACACCGACCGAGCGCCCCTCGCACAGCATGTCATAGGTGGCGCCGTCCTCGGGCGGCACCGAGGCCAGCGTCAGCGGCCGGTTGTAATGCCGGCGCAGCATGTCGAAGGCGCGGCGGATACAGCTCAGCATGCCAAGCGCAAGGACATCGACCTTCAGCAGACCCAGCGCATCAAGATCATGCTTGTCCCATTCGATGACCGTCCGCCCCTCCATCGCCGCCGGACTGATCGGGCACAGATGGTCAAGCCGTCCGCGCGTGATGACGAACCCGCCGACATGCTGTGACAGATGGCGCGGAAAGCGGCTGATCTCGCCGACCAGCCGGCGCACCAGCGCAATGCGGCGGTCGGCCGGGTCGATGCCGACAGCACGAAGCGCCTCGTCATCCGGCCCGCCCGCCTCGCGCCCCCAGGCCTGTCCGGACAGCGCCGCCTGCACATCGCTGCTGAGTCCGAACACCTTTGCCACCTCGCGCAAGGCGCTACGCGTCCGGTAGGTGATCACGGCAGCTGTCAGGCCGGCGCGGGTGCGGCCATATTTGGCGTAGATATACTGGATCACCTCCTCGCGGCGCTCATGCTCGAAATCCACATCAATATCGGGCGGCTCGCCGCGCGCCTCGCTGATGAACCGCTCGAACAGAGGTTGCGAGCGGGCCGGGTCGACCGAGGTGATGCCAAGGCAATAGCAGACCGCCGAATTGGCCGCCGAACCGCGCCCCTGACACAGGATCCCGCGGCCACGGGCGAAACGGACAATATCGAAAACGGTCAGAAAATAGGGCGCGAAGGCCAGTTTCGCGATCAGAGCAAGCTCGCGGTTGAGACAGTCCTCGACCTTTGCCGGCACGCCATCCGGATAGCGTTCGGCCGCGCCGTTCCAGGTCTGGTATTCCAGCTCGGCCATCGCGTCGCGCCCCCCGGGCGACACCTCGTCGGGATATTCATAGGACAGATCATCCATCGAGAAAGCACAGAGATCGGCAAGTTCCGCCGCATGGGCAAGCGCCTGGGGAACATGGCGCCAGCGCCGCGCCATCTCGGCCGGGGTCAGGATATGGCGCTCGGCATTGCGCGACAGCAGCGCGCCGGCTTGGTCGAGCTGCTGCGTCTCGCGGATACAGGTCAGCACATCGGCAAGCGGGCGACGCGCCGGCAGGTGATAGAGAGCGTCACCGGCGGCGACAAGCGGCAGGTCCAGCGCCGCCGCCATGTCGGCAAGCAGCGCCAGGCGCGCCTCGTCACCGCCGTCACGATACAGCGCCGCGCCGGCAAAGACGCGCCCGGCGGCGATGTCACGGATCCGCGCCAGATGCGTCGCATGGCCGGAATCGGGATGAAGCGGCGGCATCATCAGCAGCGCGGTACTGGCGGCAAGACGCGCCAGATCCGCAAGATGCAGCACCGGCGCCGCCTTGGTGCCGCGAAGATTGCCCTCGCTGAGAAGCACCGACAGTGATTCATAGCCGGCCCGATCGGTCGGGTGGACAATCACCTCCGGCCCGTCGACAGGCCGCAGCCGCGCGCCCACAACCAGCCTGATGCCATGGTCACGCGCGGCGACATGCGCGCGCACGATTCCGGCAAGCGAATTCACGTCGGCGATGCCGATGGCGCGCCATCCCAGCGCCGCCGCCGTCTCGACCATCTCATGCGGATGCGCCGCCCCGGCAAGGAAGCTGAAATTACTGTAACAGCCCAATACCGCCCCCGGTAACGCCCCGGATAACGCCGGGGGTGCTGCCGGGGGTGGGCTGGTTCCCGTGTTCGCCACCATCAGGCGAAGATTTGCGGCTACCACGAGATATCCTAAATTCACTTTCGAGGGGCCATGATTCTCTGTTTATATTTACTTGAATTGCCATCAAAAGTCTTTTTTCAAATTTGATCCACAAGAGAAGCTACACCGTCTCGCAACGGATCGACCGCGGGCAAACCAATCTCTTGAGAGATTTTATCGCAGAACACTCTCCCTTCCTCTTCAGACAATCGGGAGGTGTTTATAGCAGCTCCAACACACCTCACGTCAGGATTAGTAAGCCTGGCTGCTTGGAGGTTAAAATCGATGCACGTGGGCAAATCAATTAGCGGAAAGTGGGGCATACTCCTCATATGTGGACGGCCAGCCTCGTGACAGACCACTATTGCATCGGGCTGTGATCCATGGATTAAACCAAGTGTAACCCC
>JAAZUU010000172.1 GCA_018624035.1 Rhodobiaceae bacterium | reverse complement strand
TTTTATGCAAATTCTGCCATTTACATGACAGCGCCACCCCGGCCGGGAGGGCGTTTTTTAATGGCGACAGACGGTCAGACCGGATCTTTGAGGTCTGCAGGGGACATGAAAATGCCAAAATCCGCACCGGCGGCAGGTGATAAAAGAGACGACGCTGACAGCACGGCGATGATGGCGGGGGCCGAGCTGCTACTGAAGACGCTCGAGGATGAGGGTGTCGAGGTTGTTTTCGGCTATCCCGGCGGTGCCGTGCTGCCAATCTATGACGCGTTGTTCAAGAACAACAAGATCAGACACATTCTGGTCCGGCACGAGCAGGCGGCGGTTCATGCCGCCGAAGGTTATGCCCGTTCGACCGGAAAAACCGGCGTTGTGCTTGTCACCTCCGGGCCTGGCGCGACGAATGCTGTTACCGGTCTGACCGATGCGCTGATGGATTCAGTGCCGGTGGTCTGTCTGACCGGCCAGGTGCCGACGCATCTGATCGGCAATGACGCTTTCCAGGAGGCCGACACAACCGGCATCACGCGCGCCTGCACCAAACACAACTATCTGGTCAAGGATGTGGAGACGCTTCAGACAACGGTGATCGAGGCGTTCCATGTCGCCGCATCGGGTCGTCCGGGACCGGTTCTGATCGACCTTCCGAAAGACGTCCTGATGGCCAATGTCGCTTACCGGATGGAGCTTGACAAGGCGGCCGCACAGGCACGCTACATGCCGCAGACCGATCCCGATCCGGCGGCAATCAGCGCGGCGGTTGACATCATGATGCGGGCCGAGCGGCCGGTTATCTATGGCGGCGGCGGCCTGATCAATTCCGGGCCGCGCGCCTCGGAACTGCTGACCGAACTTGTCCATGTCACCGGCTGGCCGACGACCCTGACGCTGATGGGGCTTGGCGCGCTGTCAGCCGATGACAGTCACTTTCTCGGCATGCTCGGCATGCATGGTACCTATGAGGCGAACCTTGCCATGCATGGCTGTGATACCATGCTGAATCTCGGGGCGCGGTTCGATGACCGGGTGACCGGGCTGCTGACCGGATTCTCGCCGAATTCAACCAAGATCCATTGTGATATCGACCCGTCATCGGTCAACAAGAACGTCCAGGTCGATCTGGCCGTGATCGGCGATGCCACGCGCATTCTCGAAGCGCTGCTTGCCGAGATGAAGAGTCGCAAATTCAAGCCTCACAAGCCGTCGCTCGACAAATGGTGGGCGCAGATCGAGGGGTGGCGCAAGCGCGATTGTCTGAAATTCAACCAGACAGGCAAGATCATCAAGCCGCAATACGCCATCAAGCGCCTGTGCGAGATGACAGCGAACCATGATGTCTACATCACCACCGAGGTTGGCCAGCATCAGATGTGGGCCGCGCAATATTTCGATTTTCATCTGCCCAACCGGTGGATGACATCCGGTGGCCTCGGCACGATGGGTTACGGGCTTCCGGCGGCGCTGGGCGTTCAGGTTGGACATACGGGATCGACGGTGATCGACATTGCCGGCGAGGCATCCTTCATGATGAACATGCAGGAACTGTCGACGCTGGCGCAATACAATCTGCCGGTGAAGATGTTCATCATCAACAATGAATGGATGGGCATGGTGCGGCAGTGGCAGGAGCTGATCCATGGCGGCCGCTATTCGGAATCCTACAGCGCCTCGCTGCCGGATTTCGTGAAACTGGCTGATACCTTCAACATGAAGGGTCTTGTCGCGCAGCAGGCCGATGATCTGGATCGGGTCATTACCGAAATGCTGGAGACGCCGGGACCGGTCATTGCCGATATCCGCGTGGCCAAGGAAGAGAACTGCTTTCCGATGATCCCGTCCGGCGCGGCGCATAACGACATGCTGCTCGGGCCCGAGGATCAGGCGGAAAAGCCGGTATCCGAGGAAGGCATGGTCCTGGTCTAGGCCGGGTCACCTCCAGTCCCCTCCCGCCAGTTCTGGCAAGGAAAGTAAAATGTCTGACACACCCATTATCGAACGGCACATCATCTCCGTTCTGGTTGATAACGAGCCCGGCGTCCTGGCGCGGGTCATCGGCCTGTTTTCGGGCCGCGGCTACAATATCGAAAGTCTCACCGTTGCCGAAACGGATGACCGGAAGGGGCTGTCGCGGATTTCGGTGGTGACATCGGGAACGCCGATGGTCATCGAACAGATCAAGGCACAGCTGGCGCGGCTGGTACCAATCCATTCGGTCCGTGACTTGACCGAAAACGACGTGGCGATTGAACGTGAACTCGCACTGGTGAAGATCATTAACCGGGGCGATGATCGTATAGAATCGCTGCGGATTGCCGATACCTTCCGCGCAAGGACACTGGACAGCACGCTGGATAGTTTTGTATTTGAGGTCACGGGTAATTCCTCCAAGGTCGACGCCTTTGTCGATTTGATGCGCTCGCTTGGCGATGTCGAGGTGGCGCGAACCGGTGTTTCCGCCATTTCGCGGGGCAACAGGATCGACCTGGAGGCAAAATGACACGGTGCCGGCGCCGGGCGCGCCGGGCCGGGTAACCATCCGGCGGAGGCCTTTCACGGGACAGCCGCCAAATGCGCACAAGGTCGGGCCTGAAAGTGGCAGGCCATTTCACGAAGGAGAACCAAGTCCATGCGAGTCTATTATGATCGTGACGCCGATGTCGGCCTGATCAAGAAAAAGAAAGTCGTCATTGTCGGCTATGGCAGCCAGGGTCATGCCCACGCTGCCAACCTGAAGGACAGTGGCTGCACCGATGTCGCCGTCGCGCTCCGCCAGGACTCGGCAAGCCGCGCCAAGGCCGAGGCTGCCGGCTTCAAGGTCATGGATGTGACTGAGGCGGCGGCATGGGGCGACATGCTCATGATGTTGACCCCGGACGAACTCCAGGCCGACATTTATCGTGACGAGATCGCCGCCCATATCCGCCCGGGTGCCGCCATCGCCTTTGCGCATGGTCTGAACGTACATTTCAACCTGATCGAGCCGCGCGCCGACATCGATTGCCTGATGGTCGCGCCGAAAGGCCCCGGCCATACGGTTCGTTCGGAATATGTCCGCGGCGGCGGTGTGCCATGCCTTCTTGCCATTCATCAGGACGCATCCGGCAATGCCCACGACGTCGGTCTTTCATATGCTTCGGCTGTTGGTGGCGGGCGCTCCGGCATCATCGAGACGACCTTCCAGGAGGAGTGCGAGACCGACCTGTTCGGTGAGCAGGTTGTGCTCTGCGGCGGTCTGGTCGAGCTGATCAAGGCAGGCTACGAAACGCTTGTTGAGGCCGGTTATGCGCCGGAAATGGCCTATTTCGAGTGTCTGCACGAAGTCAAGCTGATCGTCGATCTCATCTATGAGGGCGGCATCGCGAACATGAACTACTCGATCTCGAACACCGCCGAATATGGTGAATATGTCACCGGCCCGCGGATCATCACCGAGGAAACGAAGGCCGAGATGAAGCGTGTTCTCGACGATATCCAGTCAGGCCGCTTCACCCGTGACTGGATGCTGGAGAACAAGGTTCACCAGACCAACTTCAAGGCAACGCGGCGGCGCAGCGCCGAACACCCGATCGAGACGGTTGGCGAGGAACTCCGTGGCATGATGCCGTGGATTGGCGAGAACCGTCTGGTCGACAAGGCGAAGAACTAGATTTCGCCTTTTTTATCAGCTACAAAATGGTCGGTGGTGGGGACTGCGTTCCTGTCACCGGCCTTTTCTTGCTTTTAGGGCCGTCACGCGCGGCGCAGGGGAGTTTGCATGCTCAGATCGGTACTCGATATTTTTACCGCCGACATCGGCATTGACCTGGGGACTGCCAACACCCTCGTCTATGTGAAGGGCAAGGGGATCGTCCTTGATGAGCCATCCGTTGTCGCGATGGCCGAGGTTCGTGGCCGCACGCAGGTGCTGGCGGTCGGTGAGGAAGCCAAGGTGATGCTTGGCAAGACCCCCGGCAACATCCGCGCCATCCGCCCGATGGCTGACGGTGTGATCGCCGACTTCGAAGTTGCCGAGGAGATGATCAAGCACTTCATCCGCAAGGTGAATGGCCGTCTGAATTTCTCCAGCCCGCAGGTGATCATCTGCGTGCCGTCCGGGTCC
>JAAZUU010000018.1 GCA_018624035.1 Rhodobiaceae bacterium | reverse complement strand
TTTATTTCTGCTGTGTGCATTCGGCGCGGCATGTCGCCTCCATAATGTCCAGCCTTCGCCGGCATATGTCCGCCAACGCGATGATCCTGCAGGCGCTGATCTTCACGGTTGCAAGCTGGCTTGCCGGCGCCGCGGCGATCTGGTGGTTTGCCGATATGGCCGACCCGCAACCGGTCATCCTGCGGGTTGTGTTTATTGGTCTGGCAGCGCTGACGGTCCCGCATATGATCCTTGTCGACGGCTTTTATCGCCGTGCGACGCACACGCTGAAACGTCAGTTTATCAGCCGGTGACAGACCATGGTGACACGCAATGACGGATGATGCGAAAAAGCACGATGTGAAGGCAGGAACGCGCAAGGACGCGCATCTGGCGCTTGCCGCCAGTGACCTTGCCCGTTCCGCAGTCGATGCCGGCTTTGATCGGGTCAGGCTGGAACATTGCGCGCTTCCCGAATGCGACCTTGCCGCCATTGATATCACCACAACCTGCCTTGGCCGGCCGGTCAGCGCGCCATTGTTCATCGGGGCCATGACCGGTGGCACCGCGCATGCGGACGCCATCAACCTGGCGCTTGCGACCATTGCCGAGGCGGCGGGGGTCGCGCTGGCTGTCGGCTCGCAGCGCGCCAGTCTCGAGACAGACCGCTCGCAGGCCGCGATGCGCGACAGGGCGCCGTCTGTGCCGTTGATCGGCAATCTTGGTGGCGTGCAGCTGGCGATGCCCGGCGGGATTGATCTTGCAAAACGCGCTGTTGCCGATCTGCAGGCCGACGCCATTTTCATCCATCTGAATCCGCTTCAGGAAGCCGTGCAGCCCGAGGGCCAGACGGACTGGCGGCAGGTTCTGGATGCCATCGCCGCGGCGGTGCGTGAGCTTGAGGTCCCGGTCATGGTCAAGGAAGTCGGCGTCGGCATCGGGCCCGATGTGGCGCGGCGGCTGTTCGATGTCGGCGTTCATGCTGTCGATATTGCCGGCCTTGGCGGCACCAACTGGACCCGCATCGAGGCGGCGCGGCGAAGCGATGCATCTCTGTTTGACCCGTTTCTTGACTGGGGACTGCCAACTGTCGAGGCATTGCAGGCCGTTCGTGCCGCCTGCCCGAACGGGCGGTTGATCGCCTCCGGCGGCATTCGCCACGGTCTTGATGTGGCCAGATCACTGTGGCTTGGCGCGGCGCTTGCCTCGATGGCCGGGCCGGTACTTCGCGCGCTGACGGTTGATGGGGTGCAGGCACCCGACCCCGCCGCCGCGATGGACGTCATTGAACGATGCAAGGATCAGCTCAGCCTGGCGCTGTTCCTGACCGGCGCGCCCGATCTTGCAGGCTTTGCCGGGGTGGCGGGACAGGTCACACCGCGCCAGTCCGGCTGAAGCCTGACGTCAGAAACTGTCCTTGCGGCGTCTGATTTCGGCAAAGACGGCGGCATCCGGCGCTGATTCCATCCCCAACCCCTTGCGAATGGCGGCATCACCGGCGCGAAGGAACGGGTTGGTTTCCTTTTCCAGCGCGATGATTGTCGGCACTGTCGGCAGGCCGGCCGCGCGTAATTCCGCCACCGCCTCGGCGCGCCGTTGCAGGGCATGATTGTCCGGGTCGACGCTCAGCGCGAAGGCGGCGTTGGCAGCTGTATATTCGTGGCTGCAATAGATGACGGTGTCGTCATCGAGCGCCATCAGCTTGCCAAGACTGTCCCACATCATCGCGGCATCGCCTTCGAACAGCCGCCCGCATCCCATGGCGAACAGCGTGTCACCGGTGAAGGCAAGCTTTTCCGGTGCCAGATGGAAATTCAGCATGTCCAGCGTATGTCCCGGCGTGGCCAGAACCTCAACCTGCCGGCCGGCAAAGACAAAGCTGTCGCCGCCGGCAAGAGTGGTGGTGACACCGGATATACCCGCCGGCCCGTAAGTGGCCGCGCCGGTTTCAGCGGCGATGTCCAGAAGGCCGGCGGTATGGTCGCCATGATGATGCGTGATCCAGATCTGTGTGAGTTGCCAGCCCGTTTCGGCGATCGCGGTCCGTGCCGCCGCGGCGTCGCCGGCATCGATCATCGCCGTCTCGCCGCTGGCCCCGTCATGCAGCAGGACGCCGTAATTGTCCTGACCATAGGCGAACTGATGAATCTCCAGCGCCATCACGCACCTACCATGAGCCGGTATTTTCCATCGACGCCCAGGGTTCGGCCGGTTCCCGTGCCTCGCCTTCCTGGAGCAGTTCGATGGAAATGTTGTCAGGCGAGCGGACAAAGGCCATGCGGCCGTCGCGCGGCGGCCTGTTGATCGTCACGCCGGCATCCATGAGTGTCTGGCAGGTCGCATAGATATCATCGACAAAATAGGCAAGATGACCGAAATTCCGGCCGCCATCATAATCTTCCGGATCCCAGTTAAAGGTCAGTTCCACTTCCGGCGCGCGGGTCTCCTTCGCGCTGTCGACATCATTTGGCGCGGCAAGGAAAACAAGCGTGTAGCGCCCTGCCTCGACATCCTTGCGTCTGGTTTCGACAAGCCCGAGCTTGTTGCAGTAGAAATCGAGCGAGTCCTCGAGATTGGTGACCCTGACCATGGTGTGAAGATAGCGCATGACGGCTCCGCTTTGCGGTCTGTGTGACATTGTGGGGTCAAGCATACGGCACGGCCCGCCGCCACGTCCAGCCACCGCCGTCTCGCTGGTTGCACCCGGCAGGGCATCGGTCAGGCGATTACACCGCTCAGGATGTTGGCCGCGCTCAGCAACAGGAAAAACCCGAAGGCCCGCCGCAGCCCCTTTGGATTAAGCGCATGCGCGATGCGACTGCCAAGCGGCACCGTGAACAGGCTTGTCGAGAAAATGATGATGGCGGCCGGCAGATTGACGAATCCCAGCGAGAAGGGAAGGCGCCCCTCGACGCCAAGGCCGGCCCAGATGAAACCGAGCGCGCCGGGAACCGCGATTAGGAATCCGAAGGCTGCGGCGGTGCCGACGGCGCGGTGGACCGGCAGGGCAAGCGCGCTGAGCACCGGCACCGCGATGCTGCCGCCGCCGATGCCCATGAGCGAGGACGCCGCGCCGATCAGCGCGGAAATGATGCCGCCGCGCAGGCCACGACCAGCGGCGGCGATCCGTGATGTCTCGGGCGCCGCGTCGGCGGCCGAAATCCTGCCGCGAATCATGGTCAGCGAAACATAGATCGCGATCCCGCCGAACAACAGCTGGAGATAGCGTGAATCAAGCTGGCCGGAGGCCGCCGCCGCCAGGCCGGCGGCGACAAGCATGAAGGGTGACCAGTGCCGGAACAACGCGACATCCACCGCATCGCGGCGGTAATGTTCCCGCGCCGAGGACAGCGAGATCGGGATGATCGTCGCCAGCGATGTGGCAACGGCCATATGCATGATGATGTTTCCCGGCACGTCAAGATAGCCGAACAGCAGGAACAGCACCGGCACGATCACAATGCCGCCACCAACGCCCAGAAGCCCGGCCAGAAGGCCGGCGACAATGCCGGTGACAAGCAGACCGGCGGTCATGATCAGCAGAATGTCGTTGCCGGGGATCGAGGTGAAGGACAACTCCGGACCTTCCTTGACGGTGAAAATCGGGCCTTTGGCCATATGGAATGTGTCCTGGTTCTAGCGCGTTGACCGGTCATCGTCCAGCGTGCGCGGCCTGCCCGCCCCTGGCCATTCCAGGCACCGGCACGCGGCCGGCCGCTCACGGTCTTGTCATTTTCGGACGACCCTTAATGCGATGACACTGTCGGTTTGATGCCCTTCCCGCTGTGCCGGGGACATGGTGCCGGGGACATGGTGCCGGGGACATGGTGCCGGAAATATTCATGGCGACGACGTGCATGGCGGAACGAAACAGCCCATCCCGGTTGCCAGCATATTCGCCAGCATATCTGACAGCATGTCTGAATGTTTTTTCAAATGGGCCAAACAGGAATCAATCCGTGGAGATCAATCCGTGGGGATCAATCAATGACCGACCTGAGCATTGAAAAGCCGTTCCCGTTGCCGCCCGGCAAGGTCTTCGACCTTGTCACCGCGCCGGCGCATCTGCCGTCCTGGTGGGGTCCTGAGGGCATTACACTTGGCGAGTGTCAGCTTGATTTCACGCGGCCGGGCCCGTGGTTCTCGGTGATGATCGAACCGGAAAGCGGGGGCACCGTGTGTCCGGCGCCGTGTTGCATGTCACGCCTGGTGAGGCGGTCGAGCTCAGCTGGGCGTGGCATGACCGCGAAAGTGGCCTGCGCGGACATGAAAGCATGGTCCGCCTGTCCGTCCGCACGGACGGTTATGGCGGCACCATTCTCAGCATGCACCAGACCGGCCTTGCGGATGCAGAATCGGCACGGCTCCACCATGAAGGCTGGGCATCGTCACTCAACCGGATCGGCCTGCTTTGTCCCTCCGGCTGATCCTCTCAATCACATCAGAATGGAGCAAGACATGCCGCATTTCATCTTCGCCTATCACGGCGGCAAGACACCCGAGACCCCCGAGGAAACCGAAGCCGAGATCGGTCGCTGGCAACGCTGGTTCGACAGCATCGGCGACACCATCATCGACCCGGGAAACCCGGTCGGCATGTCAAGGACGGTGTCCGCCGCCGGGGTGAGTGATGATGGGGGCCCGAACCCGCTGTCCGGCTACACGATCATCCAGGCTGACAACATCGACCGCGCGGTGGAGCTCGCCAGGGCCTGCCCGATTATCGGCGAGGGCAGTATCGAGGTGGCGGAAATCCACGAGGTGACGATGTAACAAACGGCTTTGATCTGATTGCAGCTGCTTTCACCTTGCTCCTGTGCCGGCGGTGCGGAACAATGCCGTTCTGGAGGAGATCGGCATGAAGATCATGGTTGTTGGCGTCGGGGCGCTGGGATCCTATTTCGGCGGCTCGCTCGCCGCGCAGGGGCATGATGTGACCTTGCTGATCCGCAACCGGGCGCATCGTGACGCCATCCGGGAGAATGGCCTTCTGCTTCGTCTCGATGATGGCGAGATGCGCATTTCCCCGCAAATTGTTGATTCCGGGAATGCCGGTGAGGCGGGCATCGCCGATCTCGTCCTTGTCTTTACCAAGACAGGCGCGACCCGCGCGGCGCTGAGCGCGGCAGCGCCGGTGATCGGGCCTGAGACAAGGCTTGTCAGCCTGCAGAACGGCCTTGGCAATGCCGACCGGCTTGCCGAATTCGTGCCCATGTCGCATGTGATCTATGGCACGACCATGGCGCCTGCCGACATTGTGGCACCCGGAATCGTTGAATCGCACGGCTCGCACCTGTCGCAATTCCGCGCCGCCGGTGATGATGCGGTGACCGGTGACATGGCAGCGCGTCTTGCCGCCATGCTCAGCGAGGCGGGGATCGAGACGCGGGTGAATCCGGATGTGGATCGCGTCATCTGGGCAAAGGTGTCTTTCAACTGTGCGATGAACAGCCTGTGCGCGCTGCTTGGGCAGACGCCGGGGCCGGTTCTGGATTCCGACGAGTTGCGCAAGGTTGCCGTGGCAACGGCGATGGAAAGCTGCGATGTGGCTGCTGCTGTCGGGATCGAGGTTGACCGCGACGGGCTGATGAAGACGCTTGGCGTTGTGCAGCGTGAACACCGCCATCACAAACCGTCGATGCTTGTCGATTTTCAGGCCTTGCGCCGGACCGAGATCGACGCGCTGAATGGCGCGGTCGTCGCGCTTGGCGCGGCGCATGGCGTGGCAACCCCGCGGAATCAGACATTGCTTGCGCTCGTCCATGCATGCGAGGCAGAGTATAGTCGGCACTGAGGAGGTTCCTGTCATGAATGGTGCGACGCCGATCCCGCTGCAAATAACCTATCCGGATACGCCAAAGGGTATGAGTGACGCCGAATGGCATGCCCGTGTCGATCTTGCCGCGGCCTACAGGCTGACGCATGTTTATGGCTGGACCAGCGTTGTCTATAACCATATCACGCTGCGGGTGCCGGGAACGGATACGTTCCTGATCAACCCGTTCGGGCTGACCTATGATGAGATCACAGCCTCGAACCTGACCTGTGTCGATCTCGACGGCAACAAGGTGTCGGATGACAACTGGCCGGTGAACCGCGCAGGCTATGTAATCCATGCCGCGATCCATAAGGCGCGTCCTGATGATCTGCATTGCGTCATGCACACGCATGAGCCCTTCAGCCAGTCGCTGGCGGCGCTGAATGTGGAAGTTGTTCCGATGATGCAGGAGGGCTGCCAGCTGTTCGAGCGTATCGGTTATCATGACTTCAGCGGCATCGTGCTGGATGAGGCGGAGCAGGCAGGCCTGACCACCGCCATGGGTGACAAAAACCATACGCTTGTGCTGAAGAATCATGGCCTTCTGACCGCCGGGCCTAATGTCGCCTGGGCGTTTGTTCGCCATCAGCTGTTCATTCGCAACGCCGAGATCATGCTGCGCACAATGTCCTCAGGAGCGCAGATCAGCTATATTCCGGATGAGATCATGCGCCATACCCGCCAGCAATTCGAGGGTGGCGATGCGCAGGGTGGTGCCGCGGTGCGCCATCCCGAATGGCCGGCCTTCTGGCGCATGCTCGACAGAATCGACCCCGGCTGGAAACACTGACCGGCGGCGTGGTTCACCTCAGAATCCGGTGAGACGGTCCGGCAGGTCGGCAATGACGTCGCGACCGGCATTGGCAAAGGCAAAACGCAGGAAGGAATCCTGACCATCGCCGAAAAAGGTTCCCGGGATGGTCAGCACGCCAACCTCGCGCGCCAGACGCCTGGCGACATCCAACGAGGCCTCGTCGCCGGCATGCGGGTGCCGCACATAGCCGAAATAGGCACCCGTACTCAGCAGGTCCCATCCGTCAAGCGAGCTAATCACCTCTTCAAAAAGGGTGGCGCGCGCGGCGATCCTTTCACGATTGGCCTGCCGCCAGTCCGTCAGCGCCGTCAACATAGGCGTTACCGCCATCTGGGCCGCGCGCGGCGCGCAGATCTGAATATTGTCGATGATCTTGGCCAGTTCCAGAACGAAATCGGCCCCGGCCGTTACCGCGCCAAGGCGGTGCCCCGGCATGCAGTAGGATTTTGAAAAGCTGTAGAGCTGGACCAGCGTGCCCTGCCACCCGTCATGGCGGAACAGATCATGCGGATGCGAGGTGTCGAGCGGCATGAAATCCCGATAGGTCTCATCCAGGATCAGCCATATGCCCTTCGCGCGGCACAGCTTGAATATCCCGTCGAGCAATTCAGGCGGATAGACAGCCCCGCAAGGGTTGTTCGGCGATACGATGGCCAGCGCGCGGGTATTTGCCGAAATGGCGGACTCGATGTCGTCAAGGGCTGGCAACATGCCATTCTCCGCATGGCAATCGACGTAACCGATGCCGACTCCCAGCATGCCGAGCGCCGATTCATGGTTGAAATAGCAGGGGCGCGTCATCAGGATTTCATCACCATGCCCGGCGACGGCAAGAGCCGCGGCGACAAACGCCTGGTTGCATCCCGATGTGATGTGGATTTCGGCCGGCTCGATCTGCCGCCCATAGACGGCGCCAAGATGCGCGGCATAGGCAAGGCGCAGATCCCAGTCGCCCTCGACCCGCCCATAACGGGCAGCATCCGGGTCGGCGGCGGCCTGTTCAAGAGCGGCTGTCATGTCGGGATGCGCTGCGTACCCGGGAACGGCCTGGCTCATGTCGATCATATCGCCGCGCCCACCGTCATAGGCGGCGCGCCAGTCCTGGACAACGGATACAGGCGGAGCGGTCAGTTTCGCAACGGCAGGATTGAACATCAATTCACCCGAGAAATGTGCTTTCGAATGACTAGCATCTGGTGAGTGATGATGAAAGGCGCAAGGCTCCTGCAGCAGAGACTATCGGTTATAGGGATCGCTGACCCGCACGATATCATCCTCGCCAAAATAACTTCCCATCTGCACCTCGATCACGATCACCGGTTCGGTGGTGTCATTGCCGAGCGCATGGTGCGCGCCAAGCGGGATATCGATGGAATGGCCGGGCTCGAGGGTCATGGTTTCATCGTCAAGCCGGATCGTGGCGATACCGCTGACAACCACCCAATGTTCCGATCGTCTGTGGTGATATTGCAATGACAGGTGCTGTCCCGGATCGACAGTCAGGCGCTTCACCTTGCAGGCTCCGCTCTCGAGGAGATTTTCGAACATGCCCCAGGGCCGATACTCGAAGCTGTGCTCGGTGCCGGCCCGGTTGCCGGTTCCTTTTAGCTGGTCAATGACCGCCTTGACCTTTTCAGTGTGGCCCTTGCGGACGATCAGGGTGGCGTCATCATCATCAACGATGATCAGGTCATCGACTCCCACCGTGGCGATCGTGCGGCCGCTGGAATGGATGAATGTGCCGCTTGTGTCGACCATGATGGTACGGTCTGGCTCGCCAATGACCGGCATCTGTCTTTCAATCAGCGAGGAAAGGCTGTCCCAGCTGCCGACATCACTCCAGGCGCCGGTGAATGGCAGCAGGGCGATGTTGTTCTGCTGTTCCATGATCGCATAATCGACCGAAATGGATGGAACGGCTTCAAGAGCCTGACGAGGCAGGATGGTTTCGTCATTCTGGACAATTCGCTCCTGCCAGCAGGCATCGGCATGCCTGCACAGATCGGCTTGCAAGGCTCGGAAGCTCTCAAGGCAGGTTCTGGCCGTCACCATGAAAATGCCGGAATTCCAGAAAAACCGACCTTGTTCAAGGTAGGATTGGGCGGTGGCGATGTCCGGTTTTTCGGTGAAGGATGCCACATTCATTACATCAGCCTTCAGCTCTTCAACCTCGATATAGCCATAGCCTGTCGCCGGCATGTCGGGCGTGATGCCGAATGTGACCCAACGTCCGTCCGTGCAGGGCGCGGTGGCGCGTCCCACCAGAATGGAAAAAGCCTCGATATCGTCAATCCAGTGATCCGAAGGCATGATCAGCAGGCAGTCGTCCGGTTTGCTTGCAAGGGCGGCAAAGTAAATGGCCGGCGCGGTGTTTCGTCCGCCCTCCTCAAGAATGTATTCGGCGTCAATCCGGACAGTGTCGGCCTCTCGGCGACAAAGGAAGCCATGCTGCCGACTGGAAACAATAAGAGGTGTCTCTGCATCATCCAGTCGTGCGACGCGCTCAAGCGTGTGCGCAAACAGGCTGCCAATTGAAGGAAAATCAATGAATTGCTTGGGAAGCGAGCGCCTGCTGCTCGGCCATAGACGCGTGCCGGATCCGCCGGAGAGAATGACAGGCCTGATTTTCATGGTGACACTCCTTCTTTTTCTGTGCGGATTTTTTCTGGGCCGAGGCAGAACAGCCAGCCCATTCATTCACTTGTGTCCGAACGCTGCAAAACAGGTACCATATTTCAATTAATTTGAAGATATATTCAGTCTGGCAACATCATCTCGTTACCCCCGCCGGTCGAGGTCTGCAAATTCCTTTCAGGAAATCAATGAAGACGCGGGTTTTCAGAGGCAAAAGGCGGTGGCCGGGAAACAGCAGGGACAGGCTCGATTCCCGCCTGATATGGCAGTCTGGATATAGCCGCACCAGAGACCCGTCAGCAAGCTCTGCCTCGCAGTAGATCATCGGGGCGAAAGACAGACCGCAGCCGGTGGCAACCATGTCCCGCACAATCAGCGGGTCATTGACCTGCACGAGACGCGACGGATCAATCATCACCTGTTCCGCCCCGCCTTCCGGTGTTGTCACATTGATCGCATCCCCCGCATAGCGGGTTTCGGCCACGGCAATCATGCTGCCTGTCCCGCCGGCATGGAATGAAGAGGGGAGTGTCGTGGCAATCCGCGGGCTTGCGATCCAGATCAGGGGCGTGTCGATCAGGCGTTGCTGCATCAGGTCGGAGTCCGGTGCAGTCCCCACGATCACCGCAAGGTCGATCTGGTCACGTAACAGGTCGGGCTGGGTGCTGCCGATCCGTATATCCAGTCTGATATCCGGATAGAGAGCCCTGAATCCGGCAAGATGCGGGGCGACAATCTCGCGACTGAAGGCCATCGGCAACGCGACGGTCAGCTCGCCGCGCGGTGTCTCGTGCAACCCGGCAAGTTCGGCGGTGGCGGTTTCCACCTGTTCCAGAATGCGCTGTGCATGACGATAGAACTGAGTGCCGTCAGGCGTCAGGAGCAATGCCCTTGAATCGCGAAGGAACAACTGCAACCCGACATCGTCCTCGAGGCGTGTTATCACGCGGCTGACGCTTGATTTTGGCAACCCCAGATGGCGGGCCGCCGCCGATATGCCGCCCAGATCGGCGACCGCGACAAAGGCCGGCAGGTCATTAATGTTCCATTTCATGAACGAACCGTTCATAAATTTTATGTTTGTACCGAAAACGATAACAGTTACTGTTATGGACAACAAGTGAATGACACCAGTGACTATCAGGAGGGTCGCGATGATCAGCCGCGATTATGATGACGTTCCGGGAACCTATGTCCTCGACAGCCGGAGTTACCGCAAGGGCTACCATCTGAACATGTTCTGCATGTCGCTGAACAAGGCTGAATGCCGTGAGGAATTCGCCCGTGACGAGATGGCCTATCTGCAGAAATTTCCGATGACGGACGAACAGCGCCAGGCGGTTCTGGACCGCGACTATATCCGGCTTCTGCAGCTTGGCGCGAATGTATATTACACCTTCAAGATCGTCAGTCATGACAGGCAACCGCCGCAGGTGATGTATGGCAAGATGTCCTCGCCACCGATGAGTTTTGAGGAATTCCAGGAAATGATGATCAATGGCGGCCGTCCGATTGACGGCAACCGTTCGAAGAAGGAGTCGGGAAATGGCTAGACTTGTTGCTGGCATGGGAACCTCGCATGTGCCGGGCGTCGGGGCGGCGATGGATAACGGGAAAACGGACGAACCCTACTGGAGCGAGCTGTTCAGCGGTTTTGCGCCGTTGCGCGCCTGGCACGCCGAAAATGTGCCGGATGTGACCATCATCGTCTTCAATGATCACGCCACCTCAATGGCGTTGAACCACTATTCGACCTTCATGATGGGGGTTGCCGAGAGCTTCCAGCCCGCTGATGAGGGGTGGGGTCCGCGAAAGGTGCCGGTCGTGCAGGGCCATCCGGAACTTGCCTGGCATCTTGTCGAGAGTCTGATTCTGGATGAATTCGACATGGCGGTGACGGCCGATTTCGATGTCGATCACGGGCTGACGGTGCCGATGTCGATAGCCTATGATCAACCTGATGCCTGGCCGACCAGAGTGATTCCGCTTTGTGTGAACGTCATTCAGCACCCGCAGCCGACCGCACTTCGCTGCTACAAGCTTGGTCAGGCGATCCGCCGGGCGATTGACAGCTTCCCGGAGGATATCACGGTTGGCATCTGGGGCACTGGCGGCCTGTCGCACCAGCTTGGTGGGGAACGTGCGGGTGTCGTCAATCCCGATTTTGACAGGATGTTCCTTGACAATCTGGTGCGTGATCCGATGGCGAATACACGGCTCACACATACCGATTTCATCCGTGAGGCGGGGTCGGAAGGGATCGAGATGATCATGTGGAACGTGATGCGGGGCGCACTCGACGAGAAGGTCCGCGAAGTCTATCGGCTCTATCACATTCCGGTCTCGGCGACCGCCTATGGCGCCATCATTCTGGAAAATGACTGACTGGTTTCAGTCGGTTGGAAGACACGCCGCAGGAGGATGGAAGCGATGAAACATGTTGCGGTCAGGAACATAGAACGCACCGACGGCGCGCTGGCGGCGCGTCTTGGCGCGGCCGGCGTCTCCACCGTTCACGAGGCGCAGGGACGCACGGGACTTCTCGACACGGCGCTGCGGCCGATCTATCCGGGCGCGCGCATCGGTGGCACGGCTGTGACCATACTCGCCGCGCCGGGGGATAACTGGATGGTGCATGTGGCCATCGAATTGTGCCAGCCCGGCGACATTCTGGTGCTGGCGACCACCTCACCCAGCACCGACGGCTATTTCGGTGACCTGCTTGCCACATCGGCGCAGGCGCGCGGCGTCAAGGGTCTGGTCAGTGATGCGGGTGTGCGCGATGTCGGCGACCTGCAGGAGATGGATTTTCCGGTCTGGTCGCGCGCCGTCTCGTCAATGGGAACGGTGAAGAATACGCTTGGCGCGGTGAATGTACCGGTGATCTGCGCGGGTCAGCTGATCTTTCCGGGTGATGTCATAGCCGCTGACGATGACGGCGTTGTGGTGGTCGCTCGCGCGCAGGCCGGGGCGGTCATGGAGAAGGCACAGGCGCGTCTGGATGGTGAGGAAGCAAAACGCCAGAAGCTCGCCGCCGGCGAGCTCGGCCTGGACATCTACGGCATGCGTCAGCGCCTGGCCGACGCCGGGCTCGTCTATGTCGACGATCTGGAGACGCTTGGTGATTTCAACGGAATTGATTGCCGGCGAAAGTGATGTGGGTCACTTGTCGCGTTTGCACTGATATTCCGCCTGGCACCTGACTTTAGAGCCATCGACGCGGATCACCGCATCCTTGCCGCCACTCTGGCGCGCATAGATGCAGTTGGTGCCGCCATCAACATATTCACGTCGCCGTAGCCGGCAAAGTTCGCGTTGTACACCCGTATCTTCATTCTGCGGCTTGTAAGTGCGCCCGGCGGCAGACGCGCGCGTCGCCAGAATGCAGGCGATGCTGGCGGTTGCGCCGATTACGAAACCGCGCCGGTCAATTCTGTTGCGTGTCGATATCATCTTCCGATCCGGGTAGATAGGCCTTTCCCTGAATGGCACGCGCCCCCAGGATTTCGACGATATCCGGGTTTCTGGCGATAATATCGCGCAGAACGTCGTCGACCTTCTTCTCCGCCTCTTCCATGGTTTCGACGTCGAGTTCCGCAACCCCGTCGATAATCCAGTGAACCTTTACATCCATTTTCAGCCTCCCTGGCTGTATATCGGGACCTGACAAGCGCTAATCGAGCTTGATGTCCAGCGATTCATAAATCGTGCCAGCCTGTTGCTGGAGTTCGACAATTTTCTCGTCCTCAACATTCTCGCGGGCCTCGTCACGGGCCACCATCGCACCGTCCAGACCGAGCGCGGCCGCGATCGAGAACCAGATATAGGCCGAATCATAATCCGGTTCCTCGAGCATCAGCAGATGATATGTGGCAAATTGCGGTATGGCCGCCGGGTCGCCATCATCAATGCGCGCCTTGAGTCGTGCGCGCACCAACCGGCGAACTTCTTCAACGCTGTCCTCGGGAAGATACCCTGTCAGTTCATCCGACAGTTCCTCGGCAGCCTCGATTCCGCCAAGATGCGCTGCCCATGACCAGTTGAGCGCGGCCGCGAAATCCTGAGGTGTGCCCTTGCCGGCATGCAACAGCAGAGCAAGATTGTACTGCGCGTCATGCTGGTTGTTGTCTGCCTGAAGGGAAAACAGCTTTACAGCGTGGCGGTAATTCCTGTCCTTGACCGCCTGAATGGCTTCGTTGAAGGTGGCGTCGCTGCTGCCAATCTGTGCCGATGCGGGAAGGCCGGACAGAGCGATGCACAGACAGACCGCGCAGGAGGCAAGGACCGACGTCACGGTTTGTCCAGAGCGCCACATCGGAATCACCCTACCTGCCTGCCATCATGACAAGTTGAAGATAGAGAATTCGAAGCTTGAAATTCGAATTTGGCCGACGCTCATAGACGACGATACGCGGCCGGTCGGTACCGGGTTTCTGGAACTCGATCGCCATGTTGTCGGGCAGGACGACGCCTTCTCTTTCCAGCGTTCCCTGTGGATCACGGGCAAAGACATCGCCGAATTCCCGATCAATCCAGATCAGTGCCAACGCCTTGCCAAGAATATCGGGGAGACGTTCGCGCACGTCATCACGCGATGTGAAAGTCACACTGTCTGACACCAGATCATAGCGCGGCCCGGTCGCCCGTTTCGCTGGCAACTTCTTCGGCGGTACGGGAACCAACGCATTTTTGGTGGTCTGGCTCATATTGTGACCCGGTATCTCAACTCAATAAACATCGCAAGACGCCGATGATATGATGCCATTTTCCGCGGAAATCGCAACTGCAAAGCAAAGGCCGGAAAATTTCAACCTCTTTGGCATGAAAATTGAAGACGACCTCTCGACAGATCAGACGAGGGCAGCATGATTTCCACCATTCGCAACGCCATGAAGATGGCGACGACCGACATTTCCATCATTTCCAACAATATCGCCAATTCAGGCTCTACCGGGTTCAAGCGCAGTGAAGGAAACTTCCTTCACTCATATGCCGAGGACATCCCCATCCCAAGGCTGAATATCGGTTTCGGTGTGGTCCATGAAGAGCCTCGTCGCCAGGATCACAAACAGGGATCGCTTCGCGTAACCAACAATTCCCTCGATCTTGCGGTGAATGGCAGTGGCATGTTCATGGCGCTCAAACCTGATGATGGCGAGGTAACCTTCTCGCGTGACGGTTCCTATCTGATCGACAGCGCGGGAAATTTAATCACCACAGATAACAGGCGTATCATTGGTGCGGGTGGCAACCCTATCGTAATTCCTCCATCAAAGCTTGATGCTTCAGGCAATGAAACGCTTCTCGATACGATCGCCATCTCAAAGGCAGGAGTGATACGTGTTGCCTATGGTGACGGTGAGATCGTTGACGCCGGCACTGTAGCGCTGGCCAATTTCGCGAACTCGGGCGGCCTGAAGCCGATCGGTGGCAGCTATTTCAAGGCGACGGAAAAATCCGGTCCGCCAATCATTGGCATACCGACCGAGCAGAATTTCGGTGAGATAGTCCAGGGCCATCTTGAAATGTCGAATACGAATGTTACGAATGAACTGACCAAGTTGATGGTTTCTCAGCAGGCGTTCGGAGCGTCCAGCCGGTTGCTTCAGTCAGCAGTCGAGGCAGAAAAGAAACTCATGGGATAGGCGCTGAACGGGTGCCGGTATTGATCTGACGGCGGTATCGTCCGACGCGTATTCATTTCAGCGGAAGCGTCACCGCGAGATCTGTAACCTGAACGACTGTCTCGTCATTGATCCGCAGGTCGCCTTCAAGGCTCACCGCCAGTTTGGAGGCGATGCTGAGATTGAGGGATATCTGGCGCGGCGGTGCGCTCGCGAGCCGTGACAGCAAAGCATCATAAAGCTGCCCCGGTATGGTGGCGTAGCCGCGGATCACCGGCCTGTCGATCTCGATCACAAGCTGCCCTATATCGGCTCCGTTCTCCGTCTCGCCGGAACTGATTTCAAGCAGGCATTGTCCGCGGGCGATGTTCACAAGACTGCAGGAAAGATTCAAGGTCGGCTGGCTGGTGACGCTTGTCTGCCGTATTTCGGCGGTCTGCACAGCCATCACGATTCGGTCTGTCTGTTGCCAATCATCGCTCATGCGCCGGCATCACCCCTTGACAACAAGCGCCTCTCGCTCGCGCAGGAAGTGCCGCAGCGAGCTGACAGCCGATTTCTTGATCTGCGAGACGCGGCCCGTGGTGACGTCCAGCACCTCGGCGATTTCATAGACATTCAATTCCTCGACATAATAGAGCTGGATGACAAGAGCCTCACGCTCGGGAAGGGTGCGCAGCGCGTCCTTGAGCAGGCGTCGGAGTTCCTCGTCGTTGATGTTTTCCTCGGGCGTGTTTTCCGGTGACACGAACCACACGGAGAATTCGTCATAGACGCTGTCAAGCGACTGGTGAACATTTGCCTGGAAGGCCTGTTGCCAGCTGCCCATTTCGTCATCCGAAATTTCCATGTGCTTTGCAAGCTCACCGGTTGTCGGCTCGCGACCAAGGCTGTTGCGAAGCTCGCGCTCGGCGACATTGGTCTTTTTCTGCATCTCGATTGTCGTACGGCAGAGGTTCGAATTCTTGCGAAGGTGGTCGACGATCGCGCCACGAATCCGAATGCCGGCATAACTTGCAAAGGTCGCGCCCTCACGGAGCGTATAGTTCTGCGCCGCGGTGACCAGGCCGAAATAGCCAATCTGGATCAGATCCTCGATTTCAACGGATGAATACACCCGCCCATGCATATGCCAGGCAATCTGGCGCACCAGCTCCATGTGGCTGGTGATCAGCTCCTCAACATCGGGTTTCTGGTCCAGATACTGGTTGCGCATCATCATGTACCTGCCGCGGCAACCTCGTTCGATGCAAAGAAACGGATGCCGCCATGGTCATTTGCGGCCGAGGCGAGCACCGATTTCGAGATCTGCATGAGAGATTGATTCTCGGGCAGTTCGGGTTGGTCCATGCTGATCGGGCGGCGTGACACGACCGAACGCCGCATTCGCTCCGACAGGGGCAGATGGCCAGCATAGCTCAGATTGACGTTAAGGAAACGTGTCGCAGTGGCCCGGAACTTCTCGAAATGCTCGGCGGCCTCCTTGGCCGATCGCGCCATGTTCACGACGATCGAAAAATTGTGAACACCTGCCTCGAGATTGGCTGCCTTGATCAGTGAATATGCGTCGAGAAAGCTTGTCGGTTCGCCAACCAGAACAACGATCACCCGGTCAGCCGCCGCGACGAAGGCAATGGAGCTGTCAGAGGCACCGGCAGGAACATCCGCGATCAATACCTCGGTCTGATCGCGGAGTTCGTCGACCATCCGGATGGCCTGGTATCTTGTTGTCTGATCGAGGTTGAGCATTTCGAGCAATCCGCTACCACCAGAAATAAATTTCATCCCGAAATGCGCCTCACACAAGACGTCTGTCATTCCGGCTTCCCCACGGATCGCGTCGATAACAAAGCGTCCGGGATTGGCGCCAAGCAGGATATGTGCATTTGCCATGCCAAAGTCGGCATCAAACAAGACTGTGCGGCGACCCTGGCGGGCAAGGGTCAGTCCCAGATTAACCGCAAGGCTGGTCTTGCCGACCCCGCCCTTGCCACTCGCTACGACGATTGAACTTGCCATATCACCTAGAATTCCTTGTCGTTTGACGAAACAGGTCGCAGCTATTTGGCAGCATTTTCCTGTAAATATTGCGCCAAGATCGGCCGGGTCGCAATTGCAATTCCACCAACAATCGACTTGGTACCGGTCAGCAGTCCAACACCCGTGCCTTCAAGCGCCAGAGCCGACAATTCGGCCGGCATCGCCTCGCATTCATCAAGCTTGGTCAGCGCGATCATCGGCTTCAGCCGGTGGTGCAGGCGGCACTGGTGGCCGATCATCGTCGCGCTGCTGCCGCCCGGAATGGCTTGCACGACTGTCACCTTGCTGCTGCCAAGGCGCTGTATTACCTGGCGGATGGCGGCGTCTGTATCTTCGGGTGATGCATTGACATCGATAATCAGCCGATTGCTGGTTTCCATGATGGCCGTCGGCACTTCGCCTATGCCAAGCTGCATGGTGCGCATGTTCAGAAGCCGCGCATAGGATTTGATATCCTCATTGGCGCTGATGCCGGGGCCCGTGGCCGCTGTCAGCATCATTCTTTCGGAAATGCCATGCTCCTTGAAATAGGCGGCGATCTTGGTGGCAAGCGTCGTCTTGCCGGTTCCGGAGCTGCCGACAACAAAGACAACCCGTGAATCAAAGACCGATTCTGCGTCGCGATGCACCACGCGTTTGGCAAGGGCGTTGATAAACGCTGCCACCGCCTCGTCATCATCAAGCCCAACCATATGATGGTGGAGTTGCTGGATTGCCCGTGACGAGAATCCTGCCTGATGGAGGCGCACTGGCGCGGCATGGCCAAGCGTCACGTCAAGACCTTCGGGCCTGGTGATCATCATGCCGTCAAGCATCTGTCGGATGCTGCGGAGTTCGGTCAGCATGTCGAGATTGTTGGAGGCGTCCATGGCGCGTTCAACAAGATGATCCAACGTGCTCGCGGAGCCGGCACCGCGATCCCGCACCTTGTTGATCATCTGCTGGTCAAACAGGTCCGTGAAGCCGGATCCGCCGCCAACCTCAAGATCCAGCTGGCCGCGCTGTGCGCTGTCAGGCTGTGACATGACCGGTTGCGGCTCTGTTGTGTCATCGCTGCTGTCGGTGGCGATCATCTCGATCCGGCCATTCCGTTTCACGGTCTCAAGGATCAGCGCGTCTTCTCCAAGCCGTTCTACGATCTTGTCCATCGCTTGCGCCGTGTCGGCCGCTGTGACGGTGATGGTGGTCATGACTAACTCCCTCTTTCTCTCGTGACGGGGGCGGCTCAGCCGGCCTCGCCGCTAATTGTGGCCACAACCTCGATCTTCCGGCTGTCCGGAAGCTCGGTGAAGGCAAGCACGTGTAAATCCTCGATGTGCTGACGGACCAGCTGGGCGAACTGGCGGCGTATGGCGGGCGATACCACCATCACCACCTGGTCACCGCGGGCGCTGACTGTCTCGGAGGTCTCGGAAATTTTGCGCAGAAGCTGTTCGGCAAGTGCATTGTCCAGGATCAAACCTTCCTCCCCGCTTTGCCTCACCATGGTGATGAGCATATGTTCAAGTTCTGAATCGAGCGTCATCACCGGCAGTGGCTGGTTGAGAGGCGCGATCTGCTGGATCAGGAGCGGGGCAAGGCGGGGGCGAAGCGCCTCGGCTGTATCGACCGCGCCAAGATTGCGCGCGGTAAGTGGTGGCAGGTCCTCGAGGATGGTTCGCAGATCGCTTATTGGCACGCCTTCCTCGAGAAGTATGCGCAGAACCGCTGTGAGGCTGTGAAGAGGTACAAGCTTCGGCACGACCGACTCCACAAGATGTGGAGCTGTCTGGCCCAGATTGTCGAGAAGTCCCTGCACGTCATCCTGGCCAATCAACTGGCTGGCATATTTATGAAGCACCTGCGAAAGATGTGTCGCCATAACCGATTCCGGATTGACCACGACATAGCCCTGTGCTTCGGCTTCGGCTACGGATTGCTGACTGATCCATACCGCATCCATGCCGAAGGACGGATCCTTGACCTCGATGCCTTCAAGTTTTACACGGCTTTCATCGCCGGCAATGGCCAGCCTACGATCAGCATAGATCTTGTCCTCGCCAACGATGGTTGCGCCTACACGGATGCGATAGCTGTTGCCGTCCAGCGTCAGATCATCCCGGATTCGAACCGGAGGAATGACAAAGCCCAGCGCGCGCGATACCTGCCGGCGAATGCCGGTCACACGACTGGTCAGAGCGCCGTCGCCATCCTCGGACACCAGTTTGATCAGCCCGTAGCCAAGCTGGATGGAGATCGGCGCGTTGTCCGCGATCTCGTCAAGCTCGATCTGGTCAGGGCGGGATATTTCCTCTTCGCTGTCGCCGCCGGTTGGCATGGCATCCTCGGCGTTCTTTCGTTCTCGCATGAATGACCAGTAACCGGCGCCGCCGGCGATCAGTGCCGCGGCAAGAAACATGATGTTCGGCATGCCGGGAACGAAACCGATCAGCAACAGAACACCCGAAACGGGGATCCAGGCGCGTGACAGGCTGATCTGGCTGCCGATATTCTCGGCCATGTCGTGCTTTGACGATACGCGTGTGACGATAATCGCGGTCGAGATCGCCAGCAGCAGCGACGGGATCTGTGCGACCAGACCGTCACCAACGGACAGCAATACATATGTCTCGGCGGCAACGCCGACCGGAAGGTCGTGCTGGGCAAGACCGATAATCAGTCCGCCAACGACGTTGATCACGAGAATGAGGATTGAGGCGATGGCGTCGCCCTTGACGAATTTCGAGGCACCATCCATGGCACCATAGAAATCGGCCTCCTCGGCGATTTCCTCACGCCGTTCCTTTGCCTCTTCATTCGTCAGCACACCAGCATTCAGATCGGCATCGATGGCCATCTGTTTGCCGGGCATGGCGTCGAGGGTGAAACGCGCCGATACCTCTGAAACACGACCGGCACCGCGTGTGACAACCACCAGATTGATGATGATGAGGATCAGGAAGATGAACAGTCCGACAGCGTAATTGCCGGAAATGACAAACTCTCCAAATGCCTCGATGACCTTGCCTGCGGCGTCTGGGCCATTATGGCCCTCGCTGAGAACAATCCGCGTGGAGGCCACGTTCAGGCCAAGTCGCAGGACTGTTGCGATCAGGATCAGGCTCGGGAAGGAGGAAAATTCCAGCGGGCGCTGGATATTGATCGCCACCATCAGGACCAGAAGCGAGACGAGGATGTTCGTGACAAAAAAGGTGTCGAGAAGGAGAACCGGAAGAGGCAGCACCATCATCGCCACAAGGACGAGAATGCCGAATGGCATGATCAGACCGCGGGCCAGTTTCGCGTAGTTTTCCAGGCCGAGTCGCTGAAGTGTCATTTCCATGACGCATGCATCTCCCGCTGACCCGCCATCGGGATGTTGGCGTCAAAATTCCAGCACCGCCTTTCCACAGCGATACAGCCTGCGCCAGTTCCCGATTCATAAAGGTCAAGCATATGTTTTCCTTGCAAAAAACAATTCCGTTTCCGGGACATTCTGGGATCGGCCTGATTTCGGTCCGGCCATTCCCGTGCCCGGGTATGAAAAAAGTGAGGCAAGAAGCATGCCATTCAACGAAAATCATGAAAAATCAACAAGCTAGTTGAAACTGGCCGGATAAAGGGCGCTGGCGTCGATGCAATGGCATGAAATCTGCATCACCCGCCACACAGTTATCTGCCCGGGCGTGCTGCCGGGGCGCAACAGGTCGAAAGGATGTAACGGGCCATGTCACGAGTAGCTATTGCCACCCTGTCGAAGCGGATGAAGACCTTCGGCATGATCTGCGCAGCCACGCTTGCCGTTTCGGCATGCCAGACCCTTGGCGGATCTACCGCTCAGAACAACTCAGTCAAGTCGGATGACAGCTCGGCCGCGCAGCTCGCCGCCGTGCAGGAAGTCTTTGACGCCAATGCTGAACAGGTACCCACCCTGACAGCTGTCGGATACGCCGTGGTATCGTCACAGCCCGGACGCTCGGACTCGCAGAAGCGCCTGATGGCCATTCGCTCCGCCCGCATGGCGGCGATGCGCGATCTCGCCGAGCAGATTCATGGCTTGCAGGTGGACTCATCAACAACTGTGATCGACCTGATGGTGCAGAATGACACATTCCGCGGTGTCGTCTCCGGCACCATTCGCGGCGCGCGCACCGTTCGGATCAACCCGACCGGTTCTGACACCTATGAAATTGTCCTCGAGATTGATCGCGAGATGATCAGCTATCTGATCGGCACCGCGCGCGGTCTGGTTTGAAGACGCGAAGCATGACACCGCTTATGACAGGATGGAGGCCGGAGTGATACTCGATCTCTATGCAAGGCTTGAACGGCGGAACTGGCTTGACCTAGCCAGACTGCCGCTGGTGCTGATGCTGGCCGTAGCCTGTTTCCTGCTTGGTGCGACCTCGGGCCATGCGGCTGGCATGCGCTTCACCGAGACCACCGGTCGCGCTGTGATCCTTGATCCGGCCCTGGAACAGCAAGCCCGCATGACGGCGCTTGAGGATGCGCTTTATCTTGCCGCTCTGGAAGGTGGGGCGCGTATCGATGGTTTCTCGGCCGTAATGACCGACTCCAGCCTTGAAGACCATTTTGTGGTCCGTCCGGCTAGCCGCATCCTCGATTACACGATTACCAACGAGGTGATCGACGATCTGCATTACCAGGTCAGCATCCGCGCAGCCGTCGGCGACCTTCCCAAGGGTCCCTGCCTGCATCGTCGTGATGTGAATGTGACGATTTTTGCCCCGCGGATCACACATGACGAGGCCGCACCGGCTGAAACCGGGCCAATGGCCTCGCAGGTGATTACGGCACTTGTCGAGGCTGTCGAAGCACATGCCGGGGTGAACGCCGCGCGCGCCACCGACACCATCCTTGACCCGCAGCGACTTGCCCGCACCACTGACAAGTTCGATTATCAGGCGCTGACAACCGGTGTCATCCGGGTCCGGCGAGGTGATTTCGCGCTGATCCCCGAAATTACGGTAATTGGAAAGCGGTCCGGCTCCGGGCTCGACCGCCGCAATGAAATGCTTGTGACCTTGCAGATGCATCTGTTCGAGGGTGACAGCTACGCGCCGGTTGATGAATTTGTGGTTGAGCAGCTTATCACGACAAGGAAGCGCTCACCCTTCCGGACACTGAACGTTCTTGGCCAGCCTCGCCGAAAAGACATCCTCGATCAGATGCGCGCGCCGGTTTCCAAGCTTGTTGACTCGATGGTCACAAAGCTTCAGTGCGAGCCGCTGACAGCGACAATGTCTGTTGCTGATGGCAGATTAAGCGTACCAATTGGCAGTTACCACGGGATGCGCGAGAATGCTCTTGCCGTGGCAAGCGGAACGGACACACCCTGGCAGATCATGCGGGTGACGTCGGTTGCGCCAATGTCCTCAACACTGACGCCATTGAATGACCGGCGTGATATTGGCACGCTGGCTGGCCGGACTGCAGAATTCATGGAGATACCACAATGAAGCCGCTTCTTTTCGGGATTGTCGTGACGGCAGGCCTGTTGGTGCCACAGCTTGCCGGTGCCCAGGGCCAACCCATTGTTGTCCTTGAATATCCGGGCTATGCCCAGTCTGGCGGCGGATCGGGCCTGAATGCAGACAACCCGTTCATCCATGATCCGAATCATACGGCATCGCACCGGGTGCAGCCTGATGAAACCCTGTCACATATCATCACTGCCTATTATGCGGGCAGTGGCCTTGACCTGTCGGTCGTGCAAATGGCGATTGTCAAGAAGAACAGGTCTGCCTTTGTTCGGGGAAACCCCAATTTTCTGTATGCTGACAAAATGTTACACCTTCCTTCATTGAACGAGATGAAGGATCTGGTGCTCGGATCCAAGCGCCATGAAGAACCACAACACGGTTCTGGGCTACAGAACGAAATCTTCTTTATCGGGGGCTGATGGGATGAGGCTGTCTCGTCGTATCCTTACCGGACTGTTCGGCTTGATCACCACCGTTGTCATGGTCTCTGGCGGTCAGGGTGCTGGCGCCAAAGACGCTAACATCGTCTCGCCTCTCGGGGCTGATATCTCCCGCCTTATCATTGCCAGCCTGGCTGATCAGGGTCTTGAAGGTACGCCGGAAATCGATGATGACCGGGTGTTTCCGGTCTGTGACAGCACTCCTGAAATTGAGCCGATGTTCGGCGGATGGAATACGGTAGCTGTTCGCTGCACGGGTGAAACTGTCTGGCGCTTTGCCATCCGTACCAATCTGAACAGCCGCCCGGCGCCGGTTCCTGTCCGTGATTTTCGCCCGGATCAAAGCGCAACCGGGCCTATCGAGCGCGTTGTCGCAAGGAGCGTGAACCCGCGCGCTGGGATGGAAGAGGTCGAGGTTGTCGCACTTGCCCGTAGCGTGTCACGAAACGACATCATCGCCGATAGTGATCTGGTGATGATTGCGATACCGGCCCGCAATGTCATAGGCGCCTTTCTCGAACCAACCGGCATCGTTGGCCGTCGCATGAAAACTTCACTCAGTGCGCATAAACCATTGATGGTACGTCATCTTCATCCAGATTATCTTGTCGAAGAGGGGCAGGAGGTGCTGATCAGCAGTTCTGCTGGTGGAATCAGCGTCGACATGATAGGCTATGCCCTTGAAAATGGACAGTTTGGCGAATGGATCGGCGTTGAAAATGCCGGTAGCGGAAAAACCGTTCGGGCGAAGATCGTCGGTGAAAAAAAAGTCCGGGTAATCGCTAAAAAATGACTCCGTTGCGTCGTTACCTTTACCGAGGAGGGTTTAGAAATGGTTGATGCCATTAAAACCACAGTTAACCGACTGGAGCTGACCAAAGGTCGTGCATCCGATGGACGTCCGGCAAACGCCGGTGCCCGGTCGCTTGCGGCTTCTCCCTCGGTGGATGATGTTAAGGTAAGTGACGCTGCGTCGACAAAGGCGCAGATGCAGCTCGCCCAGACACCGCCTGTCGATAACGAAGCCGTCAGCCGGATCAAGGATGCCATCGCGCGCGGGGAGTACCCCATTGATGTCGATCGTATCTCTGAAGCTTTGATGGATGCGTACAGAGATATGAAGGCCTGACGTCGCGGCAATCGTCGAAATGACTGCGACAGAAATGCTTGACGGTTTTATCCGCACTCTCAATGAGCTGATTGAGGGTGCTGAAACGCGTGCGCGTGAGCCCGACAACTTCCTGGCTATAAATGAACAGATGAAGACGTTGATCGAAAGAGATCTGCCGCCGCTTGTCGAGGCGATTTCAACAGGTGAGCTTGCTGATGATGCGCGAACACGCCTGGAGCGTTGCCTCGTCTCTCTGGGTGATCTTGAGGCAAAGGGGCGGGCGAGGCTTGTTTGGGCTGATGATTTCGAGGATCATATGCGCAGGGCGCTGTCCGGAGACGAGCAGTGAGCCTCGCTGCCGCAGGCCAACCGACAACACACCATCGCAGGGAAGGCTGACATGTCCGAACCCGACCAGTTCCTGACGCCGGAAGTGATTTTACTGCTTTTGCTGTTGTTGATCACACTTGGCGTGTGGCTTCAGCTCGCGCTGCTGCGAACAAGACTGTCGTCGCGACTGACCCGTCTTGAGGAGCGGTTGCATGAACATGATCAGCTTCTCGAGCTTCAGACAAAAGCTGGCCGTGAGGTCGCCGCGGCCAGTGACCAGGTTGTCGAGGCGGTGAATGACAGTCGAACCTCGCTGGACGCGCTTCGCCGTGATGTTGTCCGGCTTGCAGATGACGTGCGCGGTGAAGTCGGAATGAGCCGTGCTATCGAACTGGCGCGGGGCGGTGCGTCCAAACAAGCCGTTGCCGATGCCACCGGTCTTTCGCTCGAGGAGGCTGAGGCTATCGTGACCTTCCACGGCCGCGTCAAATCCTGACGCTGCTGCCGGCTCCGCCGGTGACATGTCGGTGGGTGGGTGTGACCCCGTTGATCAGATCTTGAATTTGGACTTTACGCATTTGACGTTGCGATAGCGTGTGCCGCGCGTGATCCGCACTGTTCCGGATGACCTGTCGACACGGATGATCAGCCCGTCTCCGGCCAGTGAAAAGCTTTTGTCACTGGCCTGGATGATTGGCATGGTCACTGTCTGATCCCTGAAAATCACCGTTGTTTCAGCGCCAACCTCGAAGTCACGAAAGTCAATTTCGACCAGGCCCTGCTGGTTGAATTCACATTCATAGCGTTCCTGTCTGAACCTTGTCAGGTCGTAGCATCCAGCCAGAAGACAGGCCGCTGCAATCAGAGGCACCGTAAATGGCAGGCGATGCCTTGTATCAGGTCTTTGCATCGTCCTAATTTTCCCCTTCATCAGATTCATCAGCGGCACTGTCATCACCTTCGTCACTCTCTGCCTCGTCAGGTGATGATCGTTCGGCCATCTGCTGTGCTTCGAACCAGCCGCCGGGCTTGTCAGCGCCGTCCTCCTGAGCCTCTGGCGAATCCTGTTCCTCTGTGAGCACCTCAGCGGCCGCGTCGGAAGCGGAACTGTCGGTGGCAGCATCTCCCGGAATGTCGGCAGAGGATGCATCGCTGTCAGAAGTTGTCATGGCGGCATTGAGCGCCTCCAGTTCGGCCGCCACATCTGCTGCATCGGATCCAGCATCAATGCCTGTTGCCTCGACTGAACCGCCCGCGTCCTCATCTTCCGCCGAATCTCCCATGCTCAGCGCCTCAAGGGCCGCGGTCACCTCGGCGGCGCTTGGGGCCTCGATGACGCTGTCGGCACCGGCTTCGCTTTCAGAGGCCGATGTGGAAGGGGCCTCATCCTCGATCGGTGGCGTCGATGCGGCCTCCAGGGCGGCGGTCATCGTGCTCAATTCGTCATCATCCTCAGCCGCCGTTTCATCCGCGCCCTTACCGTCCTCTGCCACGCTGTCTTCTGCCGTGTTATCGATTTCATCGGCTTCGCCTGCCGCCGTTTCGCTCTCGGTATCAGCAGCTGCGTCCCGCGGCGCATCAGAGCTTGCCATATCATCATCAGCCTCATCTGAGGCGTCGACCTCGACACTTCCCTCTGCTTCCGTCTGCGAAGAGACCGGGTGTTCCTCGACCAACTCGGCATTGCCGTTGGCGATCAGCTTTTCGGCGTCATCCGCCTTTACATCGATAATCACGGTCCTTGGAAAGCGAACGCCGTTCACCTCACAATCATCAAGAATGCGCAGCCTCGTCCATTCGCCTTGTGTGGTTTCAGGCTGCTGTTCATCGACGCTGCCTGCCGCCATGCTGGTTGGTTTTGGTGATGCGCTGCCAACAACGCGGTCGGGGTCGCCCTCTGCAATCCTGATGATGCGCTGACGCAATATATATACGCGCGCTGCCAGGATGCCGAGCCGCTTCTGTTCATCTTCTTCTCTGGAAAGCAGCTGTTTGACCGACTCGTTCATGTCGTCAAGCGGTTGGTCGGCGAATTTCTCAATCACCTTGTCGCGAACGGCGATGGTCACGGGAGACAGTTCTACCGACGATCCGGGACCGCCACTGTTGGGAATGGTCGATGCAGCCATTTTTTTTATCCTCTCCAGTTGGATTGGCATCGTTATTGCAAAATGTGGGCCAGCACGAGGTCAGTCCGCGATTATTTGGACATAAATATCAGATCACGCGGAATGGCTGGGCGCAAAAGTTTAAACAACTGTTTTCATTGTGATAACAGGCACCTGAAAGGAAAGAGCGATGAAAGGCATTGGTGAATATCTTAACCTGCACGCAACCGCTCTGACTGTGCGCGCGAAACGCAACAAGGTACTTGCGTCGAATATCGCAAACGCCGCGACACCGAATTTCAAGGCTCGTGACATCGATTTTCAGGCGATGATCAACAAAGCCGAAGGTGCTGGCCCACTGCGCGCCACTGATGGGCGCCACTTCAAGGTATCGATGGAAGCGTCTGCCGAGAAGATGAAGTACCGCACCCCGGTCAACCCGTCTCGCGATGGCAACACAGTTGAGATGAATGTCGAGCAGATGGAGTTCTCCGAGAACGTCATCCGCTATCAGACAACACTGACATTCCTCAACAACAAGATCTCCGGGCTGAAGTCCGCGATAAAGGGCGAGTGATGGCTGGTATTGAAAATATCTTTGATGTTGCCGGCCGTTCTATGTCGGCCCAGCTTGTGCGCCTCAACACCATCGCCAGTAACCTGGCCAATGCCGGCAATATCAGCGGCACCGAGAGTGACGCCTATCGGGCGATGAAACCCATTTTCGAGACGACATATGCGGCGAATGTAAAGGATTCGGGAATTTCGACCACCGAAGTGGCCGGCATCACCACAAGTGAGCGCCGTCCGGAGCGGACCTACATGCCAAATCACCCGCTCGCCGACGAGGACGGATTCGTCTATGCGGCGGCGGTGAATGTCGAGGAAGAGTTCGTCGAGATGCTGGAGGCAAAGCGCCAGTATCAGAACAATATCGAGGTGGTAACCACCTTACGTGCCCTGATGATGCGCACGATCAACATGGGCAAGTGACCCTACGGAGACCATGAATGAGCACCATTGATCCTACAAGCCAGTCGCAACTCGATAGCATCCTGCAAAAACTTGGTGTGCAACGTGAGGAAGATTCGTCCAGTGCCAACAAAGACACGCTTGGCCAGAGCGACTTCCTGAAACTGATGACAACCCAGCTTCAGAACCAGGACCCATTTGCACCGATGGAAAACGCTGAATTCATCGAGCAGATGGCGCAATTCTCGACCGTAACAGGCATTACCGAAATGGGAGCTGAGCTGAAAGGCATCGCCGAGCAGCTTGGTGAATTCAGAATTGCCACCGCGTCTAGTTTGCTTGGCGGCTCTGTGATGATCCCGGGCAATTATGCCCGCCCTGATGAAAGTGGCGCTATCCACGGCATGCTTGATCTGCCATCGGCATCTGGCGTGACCAATCTGACTTTCAGCAATTCTGCTGGCGATGTGCTTCATCAGATGCAGCTTGGCGCGCAGCCATCTGGCCTGGTTGGGTTTGAGTGGAACGATGTTCCACAGTCGGTTCTCGACAGTGGCGAAGCGGTTCGCATTGAGGCCTTTGCCGATATGGGTGCTGGTATGGAAAGCCTGACCCCAAGCATTTTTGCCGAAATTCTTGCCGCATCGACTGGTGATGCGACGTCCGGCGTTATGCTTGATGTTCGTGATTATGGCGAAGTCCGTGCTGCCGATGTGAGGAAGTTCCGTCGCTAGCATCAGGACCAACTGACAATAAAGAGATCAGTTTCCACTCAAGGAAAGGGAGCCCTGACAGGCTCAAGGAGATAAGAGAATGTCATTTTATACCGCGCTCACAGGCCTGAATGGTTCGTCCGCCGATATTTCGGCGACCTCGAACAACATCGCAAACGTCGGCACCACCGGCTTTAAGCGAAGCCGGGTCGAATTCGGTGACATCTTCGCAACATCGCCGTTGCAGAACGCCTCGTCCTCGATTGGTTCCGGTACCATCCTCAAGGGTATCAAGCAGCAGTTTACCCAGGGAAACATTGCCGCGTCGCTGAACGCGCTTGACCTCGCGATTTCCGGTCAGGGCTTCTTTGCACTCAAGCCGTCCCTGACTTCGGCACAGACGGTCTACACGCGAAACGGCTCGCTGAACGTCAACAACGACCGTTATGTTGTCGACTCCGCCGGCCAGTATCTTCTGACCTACCCGGTCAACACTGACGGATCGGTCACGGCAAAGGACCTGGACAGCGCGGTTCCGCTCCAGCTGCCGGTGACATCTGGTGATCCGCAGGCGACATCAAACATCAAGCTTGGCGTGAACGTCAACGCGGCATCCGACGTGGTGCCGGATCGTCCGCAGTTCCAGGACGGATATTCATTCGATCCGAACGATCCCGAGACGTTCACCAACTCGACATCGATCACCATCTTTGATGATCTCGGTAACCCCACAATCGCCACGGCCTACTTTATCAAGACCCAGGCAGCTTCGGCCGACGACCCAACGAACAAGTACGACACCCGTCTGGTGATCAATGACACGATCATTAATCCGGACCTCGTCAGCGCCGTGGATGACGCCGGTAACCAGATCTTTGTCGATCGGTTCGGCCAGCAGACCACCTCCATCCCTGATGACAACTACTTCATCGAGGGCAAGGGCTCGCCGCTTTACAAGCTCGACGACCTGCAGACACTGGTGCCCTCTCAGCCGGCATCGATCAGCGGTGAACAAACCAGCTTCGACTTCGGTGAAGAGGGTGACAAGCTTGTTGAGATTGTCACAGACCCTATGCAGTTCAAAGCCACCCGCGAGGCTGGTAATTCAGGCTCCGACGTCTATTGGGGTAAGGACTTCCTTCTGGTGAATGTTGATGATTCCGACCAGCCGGTCAGCATCGACATCAACCCGGGTCTCTACAACGCCGACCAGCTGGCAGCTGAGGTGGAGCGTGCGATCAACGCTGCCTATGGTGATGATCGCAAGTTCCAGGTCGAGCAGAATGTTGACGATACCATTACCTTCGACTTCCAGCGTGTCGGTGCCGATGGCGCCATTACACCGCTGACTAACAAGGTGTCAGTAGAACTTCTTGGAACCGATAGCTATGTCACCGAGGCGATGGGGGATGACTTTGCCATTACTGGCACTTCGCCAGACTTTACCAAGGAAGAGTTCCTGGCGCATACCCAGATCCGGATCAACGAGACACTCAACGAGTACGGCCGCCAATACAGCGATGACCCGCTCGGTGTAGGGGGACTGCAGTTTACCAAATCAACCGGTGAGCAGATCACGGCTCCTCTGGAGCGAAACCAGATCATTGAAATCGAGCGCCGTTCTCTGCCGACCTCAATCGCCGCGGACCAAAGTCTAGCGAAGGCTGATGTTTTCGATCTTGCGGCGGGTGATTATTCAAGATCCACATTGCTGTTCTCTCCCGGCGACAATGTCACCTCATCCAGCATCACGCTGGAGAGTTCTTCCACGCCCTCTAAGATATTGGGGCGGGTTAGCGTCGTGAATGGGGTCATCTATCAGGGTATGGGCACCTATGCCGAGGTTGTCGGCAGTGTGGATTCAAACAAAAATGGTTTGGGGGGCAATGACCTTCAGATCAACTTTGATCAATCCTTCGAAAATCAGGATTTTTCCGCCGATGCCGTCGGTAGTACGACAATCACCGGCTGGACAGTGATCAATGAACAAATAGAACTTGGCACCACCACAATTGCGGGTTTCACCTCGCCAACCGATACCAGCTATCCAGCCAATAATGGTGTGCTTGGCGACACAAGCGCGGCGACAGGAACCTTCTCTACACAGGTCGTTCAGGAGAATGGCGACAAGTCCGTGCAGATGCGAAGCTCGCTTACCGCCGATGACGGATATGCCGTTACGAGGGGGCCTGCCATCGTCAGCAACTCCTCGGTCAGTGTGAATGTCGGTGACACCATCAGCTTTGACTGGAAGGCGGAAGGTGGAAGCGACGCTTATGATGTTTATGGTTATCTGCTGAATACGGATACCGGGGATACCATCGAACTGATCAATGAGTCGGCCACCACCGCCGGCGCCACGACCAGTTGGGCGACCGTCTCCAAGGACATCACCGCCGCCGGAACCTATAAGTTCGTTTTTGTATCCGGAAGTTTTGATGCCAGTGGTGGTCGCGCCCTTGGCGCGCAGCTCTATGTCGACAATATTGATGTGACGAGCAATCGACCATCCATGGTGAATGAGGATGTAATCGGGAAGATTTCCTCGCTTGTGTCATTCAACTCTCTGTCGCTTGCCAGCGGGGTCAGCCCTTCGGATGCAACCGTCAACGTGACGGTGACGGATCTCACCGGAACGCTGGACCCGCAAACCATAGACAGGACAATCGAGGGAACGCACCTGACGAAACACTATCTGTCTCACACATTTCCCGGCAAGCGGCCCACCCTGACCGTCTATGATGAGGCGGCGAAGGCCTATGGGTTTGCGGGAAACAATCTGATCGAATACTCGTCGACGACGAACTCCTTGCGGGTCTATCTGGATGACGTGGCAGATTTCGTGGTGGATGAATTTGTGAATCTGTCGGGCAATCTTGGTCTGAATGATACGAATTCACAGACCATTACAGGACGAGATTTGAGGGTCGTCAGTGTCACACAGAATGACGACGGTCGTTCATATATTGATCTGAGCACCAGCGGCATCACCATGCCTGACACCGATTTTGACATCGCCTACGCTTCGGGAAGAGACATTTTCGTTCTTCACAAACCTTCAACCACGATGGAAGCCTTTTTCGAAGGGGATTATCCGCCCTACGATGGCGCCCAAACCGAGTTCAGAAGCAACAGGATAATCATTCGGGAAATGCAGGATTTGCGGTCTTCTTCCTATGATAATGAGGATGTCTTGACCGCCCTTTCGAAGGATATCATTACCGTTGGAGACGAACTGATTGGCTGGCCCGACGTCGCAGTGGGAGCAAACAAGACCGCGCTTGGGTTGGATAGTGTCACCATTTCCGATGACTGGGTCGACGAGAAAAACCCGCCTGTGAAGGTTGGCTATGATGCTGTTAACCAGCGGCTTAGCTTTGAAGTTGACCGGACGGTTCTGGGTTCGGGTACCGACTCTAACTTCAACTCCTTCTCTGTCTATGGTTCCGCCACGCAGACAGGAGTAAATAACCTTGGTTTGACCAATGCTGACAACGCAGGTCGGGTGCAGATCCGCGGTGGTGAGGTCTTGTATGGCGATCCGTTT